>CAYPCC010000008.1:0-32479 GCA_964409095.1 uncultured Phycisphaera sp. | reverse complement strand
CTCCAACGCAACGTCCACCCGCTCATGACCGCCCTCTGCGACGCGGGCAAAACCGTGCTGATCGAGACCTCGGGGGCCTGCGACATCTCGGCCTGCGACCCCCGCGTCGTCCGCATCATGGACCTCAAAACCCCCGGCAGCGGCGAGGCCCACCGCAACCTATGGACCAACATCGACCACCTCAACGAGCGCGACGAGGTGAAGTTTGTCCTGACGAGCCGGGGCGACTACGACTGGATGGTGCAGAAGCTCGAGGAGCATCGGCTGCACGAACGTGTCAACGCGGTCTTGGTCAGTGCGGTCCACCGCGTCGCCCCCGGAAAAGAAATCGCGGGGTGTTTGGGGTTGTCGATCACCGAGTTGGCCGAGTGGGTCCTGGCGGATCGGCTGCCGGTGCGGGTGCAGACGCAGCTTCACAAATTGATTTGGGACCCGATGGCACGCGGGGTTTGAAGTGGGCACGCCAAAGCCGAGGGATGGCCATCCCTCGGCTTTGGCGAGTAAACTGTCTCCCATGAAGACCCGCATCCTCCGCAAGTTCAGCTTCGACGCCGCCCACCAGCTGCACACCATGCCCGAGGGCCACAAGTGTCGGCGGATGCACGGCCACACCTACCTCTGCGAGATCGCCTGCGAGGGCGATGTCGATCCGGCCGTCGGCTACTTCATGGACTACGGCGACCTCAAGAAACACATCGAGCCGATCATGGATGCGCTCGACCACCACTACCTCAACGACATCCCCGGCCTCGAAGTCCCCACCGCCGAGATCATCGCCGCGTGGATCTACAACAAAATGAAGCCCGGCCTCCCCGAACTCGTCATGGTCCGCCTGTTCGAGACGCCCAATAACGGTGTGGAATATTCGCCGTAGGCGAATCGAGTGAGCAGTGAACAGTCCACAGTGAACAGTGAGAATGGATTAACAGTGCACGGTGTACTGTGCACTGTTCACTTCGCTGTGCTAAAACGGCCAAACAATCGGCGCGATCGTCAGCGTCACCGCCATCACCAAGAAGTTCAACGGTAAGCCGATGCGGAGGTAGTCGTTGAAGCGGTAGCCGCCGACGCCGTAGACCATCAGGTTGGTCTGGTAGGTCGGCGTGGCGAAGCTGGCGGCGGCGGTCATCATCAGCGCGATCGCAAACGGCTCGAAGTTCAGGCCCGCGGCGAGTGCCGCGGCCTTGGCGACCGGGAACATCATCGCCACCGTGCCGATGGGTCCGACCAGCGAAGTAATCAGCATCGCCGCGAGATAGATCGCCCCGAGGATCGCCACCGGGCCTAGCGGCGTGAACGCTTGGACCAGCAGCTGCGCGACCGACACCGCGGCGTGGGTGGACTCGAGCGCTGCGCCTACGCCCAGCGCCCCACCCATCATCAGCAGCACCCGCCAGTTGACCGACTGCCGGGCCTGGTCGGGCGTGCAACAGCCGGTGACGATCATGCCGCCCGCCGCGAGCAGCGCCGCGGTGACCAATCGCATCGGGGTCAACGTCGTAAGCAGCACCATCAAGACCAGAAAACCCAGCGCGACCCACGCGCGTTCGTGGCGGGCGGACTCTGACCCTTCCACCGCGGAGACGAGGATGAAGTCCTGGCGGTTGCGTTGCTGGGTGACAAAGCGGGGGTGGGTGTCGAGCAGCAGCGTGTCGCCGGCGCGGAGGCGGACGTCGCCGAGGCGCTGGTTGAGGCGTTCGCCGCCGCGGTGGGCGGCGATGACCGCGGCGCTGTAGCGGCTGCGGAAGCCGCCTTCACGGATGGTTTGGCCGATCATCGGGTGTTGCGGGCTGACGACCGCTTCAACGAGTCGGCGGTTGGGCCGGGGGTCGTCGAGCTTGAAGACTTCATCGGTCGCGGGGACCAGGCCGCGGATCTTTTGGAGGTCGACCACCGAATCGACGACGCCAGCGAAAATGAGTCGATCGCCGCTGCGCAGCGTCTGCTCGGGTCCGACGGCCACCATGCGATCACCGCCGCGATCGATCTCCACGAGGTACGCCCCCGGCAGATTACGCAGGCCGGCCTTCTCGACGGTCTGATTCGCAAACGGCGCGTCTTTCGTGACCATCATTTCGACGGTGAAGTTTCGCCCCGCTTCGCCGTCGGCTTGATCAAACGCGCCGACGCTACCGCGTCGCTCGGGGAGCAGCCGGTCGGAGAGCAAGAGCAAATAGGCGAGGCCGATGAGCGCCGCGGGGACGCCGACGACGCTGATCGTGAACATCTCCAACGTCATGTCGGCGCGTTGCCCCGCGGCGTTGATCGGGCCGAGCGCTTCGCCGCCGCGCTGGGCGGATTCGACCATGCCGCTGACGAAGACATTGGTCGCGGTGCCGATGAGCGTGCAACTGCCGCCCATGATCGCGGCGTAGGACAGGGGGATGAGCAGCTTCGACGGCGACAGGCCGGTCTTCTTGCACCAGTCGTTGACCACGGGGATGAACATCGCCACGATCGGGGTGTTGTTGAGAAACGCGCTGAGCCCCGCCACCGCCGGGAGCATGCGCAGCTGCGCCCCGCGCACCGATTGCGGTCGGCCAAGCAGCCAACGCGTCGCCAACTCCATGGCCCCGGTCCGTGACAAGCCCTCAGCAATGACGAACAGGACGCCGATGGTCACCACCGCCTCGTTGCCAAAGCCCGAGACGGCCCGCGACGCCGAGGGAAAAGCGTCCGAGAACAAGCCCAGCGCCACCAGCAGCGTCATCCCGCCCAGCAGCATCGTGTCCGGCCCGGCCAAGCCGCGCACCAGCCCGACCGCTATGAACGCGATGATGCCAAGCGTCAACCATGCTTCCCAACCCATACGTCTCTCCGCTGGCTTCTCGGCGGTGCGTGGGTGCACGAAGCCGGCGGCCTTGGTGGCTCTATCTATCGGCGATCTAGGCGTTTACCCACCATCCGCCGATCCAAAATCGCCGGCTTCGCCGAATAAAAAAACGCCCCGGGCGAACCGCTAGGGTTAAGTCTGCTTCGCCGCGAAACGATAGTAACCCAGGCGGTCCTTCACATGGTCCATTGAGGCAAAACCTATGTCATCCAGTGCAGTCCGGCTTCTGTGCCCCAATCTCAAGTGTCGAACCATTCTGTCGGTCCCCGCCAGCGCCCGCGGTAAAACCGTCCGCTGCCGAAGCTGTGGCATGAGGATCCAGGTCCCGCAACCCAAATCCACCGGCCCCGCTCCCGCCGCCGCCGACGCCAGCGACGCTAAAAAATAACGCCTGCCGATCAACGGCAAGCTCCCGGCTGCCTTGGGGCGGAGACGAAAACCTCGCCCCGACTACCCACACACCCATCAATTCTCGTCGTCCAGATCATCGAAGTCGAACTCGATGATGCTGCTGCCGGCGGGGCTGCCCGCATCGGACGGGGGTAAACCCTTGTTTTTTTCCTGGCTGGCCATCGCTTCGAGTGCCTCGAACGGATCCACATCGTCATCGCCGAGCAGTTCGACCGTGGATTCGTGGTCGCCGGACGTGTCCGACGCGATCACGACTTCAGCATCGCTGGCCGCGAGAGGCTGCTCGGGGGAAATCGTCGCGCCCGAATCCTCTGAACTGGCCGAGGACACGATCGTCCGCACCGGGCTGATCTCGCTCGGCACGCCGTCGACGACTAGGGTAAATACCACCGGCCCAACCACCACTTCATCCCCCGCCGACAGCTCGGCTTCCTGAACGCGGATGCTGTTGTGATAGGTGCCGTTACTCGACCCCAGATCGCGGAGCTTGACCGCGTCGCCTTCGACGGTGATTTCGCAATGCTGACGGGATACGCTCGAGAGCGGAATCCGAAGCTCGCAGCTGTTTTTTCGCCCCACCACCAGCGAGCCGGGCCGTAGCGGGAAGTCCCGGCGGATGCCGTCGGCTTTAAACATGACCAGTGAGGCTTCCATGGAGATCCTATACGAAAAAGAACAAAACACTTACCCCGGCTATGCTGGAGTGTAACGCCGTGAAACACCCCCAGCAAGCCATCCCGACCGCGATTCATGCCGGTTTCATCCCCGAGACGCGGGTCGATGCGCTGTATCTGCACCTGCCGTTTTGCTTCCACAAATGTCACTACTGCGATTTCTATAGCGTCGTCGAACAGCCGGGCCACGACCGCCAGGCCGCGTTCACCGCCGCACTGATCGCTGAGCTGCGCGGCTGGGCCGAACATCTGGACAGCCTCCACCCGCGGACGATTTTCGCCGGCGGCGGGACGCCGACGTATCTCCGCGCTGAACTGTGGACCGTGCTACTGGACGCGATGCACGAGCTGGGCCTGCTTGACCGCTGCGAAGAGTTCACCGTCGAAGCCAACCCCGAAACCGTTACCGCCGAGTTGATGCAGCAACTCGCCGCCGGCGGAGTCAACCGCGTGTCCATCGGGGCTCAATCCTTTCAGCGCGAATCGCTCGCCGCCCTCGAACGCTGGCACGACCCCGACAACGTGCCACGCGCGGTCGACGCGTGTCGCGCCGCGGGCCTCAACAACTTCTCGCTCGACCTCATCTTCGCCATCCCCGGCCAAACGCTGGCCATGCTCGACGATGACCTGTCCCGACTCATCGCGCTTCAGCCCAAACACCTCTCGACCTACGGCCTGACCTACGAACCCAACACCGCCCTCACCGCTCGCCTCCGCGTCGGCAAGGTCACCCCCATCGACGAAGACACACAACGCGACATGTACGCCCACGTCTTGGAACGATTGGAACACCACGGGTTCGAGCATTACGAGGTCTCCAACTGGGCGCGCAAGGAGTTGGGAGTTGGGGATTGGGACTTGGCGGCGGACGCAAGCGATGGCGGCGATCGGGCGACTCCCCCCAACCCCCAATCCCAAAATCCCAAACCCCACCGCTTCCGCTGCGCCCACAACCTCGCCTACTGGCAAAATCAAAACTGGTTAGGTCTTGGCCCCGCCGCCGCGTCGCATATCGACGCAAAGCGCTGGCGCAACTCCCCCAACCTCGCCACCTACCTCGCGTCCGCACCCACCCCCGCGACCGAAGACCACGAACAACTGCCCGAACACGAACGCCTCGGCGAACGCCTCATGCTCGGCCTCCGCCTCTCCGACGGGCTGCCGCTCGACTGGATCGACACCCACCTGCCCACCACCGACCGCCGCCGCGACGCGATCAACGAGATGATCGGCATCGACATGCTCGAACGCACCCCCACCCACCTCCGTCTCACCCGCCGCGGCCTGTTCGTCGCCGACAGCGTCATCGCCAAGCTGCTGTAGATAACCGGCCAACAGTCACCGCGATGCAACACGATGACCTGCGGTACAGGCAACGTGCCCTTCACGTCGCCCTCGAACCGCACCCCTCCGTGCGGCCATCATCAATCCGCACCCGCCGCGGATCGCAGGCTCGAAAGCAAGACTTCCTGCGCCTCGATGGTTTGCCCTTCGTCGCCGATGAGCTTGAGCGTCAACCGCGTGTCATCGCCCGCCCAGTCGATCACGATCGACCCGAAATGCGATCGGCGGTGGACGCCGCCCAAGCGGTAGCGGTTGGGCTCCTCGATGTCGCGCTGCCCCTCGTTGAAACCCGACGCCGTCAGGTCCCACATCGGGTAAGGCACGCGGTCATCCTCATCCTTGGAAATCTCGCCTAAATGCCGATCGCCGCTGAGTAGCACCACGCCGCTCGCCTGCGTCTCGTCGATCAGCCGATACAGCCGATCCAGTTCGTGGGGAAAATTGCCCCAGCACTCCCAGCCGTGCTCGCGGGCCACCACCTGAATACTCGACCCGATGATCCGCACGTCCGCCGGCTCACGCAGGACTTGCTCAAGCCACGTCCACTGCGCTTGGCCCAGCAATGTCCGGGTGGTGTCGTTGCTCGGCAGATACGGCCCGCGTGCGCCGCGTGGGCCGGGCTTGCGGTCGAGCGCGTCGCGGTCCCACCGCGTGTCGAGCATGATGTACTGGACCCGCTGGCCTTCATCACCAAGCGTTGCCGTGTGGTACACCCCGCCGCGGTCGGCGGGGATAAGCCGGGCCGAGTCGGGGAAGAATTCGAGAAACGCATCTTTGCCCTCATCTTTACGCTCCCATTCTTGACCCGCGTCGTTCTTGCCGTAGTCGTGGTCGTCCCACGTCGCCAGCATCACCGGCACCTCGTCGCGCATCCGCGACCAGTAGGGCTGGTCGGCCAGCTTGCCGTAGACCTCGGCAAAAAGCTCAGGCGTTTTTTCGCCGCGGGCTTTGCTGACGTACACGTTGTCGCCGAGCATGACCATCACGTCGGGCTGCAGCGTCAAGAGGTGATCAAAAATCGGCGCGGGCTGATCGGTTTTCAGACACGACCCCAACGCAATCACGGTCTGCGCCGCCGCGCGACGCTCGGCCCGCGGCAGCACCACGGCATCGACCGCCGAGGACGAAACCTCGGCCGCGGGTTCCGAAGAACCCGCGACACACCCGCTCAGCGCGAGGGCAAACGCAAACACCCAGCCCGACTTGAATTTCCGCACACGCATGACGATCTCCTGACGGCGGTCTGCTCAAACAAGGTTTTAGCCGGGAGATGTTAGCGCCGCGTCAACCTCAACGCCCTTTGCGTTTGCGTTGCTTTTGTGTGCCCGACGATTGCTCGTGGCGTTCACGGGCCTCGGCGGCGCGGCGCTGCTTGCGGGTCATGCTGTGCCGCGGGTCGGGACGAGCGCCGGCGCGGTCGGCGGCTTGCTGGGCGGCCTGCTGCTCGTCACTGCCCCGCACCGCGGCGGCCGCGGCGGCGGCCATCGAGGGCGAAGGCATCGGTGGGCCTTGCGGCGCGGCGCTGCCGCCGGCTCCGGGATGGCTGGCTTGCTGATTTTCGCCGTAGGCGTTGTTGAGCCGCACGTTGGGCGTCAAGCGGGCCCGGAAGATCAGGTCGGTCACTTGGTCGCGTGTTGAACGCTTCATCTCCTCAAACTGATGGGCACCCTCGCGCTTGTACTCGATCTTGGGGTCTTTCTCGGCGTAGCCCCGGAGGCCGACCGATTCTTTGACCTGGTCCATGGCGTAGAGGTGGTCCTTCCACGTCTTGTCGAGGACCTGCAGCACGACGAAGCGTTCGAGCCGGGTGAGCTCGCCGATGAAGGCGGCCCGGCCTTTGTCGTAGACGAAGTCTACGAGCTGGTCTTCGGGGACCGCGGCGAGTTCGCCGTCGTCGAGCACGGTGCCGTAACGCTCGGCAAGTTTCTTTGTCAAGCCTTCGGGGTCATGACGGAACTTCACGGCGATGTCGGCGGCCTCTTTTTCGAGTTTGCCGCCTTTGGCCAGCCAGGCCTCTTGTTCGCTGAGGATGGTCTGGAAGATCTCTTGGCCGTTCTTGGCTTTGATGTCCTCGTCGGTCAGTTCGACGAGGTAGCGCGACTTCATCAGGTTTTTGAGTTGTTCGATAGCCCAGTTCGAGTCTTGCTGCGCGCCCTGCATGATGACTTCCATCGCAAACTCGCAGGGGTAAGTCACTTCGCGGCGGACGTAAGTCTGGCGGGCTTTGTCGAGGATCATCGGGCCGGCGGTGGTGCGATCGACCTCCTTCAATTCGTTGATCGAAATCTCCAACCCAAACTTTTGTTTAGCCCATTCCGACAATTCACGCTGCGGGATGTCTTCGTCGAGGAACTTGGCGAGGCCCGACAGGTCTTTCTTGTCGATCTGGTCTTGCGCCGCTTGCGTCAGTTCAGCGGCGACGTCGGTGGGGTTCATCGTGCGCAGTTTGCTCGCCGGCAGGTTCACGTCGAACCGCGACATCGCCCACGCGGACAAGCCCTTGGTGTCCCACTCCTCGGCGGGCACGTCGTTGCTCATGTATTCCCCCAGCGTCACGTCGATCACCTGAGCGACTTCGCTGCGGGCCGACTTGCGGACGATCTCCTGGAGCTCGTTGAGCGCATCCAGACGCAGGCGGGCGGGATCGACCGACACATCCAGCGTGCTGCGGCACCACTCGGCGGCCTGCTGCTGGACGTAACCCGGGGCGAGATACGTGCCGACCGCGTCGTCCACGGCTTCGCCGATGTACTCGAAGATCATCTCGCCGACGTTGCGGCCCTCCAAGACTTCCTGGCGGGTGCCGTAGAAGGCGTTGCGTTGGTGTTCCATGACCTCGTCGTACTCGAGGAGGTTTTTGCGGATTTCGTAGTTGCGTTCTTCGACCTTGCGTTGGGCCCGGCCGACGGACTTGCTGACCATGCTGTGCTCGATCGCGTCGCCCTCTTTCATGCCCAGCTTAGACAGCAGGACCTTGGTCTTGCCGCCGGCGAACATCTTCATAAGGTCGTCTTCGAGCGAGAGGAAGAAGCGTGACGAGCCCTGGTCGCCCTGGCGTCCCGCCCGGCCGCGGAGCTGGTTGTCGATGCGGCGCGACTCGTGGCGTTCGGTGCCGACGATGTGCAGGCCGCCCATTTTTTCGACGTGGTTCCATAGCTGCAGGCGGTGGCGTTTATAGTCGGGCAGCTTATCGAGCGTGGCGAGGCAGTCGTCCATCGACATGTTGCCGATTTTCTTCTCTTCGACAAAAGCGTCTTCCATACACCAGTGCCGTAGCAGCTTGAGCTTGAGTTCATCGTCGCTGGCGGCCTCGGCTTCTTTTTTGGGCAAGCGCAACACGTTGGCCGCTTGGTGGCGATACGACAGCGCAATGATCGCGTCGTCGGCCATCGACGGATCGGCTTGACGGGGCAGGAGGTTGCGGGTTTGCCAGTGCTTGATGAGCGCTTCGCGTTCGATGGTTTGGAGTTTGATGTCGGTGCCGCGGCCGGCCATGTTGGTGGCGATCATGACCGCGCCGAGGTGGCCGGCGTCTTCGACGATGTTGCCTTCGCGTTCGGCGTTCTCGGCCTTGGCGTTGAGGACGTTGTGTTGGATGCCGTGCTTTTTGGAAAGCATCTGGCTGAGCATTTCGGACTTGTCGACGCTGGTCGTGCCGACGAGGACGGGCCGGCCCCAGTCGTGGACGCGTTTGATCTCGTCGACGATGGCGTTCCACTTGTCTTTCTCGCCCATGAAGATGAGGTCTTGGCGGTCGATGCGTTGGATGGGTTTGTTGGTGGGGATGCTGACGACGTCGAGTTTGTAGATTTCGTTGAACTCGGTCGCCTCGGTGATCGCGGTGCCGGTCATGCCCGCGAGGCGTTTGTAGAGCTTGAAGAAGTTTTGGATGGTGACGGTGGCGAGCGTCTGGGTTTCTTCTTTGATCTTGACGCCTTCTTTGGCTTCCACGGCTTGGTGCAGGCCGTCGGACCACTGCCGGCCGACCATGAGCCGGCCGGTGAACTCATCGACGATGACGACTTCGCCGTTTTGCACGACGTACTGCTGGCCGTTTTTGTACACGGCGTGGGCGCGAATCGCGTTGTTGATCAGGTGCGGCAGGTCCATGTTGTTGCCGACGTAGAAGCTGCCGACGCCGGCGACTTTCTGCGCCTCGGCCGTACCCTCGTGGGTCAGGTGCGCGGCCTTTCTTTCCATCTCGACCTCGTAGTACTGGACGTGCTGGTCACGCTCGGCTTCGAGCTTGGGCAGCTCTTCCATAAGTCGCTTCATCTCATCGCGGTATTTCTGGGCCTGGGTTTTGTCGCGCGCGTTACGGGCGTCGCCCTCGAGACCTTTGATGCGGTTGTCGCAGGCTTCGACTTTTTGGTCGGCGGCTTCCCATTCGCGCTGCTTGACCATGAGGTGCTTGGCGATCTGGTTGGCGATGTCGTAGCGGGGCGCGTCGTTGTTGGCGGGGCCGGAGATGATCAACGGGGTGCGGGCCTCGTCGATGAGGATCGAGTCGACTTCGTCGATGATGCAGAAGTCGCGGACTTTTTGGACCTGCTGGGCGGGGTCGGTCTTCATGTTGTCGCGGAGGTAGTCGAAGCCCAGCTCGGAGTTGGTGCCGTAGAGCACGTCGCAGCGGTAGGCCTGGGCCTTGAGGTGCGGGGGCTGCTGATGTTGGGGGTGGATGCTGCCGACGGTGAGGCCCAGGAAGTAGTAAAACGGGAAGACCCAGTCGCGGTCGCGCTTGACGAGGTAGTCGTTGACGGTGACGACGTGGCAGAGCAGGCTGTCGCAGCAGGCGACGTAGCAGGCGAGCGGGGCGACGATGGTTTTGCCCTCGCCGGTGCGCATCTCGGCGATCTTGCCCTCGCCCAGCACCATGCCGCCGATGAGTTGGACGTCGAACGGCCGGGCGCGGAACGGGGGTTTACTTTCGGGATAGAGCGCACGGATCGCTTCGTAGAAGGCATTGGGCACGTCGATCTGGAGGTAGCCGGGCGCGGGCTCGCCGCCGGGGACGGGATCGGGTTCTTTGGCGTCGGCCTCGGCTTTGAGCTTGGCGTAGAGGGTTTGCATATCGCCGGGCAGCGGCGACGGGTCGAAGCCGTGCTCGTCGTTGAACACGCTACGGATACCCACGGCCCGGTCCATCGCCTCGCGGGCGACGGCCATGACTTCGAGCAGGAGCGTGTCCTTGGACTCGCCCTTGGACGAGCGCTGGCGGAACTCTTGGGTCTTAGCCCGCAGCTCGGCGTCGGTGAGCTTGCGGGTTTGTTCCTCGAGCGAGTTGATCTGAGCGACGCGCTTGTTGTAGGTTTTGATCACGCGCTCGTTGCGCGAACCGAATACTTTGGCAAAGCCTTTGCCGACGGCTTGAACGACCATGGTGCACCTCCGGTGCGGGGGGGTTGGGATTAGGGGTTAGGATGTGGGGCAGAGGTGCACGCGCACGCTCGCCGGGTCACTGGGTTTGACACGCTTAGGACAAGTCGGCGGGCGGCGGGAGGTTCAGCAACGAGAGGTGCGGCTGAAGCGAAACGACCGGGCGGTCGTCGGAAGGGATAAGACGGATCGCAAGATGCGTGGGCAGGTCGAACGCGGTCGCGGGGGATTCGATCACGGCCGCGGTTTGGCCGGCGAGGGTCTTGGCGGCCTCGTTGAGGCAAGCCATGAACGACGCCACGGCCTCGTCGGTTTCGGCGGTGATGCGGCGGTCGGAGGTTCCCTGGATCTGAAGCGCCGCCGCCCCGCTGCCGGCGGTCACGGTGACGCACACCGCAGCGGCGACGGCCAAGAGGGCCATCGTCGCGGTCAGCTCGCGGGAGCGGGCGGCATGTCCGGTGCGAGAACGCATCTTTCCATTATCGGCAGGCCGACCCCCAAAGGTCAAGGCCGCCGGGCCGACCGGTAACGTGGCGGCCGCGTACCGCGGCGGGCGGTTGTCCGATAGAAGACGGGCGAAGGCTTGGCCGACGATTTGAAACCTCCCCGGAATGCTGCGGTGAACCCGAAACTTGTGGTGCTTTACATCCCCAGCCTCGAGCCGCGTCGGCTGGACCCGGCGGTGACGCCGTTCGTCTGGGCCAAGCTGGCCCAGCGCGGCGCAGCGACGCTCGAAACCCATCCCTCGGCCGAGCTGTTGCCGACGATCCTCACCGGCGTCTGGCCGCACGAGCACCGCTGCTGGCAGCTGATCCGCCGACCGCCGCGGCCGCGCTCGGCCGTCGAAAAACTCATCGACCTCTTACCCGATCAACTGACCACGGCCGCTCAGTGTGTGCGTCACCTCTTTGACTCGGACTACGACATCCCCACCATCGAGCCACGCCGCCGTCGCCAGTTCGAGCTGGCCCGGATCAAGACGCAGCGGCGTGAGGGCGGGGATACCGAGGCCTTAAAATTTGCCGTGCCTTCGGTGTTTGATCTGATCCCGGGTGAGGGTCGGTTCCGCACGCTGTTCAGCCTCGACGGAGCCGACGGCGGGATCGCGGGGATGATCGATGGCCAGGCCGACCTCGACATCATCGAGCTCTACACCCTCGACCTGTATTCCCACTGGAACCTCGACCAGCCGGATGCGATGCGTGACCGGCTCGCCACGGTGGACCGGCTGATCGCCGACGCTTGCGCGAAGGCCGAGGCGCTGGGGCTGCCGGTGCTATTGGTCGTGGACCACGGCCAAGAACTGGTGCGACACACGATCGACCTGGGCCCGGTCCTGCGCGACGCTGGTGTGTCGGCCGAAGACTTCACGTTTTATTGCGAAGTCGGCAACGCCCGCTTCTGGTTCGACACCCCCGAGGCCAAAGCCAAGCTCGAAGCGGCGCTGCGGCGAGTGGACCGCGCGACGTATCTGACCGCCGAACAGATGGCCGAGCACCACATCCACTTCGCCGCCGACGAGGGCTACGGCGACGGGTATCTCATCTGCGACGCCGGCACCGTGCTGTTCCCGCACGATTACTACCACCCGCTGGTCAACGCCTACATGGCCCGCAAAACCTCCGAGCAGGCCCCCCGCAAAACCAGCCCGGTCCACCGCGGCAACCACGGCGGCCTGCCCGGGAAACACGCCAGCGACACCGGCACCCTCCTGCCGCTCACCGGCTGCGGCCCACTCGCCGCCGACCAAGGCCAACTGATCGACGTCGCCCCGACGATCCTCGCCCTGATGGGTGAAGCGGCCCCCGAGACCATGAAGGGTCGCTCACTGCTGCACCCCTCACACGAGCCCTAGCCGCGTCGTCCGCGACGCGCGCCGCCCCGACTTCGTGTTATGATCCCGGCATGAAAATCCACGAATACCAATCGCGTGAACTCCTCGAAAAGTTCGGCGTCCCCGTCCCCGGCGGCATCGTCGTCGATAACGCCGAACAAGCTGCCGAGGCTTTTGACAAGCTCAAAGCAGACGGCGCGACCCTCGCGGTCGTCAAGGCCCAGGTCCACGCCGGCGGACGCGGCAAAGGCGGCGGCGTGAAACTCGTCAAGACCGCCGCCGAGGCCAAAGAGGCCGCCGCCACCATCCTCAGCAAACCTCTCGTCACCCCGCAAACCGGCCCCGAAGGCGTGCCGGTCAACAAGCTGCTCATCGCTTCGGGCGTCGATATCGAAAAAGAGTATTACTTGGGCATCGTCGTCGACCGCGCCCGCGGCTGCCCGGTGCTCATGGGCTCGTCTGAAGGCGGCATGGATATCGAAGAGGTCGCCGCCAAGACGCCCGAAAAAATCATCAAAGAACCCATCGACCCCGACACCGGGCTGCTGGGCTACCAAGCCCGCAAGGTCGCCTTCGCCATGGGCTTCAAGGGCAAGCAAGTCGGCCAAGCCGTCAAGGTCATGAACGCGCTGACCAAGCTGTTCCTTGGCACCGACGCCAGCCTCGTCGAGATCAACCCGCTGATCGTTACCCCCGCCAGCGACGCCCACCCCGACGGCCAAGTTCTCGCCATCGACGCGAAGATCGACTTCGACGACAACGCGATGTTCCGCCACCCCGATATCAAAGCCCTCGAAGACCCCGCCGAGGTCGATCCCGCCGAGGCCAAGGCCGCCGAGTACGGCCTGTCCTACATCAACCTCGACGGCAACATCGGCTGCCTCGTCAACGGGGCCGGCCTCGCCATGGCCACCATGGACATCATCAAGCTCCACGGCGGCGAACCCGCCAACTTCCTCGACGTCGGCGGCAGCGCCACCCAAGAAGCCGTCACCGAAGCCTTCCGCATCATCCTCGCCGACGACGGCGTCAAGGGCATCCTCGTCAACATCTTCGGCGGCATCGCCAAGTGTGACACCATCGCCAACGCCATCGTCGCCGCCGCCAAGTCCGTCGGCTTCACGGTCCCCCTGGTCGTCCGCCTCGAAGGCACCAACGTCGAACCCGCCCGCGTCATCCTCGAAAACGCCAAAGGCGACATCCCCACGATGATCGTCGGCAGCGACCTCACCGACGCCGCCAAGAAAATCACCGACGCCATCGCCGCGTGATCGCTGGGTTACCTCTGAACAACTCTCCCCAAAGCCCGTGCCGCAGCACGGGCTTTTTCCTGCGCTCACCTCAACCGCATACCGTTTACTTCCGGGAAATACCGAGATTCCGGGGGCTGCCGAGATTCCGGGGGCGAGCTATGCTGTCGCCATGAAACCCGAACCCCTGCTCGCCGAACTCAACCGCCTTCGTAAAGACCTGGGCGAAGACCAGACCGACATCGAATGGCTGACCCTCCACCACGCTTTCGTGTTCATCTCCTACCAACACACCGCGTTCGAGAAATACGTCAAAGAAGCCACCGAGCGCGGCGAGTTCAAAGAATACGATGCCGACCACGGCTAAACCCCGGACGCAAGAACGCAGTGGGTTTTCCCGCCCATCTCGTCGCGGTCGATCAGGCCGTCACGCAGCCGGACGACCCGTTCACAATGCGTCGCCACCTCTTCGTCGTGGGTGATGACCACGACGGTTTGCCCGGCGGTGTGCAGCTCTTCAAACAGCTCCAGGATCGCGTCGCCGGTCTTGGTGTCGAGTGCGCCCGTTGGCTCGTCAGCGAGCAATATGCTCGGCTCGTTCACCAGCGCCCGGGCGATGGCGACGCGCTGCTGCTGCCCGCCTGAGAGTTCGCTGGGCCGGTGGTCCATGCGGTCGGCCAGGCCCACGCGGTCCAGCGCGACCGCCGCGAGTTCCCGCCGCTTGGCGGGCGCGATCCCCTGATAAAACAACGGCACCGCGACGTTTTCCTGCACGCTCAGCTGCGCGATCAGGTTGAACGCCTGAAACACAAACCCCAGCCGCTTGCCGCGCACCTTCGACAGCCGTTCGTCGCTCATCGTCGCCACGTCTTCGCCGTCGAGCAGGTATTTGCCGGACGTCGGCCGATCGAGGCAGCCGATGATGTTCATCATCGTCGATTTGCCGCTGCCCGACGGCCCCATGATCGCCACGTACTGCCCCCGCGGAATCACCAAGTCCACCCCCGCCAGCGCGTGCACCGGCGGGGCGAGCTTGGACTTCTGGTACACCTTGGTGACCTGCTGGATTTCCGCGACGACTTGCGACATACACAAGATTGTAGAGGACTCCAAAGCCGAGGGATGGCCATCCCTCGGCTTTCCGCGCTCACCCCTTCAAATCCCGCCCCGCAACATGCGTCACCCCCACGATCACAAACGTGCTCATCAGCCCCGTCAGCCACGCGATGCTCTGCACGATCTCCGACCACGGCGGATACGCGTGGTACGTCCGCACCCAAAACCCGATGTGGTAACTCATAAACAAGTGCCGAAGCTCGGCGAAGTATGGCAAATTCATCAGCACCACGTCCACAAACAACACCGACAGCGTCAAAATCGTCGCCGCCGCGGGCTTCATCTTGAAACACGAAAACATAAACCCCAGCGCCGCGATCGTCAGCGTCGCAAAGCTCAGGCAAGCGATGCTGCGGACGTATCGCCACAGGCCTTCGCCGGTGTCGTAGAACGCAAACAACTCTTCATCGGGGAAGAAGATAAACAGCTTGCCCATCCCGCCGCGGTAGAGGCTGGCGAACACCAACGCCGTGACGCCTAGAAACCAGACCAACACCAGCGTGTACAACACGCAGGCCGCAAATTTGATGAGCAGCAGCCGTACCCGCCCGATCGGCCGGGACAGGATCATCCGCATGGTCCCGTCTTCGACTTCCTTCGCCACGATGTCCCCCGACACCAGCGCGACGTACAGCCCGCCGAGGAACGTGAACGAAAACGCGATCACCACGATGCCCAGCGTCAAGCCCATATAGTGGTCATCAAACCCCAGCCCGTTCTGCTCCAACAATTCCGCAATCGATTCGCGGGCCCGGGGGTGCTGCAACAGTGCGAGGATCATCGCCTGCAGCGCGACAAACGCGCCGAAGCCGATGTACGTCCGTTTGCGGGCAAACAGCTTGAACAGTTCATCGGTGAACTGGTGAAAGATCAGCACGCCGCCCCCTCCGCCGCCGGGTCTTGGCTGACCGTGCGCAGGTAAAACGCTTCGAGCGTGGGACGAACCGGATCGAGTCGGCTGACCGCAAATCCCGCTTCGACCAAGCAGCGATTAACCGCCGCCGCGTCCGCCGAACCCGACAATTCCACCCGGCCCGGACGCAGCGCGTCGTGTTGCTGGGTGATGAGTTGCTGCTCCCGCAATTTGACCAAAGCCTCATCCCGCCGATCCGTGTCCAACTCGACCCACCGCGGCCCGGTGCTTTGCTCATCCCACACGCCCTCGAACACCTTTTGCCCTTGATGCAACACCGCGACGCGGTCGCAGACCTGCTCGACCTCGCCCAACAGGTGCGAGCTGAACAAGATCGTCATGCCCTCGTCACGGTTGAGGCGTCGGATGGTCTGCCGAAACTCGGCGATCCCCTGCGGGTCCAGCCCGTCGGTCGGCTCATCAAGCATCAGCGTGTGCGGCCGATGGAGTAGCGCCTGACCCAGCGCCAGCCGTTGCCGCATCCCGTGGGAATACGCCCCGACCGGGTCGTCGATCCGCTGGGCCAACCCCACCTGCTCCACGACTTCATCCAAACGCTTCGCGGCGACCGGGCCGGTGTAGTGGCCGAAGATGCGCAGATTGCGGCGGCCGCTCAAATAATCGTAAAAACAAGGCGATTCGAAGATCGCCCCCACACCCGCCAACGCCCCCCGGCGGCGGCGCAACACGTCGCGGCCGTGCAAACGGACCCGCCCCGCGTCGGGGAAGACTTGGCCGAGCAACATGCCCAGGGTGGTGCTTTTGCCTGCGCCGTTGTGGCCCAGCAGCCCGTAGACCTCGCCCCGGCGGACGGTGAGGGACAAGTCGCTCACCGCCGGCCGGCCGGCAAAAGCCTTGCTCACGGACTCGACTTCGATCATGGGTTCAATCGTTTCGACGGGCGGGCTCCGGGGACCATGTGATCACAAAAAACAAACACCACGCCGACACTATCGGCTACGCATGGCCTTGAGAATCTGCTGCATCATCGGCAGCAAATCAAGCTGGGCTTCGGGATCATCCGTTTCGAGAAACGCGGAGAGGCTGGTGTCAATCAACGCGCTGAACGTCTGCCGATCGGTGTCGGCCGCCAGCCAGCCGTTGTGCTTGAACTCTCTGCGCAGGCGATCGGTGGCTAAGCGCTTCTGCTCGTCGTTCATCGCCGCAAACGCCCGGGCCATCTGCTCCAAGCCCGGCGGCATGAGGTCACGCACAAACGCCCGCTGCTCCTGCGGCGTCATCTCGGCGACCGCCGACTCGATCGCATCGATCAATTCGGGGGCCAGCCGATCATCCAGCGACAACCGCTGCACCCGCTGGACCAACGATTGAAGTTGTGCCGCCCGTTCCTGGGCATCGGCGGGCAGAGCCGTGACCCGCTGGGCTTCCTCGACGACCTTCGCCGACTCGGGCGCAGTGGCCCGAGCCGCCTGCACCGTGAAACCGACTCCAACCCACACGGCCGTCAACGCCAACAACCCCGCCAACCCGCGACGCAGGTCGCGGGCATGGAACCGGCGGACGTGGAATCGACGTGGAAATCGCGGCATCGGCAATAGGACGCTAGCACGCCGCCGCGGGTTCGGCCAACTCCGCGAATCCGTCTTGCCCAAAAAATTCAAAAAGCCTCAACGACTCCTACTCGCCCGCCAACCACACCACCTCGGCCGGGTCGCCGTCGACGATCTCGACCCGCGACTGCTTGGCGTTGGTGCCTTGCTTCGTCACGACCTCGTAGGTCGCGTCGTAGCGTTCTGCGGGCTGAAGCGTGCCGCCGAAGACGACGGCCTGGTTATCGAAACGGGCGGCGTCCAGTCGGCTGATGAACGTCGCGTCGCCAGGGATCTGTTGGCGGACTTCGAGATCGATCGGGCTGGGCGTGTCGTTGCGGACCCGGCGGACCATCACCGCGTGCTCATCCCAACCCACGACCGACGCCCGGCGGTCGATCTGCACGCCGGGTTGATCCACGCGGGTCAGGACGTTGACGCCCTGCTCCCGCAGCCAAAGGTTGTCGCGGAAGGTGCGCTGGGTGATGAGCTCGAAGCCGACGTTGGGATCGACGCCGAGATTGAGTTCCAGATCGTCGCCGATGGGGATGTAGTTGACGGTTTGCCGAGCGAGGAACGACAGGCCGCGGTCGTTGGTTTTCTGGCGGAAGATGCGGACTTGGCCGTCGGGCAGCGGGCTGGTGCCCATGTCGGAGTCGGTGTCGTTGGTCATCAGGAAGAGGCGGACGAGTTGGTCGCCGTACTCGCGGGGGCGGTAGCGGTATTGGACTTTGAGCGGCGCGGCGTCGGCGGCGAAGCTGGGCAGCCGTTTGCGGGAGTTGTGGCCGATGTCTTCGGTGCCTTCGATGGTGAAGATGAAGTATTCGCTGAGGCCTTGCTTGACGATTTGCTTGGGGGTGGCGGGGGCGGCGCTACCCGCGGTATCCATCGCCATCATCGACTCGGCCGCCGCAACATTCTGACGTGCCGCACGCAAACGAAAATCGTCAAAATCACGGCGTTCCAGGTTACTCATGTCCTTACCCGCGTTGCGGGCCAACTCCGCGATCTGTTCGACGAGGTTGATCGTGCCGACGACAAGGCGTACTTGGGCCTGCTCGTAGTCTTCGCCGGAGTTATTCGTGACGGTGACGTGGCCCTCGACGCTGGCCGCGGTTTCGTCGGCGTTGGCGATGACGGTGTAGTCGGCCGACCACGAGATGCCCGAGGTGAAGTAGCTGATCTCGATCGTCGCTTCCCCGGCGTGCTCGCTACCGACGTTCCACACCAAGACCTGCGGCCGATCGTGCGGGAACGTCGTGTCCAATACGTCCAGCTTCTCGGCGTCATTCAAAAATCGCAGCTGCACCGATGTGGGATCGATCAGCGTGTTGGCCCACGAAAACTGCAGCGGGTTGTTCCCTTCGCGGAACACGACCTTGCGTGTCTCCCGCACCAGCGTCAGATCGGCCGAGTTGTAGATCGTCAGCTGGACCGTATCGCGGTCGGGGACGGTGGAGAGGTCGATGTTCTTGGCGCTCGCGGGTGAATCGCCAAGCGAACCAAGGAGGCCAAGGAAAACGAGAGAGAAAAGGATGGGTTTCATATCAAGGCTCGCTAAGCCGCAAGCGGCGGGGTTGTGTGGCAAGGGTGAAAGACGCGGGTCGGTCCGAAATCAGACATCAAACTTCCGGAATGCGATCACCACTGGTTCTTAAACACGAGTTCGAGGGTATGCGTGACGGTCTCGGCGTCGTCGCCGTTGCGCTGCGGCAACTCGACGGCAAACGTGACTTGATTTTGGTTGGTTTCGTCGAGGATCAGGCCGTCGGCCAAAGTGGTGGCTTCGCCGATGACCCATTCGGCGGGTTGGCCCGAGGCCAGGCCGAGCTCTTGCCGGAGCGATTCGATCTGCTCGGCGAGGTTGAGCGTAATCGGCTCGTCCTTGAAGTTTTCGATCTCGTACTTGATCGTGACCCGCCGGTGGTAGAGGTTGCCCGCGACGCGGTCGTCTTTGCGGGCTTCGACCGTGCGTTTGACGACGATGTCCTGGGCGACGCCGAGGAACAGGTCGGCGTGGTTGCCGATGGGCGTGTGGTCGGCGAAATCTTCGCCGAGAAACGCGGTGGTGGCGTTTGCGTCGGACGAGTCTTTTTGGAAGATGCGGACCTTACCCGCTGGCAGCGAAGCCGCGCCGAGGCCCATGTCTTGGGTGTTCTCGAGGCGGTAGTGCATCGGGACACGGAGTTTGTATTGTGACTGGTCCAGCCAGCCGAAACGGTGCAGGTCGGCGGTGTAGGTCTTGGTGACCGGCAGCTTCTCGAAGCGCTCGACGAGCATCTGTTTGGTCTCGTTGACCCCGATGGGTTTGAGGAACGTGTCGCCGAGCCCGGCGAAAATCTCGGTGTCGTCGTAGGCTTCGCCGGCAAAGTTCTGCACGCGGATGTATTGGCTAAGGGTCAACGTCGATTCGTCGTGCTCGGCGACCGCGCGGTAGCTGAAGCTCTTGGTCAACCCGCCGAGGAGATAGCTGATACGGACGCTGACCGAGGTCGAGTGATCCGACGATACCTGCCAGACCAAGGCGTTTTCGCCGGGCGGGTAGGTCACGGAAAGGACGTTGACCTCGGGCGCTTGGCTTGGCTGGCCCTGAGCTTCCGGGGGGCCGATGACCCGAAACACGATCGTGCTCGGGTCGATCTGCGTATTGGCCCACGAAAAATCGATCTGGTTCACGCCCTTAACCAGCGGCACGACCCGTTCTTCTTCCACCAGCGTGGCGCTCTCGTGGTCGAGCTGAATCTCGACCCGCTCCCGCACCGGCAGCGTGATCAGCTTGATCCTTGCCTCGGCCAAGGTTGGCACCATCATCGCGGCCAACAGCAACATTTTCGTCAACAAACAGCAGGACAGTTTCATCGGTCAGGCTCCACAAAACGGGGTAAGGACCACGAGATAGACGCGCGAGCCACGGATAGGTTCCCGCGCAAGAAAAAAAAATGAAAGCGAGGATTACCCAAGCCGATCAGCCGCGAGCCTCACACCCCCGAATCAGCCAAGCGTCTACGAGCCGTGTGGGAACAAGGGCGAACGCGGGGGCTCGTCGTCGTGAGGGCGGGGGATGGTCGAGCCGTGGGGATCGACCTCGGGCCGACCCAGGGTTTCGTCGAGGCGTTCGGACAGATCGTGGGCGTGCTCCAGGCGCTCGGCCTCGGTGTGGACGTCATCGGGCGACACCCCCAAACGGTCCGCGAGGTAGGTTTCCCACAACCGGTGGGCCCGCACCATCGTCTCGGCGTGGCGCACGCCCGCGGGGGTCAACGCGAGTTGGTCGGCCTTGCTGGCGATCAATTGCTCGGTCCGCAAACGACGCAGCGCCCCGGCCACCCGCTTGGCCGCCAGCTTCGTCTCGTTGACCAACGTGTCGTGATATCGGCCAGACGGCTGGGGACCCAGGCGATAGATCGCCTTGAGCACGTCTTCGTTTTCGACGTGCCGGGTGAGTTTGTATCGGCGGACGCGGTCGAACACCACGCCGTGCCCGGGGCTGAAGATCACCGACAACGCAAACAACGCCACCGCCACCAACACCATCGCCGGCCCCGTCGGCGAGTTCGCCACAAACGCCACCGACATCCCCAGCGCCGCCGACACCGCCCCGAATACCCCCGCCAAGACCAGCATCACCCAGAAGCGGTTGGTCAACTGATACGCCGCCGAGGCGGGCGTGATCACCATCGCCACGACCAACACGACGCCCGTCGTTTTCAGCCCCGCGACGACCGTCACCGACAACATCCCCATGATCAGGTAGTGCATCGCCGCGACGCTCACGCCCATCGCCGCGGCGACCAGCGGGTCGAAACTCACCAGTTTTAAGCGGTAATACAAGATCGCCACCGTGATCAGCACCGCCGGGCAGATGATGCCCATCATCCACAGGTCTTCTTCGCCGATCGCCAGCGGGTCGCCGAACAAAAAACACTTGAGGTCGAAGTGCGTGCTCTGCGGCAGCGCACTGATCATCACGATGCCCAGCGCGAACATCGCGGTAAACACGATGCCGATGGACGAGTCTTCTTTGGTTCGGCTAAACCGCACGACGACGTTGATCAGCACCGCGGTCAGCAGCCCCGTGGCCGTCGCTCCGACGAGCAGTAAGATCGGCTGCGGCACCGTGGCGACCAGGCCGGCCATGCCCGAGCCCACCACCGCCGCCGCGGCGTTGGTCACCGCCCCGCTCTCGTCGTGTCCCCACGTCGACCACGCGATCCCGCCGATCAAAAACGCGAACACCACCCCCGGCAGCACGGCGTGCGACAACGCATCGCCGATCAGCGCCATGCGACGCAGCACCACGAAACAGCCCAGCACGCCGCAGGCCAAGCCCACCAACATGCTGCAGATCGTCTCGGCGATCCATTGGGACGACCACGGCGACAGCCACTGGCTGTGGTCCCAATCAAGTAGTGCGAGCAAGGTGGGGGTCACGGGTTTTCCTTCGTTGACGCAGGGTTTCGTCGGCCTCGTCGAGCAGCGACAGCCGGCCGCCGTAGGTGGCGCGGAGATTTTCATCGGTCACCACCACGTCCGGCGGGCCGAACGCGATCACGCGCTGGTTGAGTAGCAACACCCGATCAAAGCGATTCAAAATCGACAAGTCGTGATTCACCACCAGCAGCGCTTTGCCTTCGCTGGCCATCTGGTCGATGAGCGCAAAGATCGCTTTCTCCGTCGCCGCATCGACGCCCGCAAACGGCTCGTCGAGCAGGAGCAATTCCGCGCCCTGGCACAGCGCCCGGGCCAAGAAGACCCGGCGTTGTTGGCCGCCGGAGAGTTGGCGGATGTGGCGGTCTTCAAATTTGACCATGCCGACTTTTTCGAGGGCTTCGTGGGCGCGTTGTCGGTCGGCCCGATTAGGTCGGCCGTACCAACCCTTTTGGCCGTATCGCCCCATGAGCACGACCTCGCGGACGGTGATGGGGAAGTCCCAGTCGACGCCCTCGGTCTGCGGGACGTAAGCGATACGGCTGCGCACATCGTCCACCGGCTGACCAAACACTTCGACCCGGCCGAAGTCGGGGTTGATGAGTCCCAACAGGGACTTGAGCAGCGTGGACTTGCCTGCACCGTTGGGCCCGACGATGCCGAGCATCTGTCCGGGTTCGAGGGCAAATGACACCGAGCGCAGCACGGGGCGGGCGTCGTAGGCGACGGTGAGGTCGGTGGCTTGGAGGGGGATGGGTGGGTCGGTCATGGTGGGCAAGGCAGAAAGGCGGTAACAGCAGATTTCGCAGATTAACGCAGATTTTTATTTTTCATAAAAAAGTCGCAAACGGCTTATCGATAGACGTTCAATTTATTTGCAAGCTTCATTTCCATTGCCTTGAATCGGCGTCAATCTGCGAAATCTGCGGTTAAATGTATTTGGATTTCGGCTTTCATTTCAGCGCCTCGACGACGGTGTTGACGTTGTGTCGGATCATCCCGACGTAGGTGTCGGCTCCGCTGCCGGGGCGGCCCAGCGAGTCGCTGTAGAGGGTGCCCCCGACGCTTGCGCCGGTTTGCTGGGCCACCTTTTCGACCACCGCGTTGAGCGTGGGGGTGACCGAGCTTTCGATGAAGAGGGCTTTGACGCTGCGGGCTTCGACGAGTTGTTCGAGGCTGGCGATATCTTGGGGCCGCGGGGCTTGTTCGGTGCTGATGCCGATAACGCCGTGGACTTCAACGCCGTAGGCTTGGCCGAAGTAGTTGAATGCGTCGTGGCTGGTGACGATGACTCGCTGGGACTGAGGGACTTCAGAGAAACGCTTGCGGACCCAAGCGTCGAGTTCGTCGAGTTCTGCCAAATAATCCGCGGTGCGTCGCTCGTATTCCGCGGCGTGATCGGGGTCGATCTTCACGAGGCTATCGCGGACGGCCTGGGCGTAGAGCTTGTAGAGCTGGACATCCATCCAGCAGTGCGGGTCGGGCGCACCGGCGTAGGTTGCCGAGCCCAGCGGCTCGATGCCGTCTTGCTCGGCGACGTAAATCACGAGCCCTTTGGCGTTGTTTTCGATCACGTCGTGGAGGGTCGCTTCGAGGTTCAGTCCGTTGGCGACCACGAGGTCAGCCCCGGCGATGTCCTGGGCGTCACGCGGCAGGACGTCGTAGCGGTGAGGGTCTTGGCCGGGTTTCATGATGCCCACGACGTGAACCCGGTCGCCGCCGAGCGTGCGGACCAAGTCGTCGAGCATGGTCGTGGTGGTGACCACGGTAGGTTGTCCGTCCCGGGCGGCGTCGGCCGAGTCAGATCCCGACCCACCACACCCGACTAAAACCAGCGCCAGACATCCCGCGAAGACCGCCACAAAAGAGCACCCGCACCCTCGCAGCAAAGATTTTATAGTTTGATTAATCAAAGTCATCATTTTGATGCTAGGATATGTCTCCGATCATGTCAACTGCCCTCCGTTTCCCCGTTGCGAATGCCTCATGCCCAGTGTTACCGTCGAAAATTATTTGAAGCAGGTCTGCCTCGAACAGACCCGGCGGGGCCGGGACGAGTTGGTGCCGATGGGTCGGCTGGCCGAGGCGGTCGGGGTCACGCCCGGCACGGCGACCACCATGGTCAAGTCGCTCGCCGACGCCAAACTGTTGCATTACGCGCCGCGCGCTGGCGTTGAGCTCACCCCCGCCGGGCGGAAGCTCGCGCATCGCGTGCTGCGTCGGCATCGGCTGGTGGAGCTGTTTCTGGTCGAGGTGTTGCACATGGACTGGGCCGAGGTCCACGTCGAAGCCGAGGAACTCGAACACACGATCTCCGACAAGGTGCTCGACCGCATCGATGAACTCCTGGGCTACCCCACGGCCGACCCCCACGGCTCGCCCATCCCGCGGGCCAATCAGCCGTTGCCCCACGACACGTCGCGGGGACTCGATGCCGCGCCGGTCGATCGGCCGTTGGTCGTGGTGCGCATCGTCGATCACGACCCCGAGTTTCTGCGCTTCGCCGAGGCCCACGGCCTGATGCCCGGTGCCGCGACGCGCATCACCGAGCGTCTGGCGCATGCCGACGCGGTGACGGTGGCGACCGGGGAAAAGCCGCCGGTGACGCTGGGGTCGGCGGCGGCGGCGCGGGTGTTGGTCAAGGCGTTAGGTTGAGCGGTGAGTTTGGGGTTTGCGGGGGTTGCGATAAATGGGGGTTGAGCGCCGCGGCACCCTGGGTCATCGACCCGGGGCTAATTCCAGTCCCGTTTAAACCGGACTGGGCACGGTTTCTAAGATGTCTTTGAGGATGCGGTGGCTGGCGATACCATCGGTTTCGTGCATGTAGGTTTTGGTCACGCAGCGGTGGGCGAAGACGGGCACGACGTTGGACGTGACGTCGTCGGGCGTGGCGTAGTCACGATTGTTGAGCATCGCGGTGGCTTTCACCGCCCGGATCAGGGCCAACGACCCGCGGGGGCTGACACCGATTTGCAACTGATCGTGGGTGCGGGTGGCGTTGGCGATGGCGACGACGTAGTCGACCAGCGTTTTGTCTACCGCGACGTCTTCAGCCTGTTTCTGCAGTTCGACGAGTTCCTGCGCGGTCATGACGGGCTGGAGTTCGCGGAGCGCGGTCCGCCGGGGATCGAGCGTAAGGACACGCGCTTCGTCGGCGGGGCTGGGGTAGCCGAGGGTGATCCGCATGAGGAAGCGGTCGAGCTGGGACTCGGGCAGGAAGTAGGTGCCCTCGAACTCGACGGGGTTTTGGGTGGCGATGACGATGAACGGGTCGAGCAGCCGGCGGGTGACGCCGTCCATCGAGACTTGGGATTCGTTCATCGCTTCGAGCAGGGCCGACTGGGTCCGCGGGGTGGTGCGGTTGATTTCGTCGGCGAGGACGATGTTGGAAAAAATCGGGCCGGGCTTGAAGCTGAACTCGGATTTTTGCTGGTCCCAGATCGTGACGCCCAGGATGTCGGCCGGGAGCATGTCGGGGGTGAGCTGGATCCGCGACAGGCTGCCGTCGAGCGACTTACTCAGCGCGATCGCCAACGTCGTCTTGCCCACGCCCGGCACGTCTTCGATCAGCACGTGACCCTTCGCCAGCAGACACACGATCACCTTGTCGATCGCCTGCTGGTTGCCCAGGAAGCAGGACTGGATGTTCGACCGCAGGCGTTCGAGTTGGTGCATGGGCGAAAGACTTGGGATGGGGGGTTTGGAACTGGGGGTTCGAGACGGGCGTGAGTATAACTCCGAAAGTTGCGGGCTATTGCCGTCCACGTTCGGCTCGCGGTTACGGTATTATCGGTCTTGATCGACGCACCGCCTTTTGGCGGGTCGGATCGATCGGTTAACCGATGCTTCATAAACCAAGGCATCGCTCAGAACGCGGTGCTAGACACCCCCGATTCTCCATCCCCAACGCCACCACCCCGGTATGCCCGACCGCCTGCTGAACAACCTGCTGCAAAACCTCAATCAGGTTTGGGCCCGCGTGCAGAACTACTGGGAAACCCAGTGGTGGGCGGTGTGTTTTGAGTTGGCGGTGATCTGGGTCGTGGTCTATCTGATCCTGCGCTTCCTCCGCGGCACCCGCGGGGCCCGGGTCATCAAGGGCGTGGCGATCATCCTGATCATCGGCACGCTCACCATCCAGATCTTCGGCGGAGCCAACCAACTCGAACGGCTATCGTTCCTCTACTCGGGCTTTTTGGGCTTTATCTCGATCGCGTTGGTCATCGTGTTCCAACCCGAAATCCGCCGGGCGCTGGTCCGGCTGGGCGAGACGCGCTTCTTCCGCCAGACCGGCCTCCGCAAAGCCCGCGTCGTCGAAGAACTGCTCGGATCGATGCAGTATCTCTCGCGCAACAAAGTCGGGGCGCTCATCGCCATCGAACGCCAGGTCGGCCTCGGCGGGATCGTCGAGGCGGGCATCCGCGTCGATGCGGACGTGACCAAGGAACTGCTGAACACGATCTTTTGGCCGGGCTCGGCGTTGCACGACATGGGTGTGGTCATCCGCGGCGACCGCATCGTTGCCGCGGGCGTGCAGTTCCCCCTGGCCGAAGGCGATAGCGTCGAGCAAGAGCTCGGCTCCCGCCACCGCGCCGCGATCGGCCTGTCGGGCGAGGTCGATTCGCTGATCCTCGTGGTCTCCGAAGAGACCGGCACCATCAGCGTCGCCGAGCGTGGCGTCCTCACCCGCCACCTGTCCATCGAAGATCTCCGCCGCGTCCTGTCCAAGGGCATGACCCAAGTCACCCTCGACGAGCCCAGCGCCGCCAGTGATGACGACGACACCACCGCTGGCGGCAGCGCCAAGAGCAGCAAACCCAAGCCCGCCGCCTAACTTTCAAGCTCCCCCATGGCCCAACGTAAGCTCCACGAAAAAGTCGAGACCTGGATCGTCGTCACCATCATCACGGTGCTCGTCTGGCTCTACGCCGAGGCCACCGTCCTCAAACAAGAAACCGGCAAGTCCGTCCAACTCATCCTCGACGAACCCACCAACCGCTACGCCATCACCCCCAGCGCCGCCACCGTCCGAGTCAGCTACCGCGGCTCCAGCGGCCAGATTCAGCAGTTCAACGAGATGACCGCCCTCCCGCTCGTCCACGAGATCGACCCCACCGGCGTCACCGAAACCGTCACCCGAACCCTCGTCCTGAGCGAAGCCCTCGTCCGCGCTGGCCTCGGCGAAGTCGGCATCACCGAACTCGTCGTCGAACCCGACACCCTCACCGTCACCCTCGAACCCCTCGTCTCGATCGAACTGCCCGTCGTTGTCCAAACCACCAACCTCGAACTCAATGGCGAACCCGCCGCCGAGCCCGCCACCATCTCCGTCACCGCCCCGCTCGACACCGTCGAAGCGCTGCGTGGGCAATCCGTCATCGCCCCGCTCGTGGGGGCAGACACGGGGGAAGGCACCGGGCTCGAACGCGTCGCCCCCAGCGTCCCGCTGATCTTCCCCGACGATCTAGACCTCAACAGCCCGTGGGTCACCGCCGAGGTCCGGGCCGTTCGCGTCAACTACACCCTCGCCAACAACATCGACACCGTCGTCGTCGGCCGGGTCCCGCTTTACATTAACCTGCCGGTCGATGTTCAACTCCGCTACACCGTCCGCCCACAAGACCAATCCAACTTCCTCCGCGATGTTGAACTCCAAGGCCCCGCCGACGTCATCGCCCGGCTCCGGGCCAACGACCCGGGCCTCGTCGTCCGGGCCGAGCTGAGCATCACCGACCTCTCGAAAATCGAACAGACCAGCCTCGAACGCCCGATCATCATCGCGCCGCCCGGCATCACGCCCGTCCAACTCCCCGAAGTCATGCCCATCACCGTTCGACGCCGCGACCCCGCGACACCCCCCGACAGTTGACCCCCGGAATCAAATCGCCCGTAACGCATACATTTCACCCACTCGCGGTGGATGACTTGATCCCCCTCCGTTGAGGGGGCTTAGGGGACGCGCGGCTTTGCGTGTGGTTCAAACGCCGCCGTTCAAGGCGAGGCTGCATGCAGCGTACAGCCCCCCAAACTAGACCCCCGCCCGCCCCGCTCGCTACCATGCGGGTCTCATGACGACCGCTACTCCCACCGCCGCCTCTGCTACCGAAATCACGGATGTGCCCGCCTACTGCCTGGGCCTCGCTCAGGCCGCGCGTCAGGCCGCCCTCGCCCTCACCGCCGTGCCCGGCCGCGTCCGCGACCAAGCGCTCCGCCACACCGCCGACGCCCTGATCGCCAGCACTCAAACCCTCAAAGACGCCAACGCCAAAGACCTGGAAGCCGGCCGCAAAAACGGGCTTGCGGGGGCGATGCTCGACCGTCTCGAACTCAACGACGCCCGCATCGCCAACATGGCCGACGCCGTCCGCCAGATCGCCGACCAGCCCGACCCCGTCGGGCAAATCCTCGACGGCCGCGTGCTGCCCAACGGCATCCAACTCTCCAAAGTCCGCGTGCCCCTGGGCACCGTGCTCATCATCTTCGAGTCCCGCCCCAACGTGACCTGCGACGCCGCGGCGCTGTGTCTCAAATCCGGCAACGCCGTGATCCTCCGCGGTGGCAAAGAAGCCCTGCATTCCAACGCCGCCATCGCGGAATGTGTGAAGCAGGGCCTCGCCAAGGCGGGCATTGCGGGGGATGCCGTGCAACTCGTCGGCACCACCGACCGCGCCGCCGTGGGTGAACTCCTCAAACTCGACCAGCTCCTGGACGTCTGCATCCCCCGCGGCGGCGAGTCGCTCATCCGCGCCGTGGTCGAACAGTCCCGCATCCCCGTCATCAAACACTACACCGGCAACTGCCACGTCTACATCGACCAATACGCCGATGAGCAGATGGCCATCGACATCGCCGTCAACGCCAAGACCCAACGCACCGGTGTGTGCAATGCCGCGGAGACGATCTTGTTTCATCAAGACTGCGTCGACTCGGGCCTTGTGCAAAAAGTGGGCGAAGCGCTTTTGTCCAAAGGCTGTGAATTGCGGGCCGACACCCGTAGCATGTCCGTTCTCCCCGCCGCCAAGCCCGCCCAAGAATCCGACTGGTCCGAAGAATATCTCGACCTGATCGTCGCGCTGCGTGTCGTGGACACCCTCGACGACGCCGTCGCCCACATCAACCGCTACGGCAGCAAACACACTGACGCCATCGTCACCAACGACCTCCGCGCCGCCGACCGATTCATCCAATCCGTCGACACCGCCAACGCCATGGTCAACTGCTCCACCCGCTTCTCCGACGGCCAAGAGTACGGCCTCGGTGCCGAGATCGGCATCTCCACCGACAAACTCCACAGCCGCGGCCCCATGGGCGCCCAAGACCTTTGCACCTACAAATGGATCGCCCGCGGCAACGGCCAAGTCCGCGGCTAAACTCGCACCGCTTCCCCACCGCGCCACAACCCAAGGGGGCTTATTTTGGACATCGCTGAACGCTACGCCTTCGACACCTACCTGCTTCGCCAAAAGGTTTTCAAAATCTTCGGCAACGCGTTCCACCTCTACGATCCCGCCGGGAACGTCGTGTTGTATTCCAAGCAGAAAGCGTTCAAGCTCAAGGAAGACATCCGCGTCTACACCGACGAATCCATGAGCGAGGAAGCGTTGGTCATCCGGACCAAGAGCATCTTCGACATCGCCGGGACCTACGACATCTACGATCCGATCGCCGGGGAAACCGTCGGGGCGGTCAAGCGCCGGGGCCTCAAATCGCTGCTTAAAGACGAATGGCAAATCCTCGACGCCCAAGGCAACACACTCGGCAAAGTCGTCGAAGACTCGATGCTCAAAGCCATCGTCCGCCGCGTCGTCGAAGCCGCCGCGCTCATCATCCCCTCGGCCTACCACGTTGAGATCGGCGGCCAACCGGCCGCCACTTTCAAACAAGACTTCAACCCGTTTGTCCGCAAATTCACCCTGGACTTCACCCCCGATTCCGCGGGGCGACTCGACCCCCGATTGGGCATCGCCGCGGCGATCCTGCTCTGTGCGATCGAGGGCGACGGCAACTAATTCCCATGGATGACGCTGCTTCTGATATCCAACTCGTCGTCTTCGACCTCGGACGGGTCTTGCTTCGGATCGCCGACGACTGGGACCACGCCGCGCGGCTCGCGGGACTGCCAAATCTGACCGGGCTCACCGGGGACTTGTCGACCAAAGTCGCTCGCGGGGATGGGAACGATGAGCTCACCAAACTGTTCGACGACTTCGAGACCGGCCGGGTCACGGTGGTCGGGTTTTTCGCCACCGCCGCCAAACTCGCCGGGGTTCGACCCGACGAAGTGCGACGCGTCACCGAGGCCGTGCTGATCGAGACGTTTCCCGGGGCGATCGCGCTCTTGGATCGGCTGGCGATGCTTCCGGTCAAAGTCGGCTGTCTCAGCAATACCAACGCCCACCACTGGCAGATGTTTTCCGACCGCGCCCACCCCGCGTATCTGCCGATCGAATTGTTCGATGTCCCGCTGGGCAGCCAAATCCTGGGCCTCGCTAAGCCCGACCCCGCGATCTACCAATACGTCGAAGACGGCACCGGCATCAACGTCCGTAACATCCTTTTCTTCGACGACCTCCAAGAAAACATCGACGCCGCCGCCGCCCGCGGTTGGCACGCCGAGCTCGTGTCCCGCGACACCGACAACCCGATCCCCGCGGTCACGGCCACGCTCGCCGCCTATGGTGTGCTATAGCCGCCATGCCCCCGCCAACACCCGACCAACCCGAACCTTCCGCACGCCCCGCTGAGCGTCCGGGCCTCACGATCAAGGGCGGCTGGGCCGTCGCAGCCACGCTGAGTCTGTTTTTCATCGTGCCCGCGGTCGTGGTGGCGATCGCGTTGGCGACGAAGTCTGAGCCGGTCGTGCAGAAGCCGTTGGACTGGACCCAGCGCCAGAGTTGGCCGCGCTCGTTTTACACGACGTTCAAATCGCTCGAGCGTGGCATGATGTCCAGCGCCCGCACCAACGAGGTCTACAAAGATTTAGGGTTCCACATCGAACCCGCTCACCAGCTCGCGGTGATCCGCTGCATGGCGATCGCTAAGCACTCGCCCGAAGCGTTTTTTACCGATTTGACGCGGCAAAAGCTCGAGGCCGAAATCGAAGCGTTGCCTGACCTGTTTTACGCTCATTTTTTGTTGGCCACCTGGCACCACGGGCGGAACGCGCTCGACTTGGCCGAGACCCACTACCAGTTAGCGTTTTCCCACGCCCCCGCGGCGCTCATGCGTCACCACGTTTTGCCCGAGGGCGGCTCGGCGGCGGGCGTTGAACTTCCGCCCCTGGCCTACGCCGCCGACCAGATCGTTGATGACGAATTGGACCGTTCGGTGGTGCTGGTGTTTCCGCACCTGACAACGGATGCCGAGGGATTTATTTATCTGCCGGTGTACAAAGCGATCCTGCGGGCCGAGGACCCCGCGTTGCCGCCGGGCGTGCCGGACCTGCGGGAGAAATACCAGTGGTTCACGTTCGTGGGCCGCATCGGTCGCCTGCCGGATGTCGCGCTGCCCACCGCCGGCAAGGCCAACACTTCGCCTTGACCCCTGACCCCCGGCACCCACGCCCCCGGCGGTCTGCCTTATCATTCCACGCATGACCGCCAACCCCGCCCCCGCCCCCGGAAGTCAAACGCCCGGAACTAACACCCTCGACACGCCCGCAGCCCCACGCCTGATCCGAGTCGAGGTCCGCCCGCGTGACAACCATCCCGACACCCTCGGCCACGCCACGCTGGCTCACGCTCAAACCCACCTCGGCCGCGCCGTCACCGCCGTCCGCACCGCCGCGATTTTCCTGATCGAAGCGGCGTTGTCCGACGACGACGCCCAGCGGATCGCCGACGAACTGCTCGCCGACCCGATCAACGAAGTCGCGCTGCTGGGCGTCTGGGCCACCGACGCCGACGCGACGGTCGAGGTGCATTACTTGCCTGGCGTCATGGACCCGGTGGCGGTGTCCACGCAGGACGCGATCCGCGAGATGCTGCCTCAGCTTGATGAAATGTCCGGGGGCGTCGAAGTCCGCACCGGGACGCGTTACGACTTTGCCGTGGATGCCTCGACCGACCCCAAACCCGACACGCAAGACTTTCGGGGTTTCGCGTCAACACAGCTCGCCAATACCGTTGTGCAGTCGGTCCACCTCGAACCCTACTTCCCCGCGGCGTTCGCCCACGGCAGCGCCTACGACTTCAAACTCACCCACGTCCCCATCCGCGACCTCGACGACGCAGCCCTCGAAGCCATGTCCCGCGAGGCCCACCTGTTCCTCTCGCTCGACGAGATGCGCGAGATCCAGCGGTACTACCAAGACGCCCAACGCGAACCCACCGACGTCGAGCTCGAAACCCTCGCCCAGACCTGGTCCGAACACTGCGTCCACAAGACGCTGAAATCCACCGTCTCGTACACCACTACCGATCCCGATTCCCTCGACATTTTTCGGGGTAAAGCCGGCCACGAGATCGCCGACGACGGCACGGTCACGATCCACAACCTGCTCAAAACCACCGTCGCCGCCGCGACGTTCGACCTCAAGAAAAAATGGCAAGGCACCGACCGTCAAGATTGGCTCGTCAGCGTCTTCGACGACAACGCCGGCATCGTCCGCTTCGACGACACCCACGGCATCGCCATCAAAGTCGAAACCCATAACCACCCCTCGGCCCTCGAACCCTACGGCGGCGCGGCCACCGGCATCGGCGGCTGCATCCGCGACATCATGGGAACCGGCCTCAGCGCCCAACCCATC
>CAYPCC010000007.1:24172-36434 GCA_964409095.1 uncultured Phycisphaera sp. | reverse complement strand
GCGAGGATGAGGCGGGCTTGGGCGGTGGTGTTTGCGGCACCTTGTTCGTCGCGGTCGAGTTGCGTAAGCAGCCAGTCGGCTACCGCTTGGGTGTCGTCGCGGAGATCGGCGGTGAGTTGGCCGGCTTGGATCGCGGCGTCGTGCAGGCTGCCGGGCGACACGCGGCGGACCCCGAACGCATCGGAAGCGTCGTGCGTGACTTCGGGGCCGACGTCGGCAAACGGGTTGCCTTGCCAGCGCTGAGCGGTCAGAGGCCGCGGGCTGGTGAGGCTGGCGGTGACGCGGAGGTGAAGGTCGCTGTTTTTTGCGGCGGTGAGGATGGCCGAGGGCAACGCGGTCGACTCCAGCGTGACGCCTGCGCGGTCGGCCATCAACGCCCATGGTTCGGTCAGCCGCGCCCACGTCGCGCCCGCATCGGTGCTGAATTCAACGACCGGCGACAACGCCCGCCCCGCATCGTCGAGCGTGAGGCAGTCGCCGAACGGCAACGCGGTTGGCGTCAACGCGGGTTGATTGAATAGCGTGGCGAGGTCGATGACGTCACCCACCATCGCGGCGTCTTCGTTGAGCACCCACCGCCGGTAGACATTGCCGAACCGGCTGAAGTCACTGCTTAGGCTGCGGTCGTAGTCGGCATCGGGTTGACCTTCGAGGGACGCATCCCACCCGGGCTGCAGCGTGAAGGTGGACTCGACTCGGGGCCGATCGCCCCGGGCCATCCAGAGGCGAGCACGGCGGGTAACAGTTTGCGCATCGAACGCGATGACGGGGCTGACGCGTTCACCGAGGCGGGACAGCGGCAGGTGGATGCGTCGGCCGCCCTCGAGCGGCCGGATGCTGAGGTGTTCGACGACGCGCACGGGGGTGAGTGTGAAGCGACGCTGGATGATGAGATGGTGGTCTTCGAGCAGTGGTTCCAATGCTGCTCTGAGCGGCACGTCGAGTCGAAGGGCGCGCAGCAGCGGCGAGTCACGCCGTGGGCTAGGCAGGGTGTGTTGGGTGAGATTCACCAAGTGGCGATCGGCGAGGGTTTGCAGGGCTTGGCCGACCGTGGGGTTAACCGGCAAAGCAGCAACCGGTGGGGTTGCGGCGGGATCGACGTTTTGGGGCGAACGCGACAACGCTTCGCTCCAACGGTCTTGGAGAACGAGTCGGCGTTGGTGTCGTGTCGCGGCGTCGGTGTGCGAAGGATGTTCGAGTCGGCCGACGGCGAGGACTTGCCACCGCGTTTGGCCGTCGCGCAGCAGGCGCGGTAACGCAACGACGGCAGAACGGCCCGCCCAATCGAAACTCGGCTCGGCCTGATCGGCCAGGTCGAGTTCGACCGCCACCTCGTGAAGCGGCGCGGTCCAGGTGGCCCGCCGGACGCGGAGCGTCGGCTCGGGTTGGCCGTCGATGAACACGACCGGGCTTGACGCGGACGACGACGCGGTGCGAACGGCGGGAGGAAACGAGGCGGCGGCCAGCATCTCAAGACTCCGGGGTGGTGAGGGGGATGAGCGTCGGTGATTCCTGACGGATCGGCGCGGACCAGGGCGTGAGCCTGGTCAGACCGCCGGGGGCGGTAAGTCGCCAGCGGTAGCGGGTGAAGGTGGCGGTCAGCGGGACCCGTGATTCGACGCATACCTCGTGGTGGTCAAACGCAACGCTGAGGGGCGAGTCGTTTTGATCATTAAGCAGTTCGAGGCGTTCGAGGTTGAGTAATCTTGGTCGGCCGACGAACATCAATTGAGCTTTGGGGTTGCCGTCCTTGGTCGAGATGTTCCAGCGGTCGTGCCACGGCCAAGCGACATACGGTGGGGGTATCGCGGCGGTCGAAAACTTTTGTCCCAGCGACAGGGGTTGAAAACTCGCTTCGCTTCGACCCCAGTGATCGACACGGCGGACCAGATACTGCCCCGCCGAGTCTTCGCTGGGCGTATGGCTGGGGTCGAGTGTGAGTTGGTTGGCGTCGGCGGGCAGGGCCGCGATCGGCTCGGCGTGGTTGAGGTCTTCGCTGCGGGCGAGCGGCCCGAAGACATCCCAGCCTGCACGCGGCAGTCGCAGCGTGAGCAACGGATCGCCGACGAGATACATCCCGCTGCGGACATACGCTTGGCTGACCAGCCAAGCCTCGGCGAGCGTCCAGCCCTGACGCAGCGCGGCAAAGAAGCGAGTGGGGTTGGGCAGGTCGCTGGCCGAGGTGGGTTGGCTGGCGGCGATGGCGGCGGCGTAGCCCGCGTCGAGGGCGCGATCGATCCAATGGGTCGGCGTGGCCGAGCGGAGCGTGGTCGCGGCGACGTCGGGTTGCCGGAGTTGCACGCACAAGGCCCGTGGCCCGGCGTGGCTTCCGAAGAATCCTGTCGCGGGTTCGGCACGGCCCCAGCCCCAATAGATCGCGTCTTGCTCGATGAAAGCAAAGTTGGCGTCGGGTTGCGACACCGGGTCGCCGCTGAGCCGGGTGTTGAGGCGGAGGCGCTGGCGATCGAGGTTCGAGTACCAGGCCATCGTCTGGTCCGACCACACTTCGAGCGGCGGTTGGCGGGGGATCGGATCGAACAACAACTGATCGGCCGCGGTCAACGGCGTGGTGTCGAACGCTTGAGCACGCTGCGATAACGCCAAGGCGTCGCTGAGCGTCGGCGCATCGAGTCGGGCCGTGAGACGGACGCCGGCGAGCGTGGTGGTCGTCGGTCGAGCCGGGGGCGAGACTTGCGCTACCGGGTTAACTGCCGCGCCGAAAGTATCCGCCGCGGTATGCAGCAGCGAGCCGATCGGATGCTTTTGGTTGAGCACATCGTTATCGACGTAGCCCGGTACGCGATAGCCCAGCAAGAGACCCATCACCTGTGGCCGAAGGGCATTGAGGTCGAGGTAGGTTTCGATCTGGTTGAGCATGGCCGTGTACTCGGCCAAGCTGATGGATTCATCGAGCGAAAGGCTCAGACCCAGTAGGTTGGCGTGTGGGATCCCGCGGGCCGTGCGGTACGCTTCGGCCCAGGTTTGTGCGTCGGCATCCGCGGCGTTGTAAACCACCAGCCAACGCGCAGGGTCGTCGGCGTGATCTGAATGGGGCGTCACCAACACCGGGCCGAGATAGCCGTCGCCCATCATCCATTCGTCGAGGTGGAGTTCACCGGTGGCGTCGTGGTGCTTCTGCGGCACGCCGAAGGCGACGTCGGCGACAGCGAACGATGAAGCGAGGCCTGCGTGTTGGTCGGCCTCGATGCCGTTGACCCAAAGCGTCGCGGTGCCCGCCGTGGCGTCGAAGCCAAACTCGATGCAGTCCCACTCCGCCCACACGATCGGCCGCAACGTGGCCGAGAGCACTACGCCATCGGCCGCTTGGATCGAGAGTGTCTGCGCGTCATCGAGCGAGGCCCGAAACGCTTCGCGGCCCGCCGCGTCGAATCCCCGGCACACCACCACCGCCCCACCGGCGAGGCTGATGCGGCGCATCAAGCACCGCACATGCATTTTGCCGATGGGCGTCGGGAAGGCGTGCCCGAGGGATTGCCCGTCGTCGCCGAGTTCAAGCACCGCCCGAAGGCCCGTCGGTGTGATTGACCCGGGGCGATCGGCGAATCCGGCGTCGTGGGATTGGGTGAGCGTTACGCCCATGGATTGACCCCCGCTTGGTAAATGGATTGGATGTCGTGGGCGGAGAGGACCTGATTGAACACCGCGACTTCATCGAGTCGGCCGCGGTGTTGGGCGTTGGCGAGCCGGGTGGGACTGACGCTGAGTGAACCGCCGGTGAGGGTTTGGATGGGGCCGTCGCTGGAGTTATTGCTGGCGACCAACTCGCCGTCGAGATAGATCGCTTTGAAGCTGCCCAGCCGCCCGGCCGAGACGAGCGTGATATGGGTCCAGCGATCCAAGTATGCGGTGTAGTCGGTGGTGATACGACCGAGGCTGTTGTTTCGGCCGTAATCCCAATACAGCAGGCCGTTGCTCCAGGGCGCGTGCGTGAGGCAACGATTGGGTTCGGTTTTCGAGCCGAGCCAGATGGCGATCGCGCTTTTGAGTTCGCTGGTTTGGACGCGGTTCCAGAACATCAACGTGACCGGATCGTTGGGCGTCAGCGTGAAGCTGGCGGGCACCTGCACATGGGCCGCGTTTCCATCGAAGTAGACCGCGGGGTCGTCGTCGAAATCCAAAGCGCCGTTTTGGTTCAGCAGACACCCTGACTGATAGCTGCCGTCGTGGCCTTGCCCCGAGGCGTCGGCCGCGGTGTTGCCCGCGGTTTCGCCCAACCGCCAATAGGCCAGGGGCGAGTGGTTCAAGACTTGGGCGCGGTAGCCGGGCGCGTCAATCGGGGGAGCGGCAAACTCACCCCAATCCGGGACTTCAAAATCGGCGTGTTTGTCAAAGGTGGGCATGGTCATCGCGTGGTGGAGGTGAAAAAACGGGCCGGGAAATCAAACGCGGAAGATCGACTCGAACCGCCGGTCGAGGATCGACGTGATCGCCCCGGCGGCAAGCGTGACCTCGGCCAACTTGAGGTGAGCACCCGCGGGCCAACCCGTGGCGTCGCTCGCGCTGCCGAGTTGCGCTGCGCCGGAGTTGTCGGCCAGCCAGACCAGCGCGGTGTCGTTGTTGAAACTCGCCAGGTCCAGCGTCGTTTCGGGCAGGCTCAGCGCGACGTCCGAGATCGACGCCCGCCCGGGAGCGACGCAAACCCAGGTCGGAGAAGCGTCCGAGCGGTCAACGCGCAGCGCACCCGCCGAGCCCTCGGCCAAACGGTGCAGCGTCTGAATCAACCAGTCGTGGTACGGCTGAAGGCCGGCGGGCGGGAACTCGATCCCGGTGATGGCGTGACGCGAGCCGACGAGTTCGCGGATCGCTTCGGAGGACAGATCGGAAGAAGGCATGGAAACTCCAGACAAAAGTCGAGTAACAATTCATTCGGGACGCTGGGCACGGATAACCACGAGCACCACGACATCGCGGCCCTCGGTCGAGATCGTGCCCGCTGCGGTGCGGGTCAGGTCGAGCGTGAGCAGGTCGCCGCGGGAGACCGAGGCGCTGCCGTCGGTTTTCAGCGTGGCCGGGGTTCCGTCTCCTTGGTCGGTGCAGGCGAAGCCGGTGCCGTCGGCGTGGGTGAGTGCGGCGGCGGTATCGGTGGCGACGATACTGTTGACGCTGACGGTGGCGGAAACGCCGTCGGCCGCGTTTGACGATTGCAGGTTTTGGCCGACGCTTAGGACCACGGCCGCGATCGTGCCGTCGAGCGGCGCGACGCCGAGGGGATGCCCGGTAAGCGTGCCCGTCAGGTCGCCAGCGTGGACGTGCATCAGGTGCGTCGAGCCGACAAGGGTGTGCGTCGTGCTGCCGTAGCTTTGCTGCAAAAAGAAGTGACTGGCGCTGGGCTTAAGCACCGTGTCGAACGGCAGTGTTTCGGGCAGACTAAACCGCAAACTCACGTCGGCCGCGGGGTCGCTGCTGTCGTTGGCCAAGGTGAAAGTCGCTTCGCCAGCTTGGTTTTGCACCAGGTTGATATGCGTGTGCAAGACATCGGCCACACCCAACGGTCCGGCGGTCAGCGTGTTGAGGGCCAACGGCGTGACCGACGACGCGATCCCGTCGAGGGCTTGGTTGATCTCCGCGGTCGTGGCCGTCAGGCCGAGGACCGCGGCGCTGGGGGCCTGCAAAAACGCTTCGCCGCGCAAATCGGTCAGGCGGTCGATCGCGTTGGCCCCGACCACAACTTCCGCAAGCGGGATAAACGTCGCCCGGTCGGCGGGCAAGCCCGAGATCGAGGTTTGCACGGCTGCCTCGGCGTCGAGCCAGAGGTGGGTGGTCGTGTTTGGCGTGAGGCTCAGCCCGGCTTGGCCGGCGAAGGCGATCGGGGTGTTTCCGATGAAACAGCGGCCGGGGCGGACGCCCACGCTCAGGTCGCCGTCGAGATACACCCGCAGATCGTTGGCCCGCTCGGCCGCACGCAGCGACCGGTGCAGCGACCGTCGGTAGTCCAGCACATACGGACTCTTGCCGGTGGGGATGTAATCGACGCCGGTCGCGGGGTCTTGCGTCAGCGAGAGCAGCTCGGCGTCGGTGGGGTAGCGTTCTTCAGGCATGGGTCAGTCCGTCCAGGCAAGGGTGAAATCGGGTTGAGCGGTCAGCGAAGTCGCCGCGGTTGGCAAAGCATCAACGACCACCGGCGCAAGAGTGAGGGGGGGCGAAACGGCTTGGCCTTGGGCATCGCGGGCGGTGAGCGTGACCGTGTGCGGGCCGGGGGCGAGCGTGTCGTCGCGCCAACGCCAGGCGGTCCCGTCGATGCCGAGCGGGCCAAAGCCCAACTCCCCTCGGCCAAGCCCAACGCCGCTGGCCGCGTCGTGTCCAAAGCCGCCAAGCCCGAACAACCCGCCAAAGCCGCTCCGGGCCACATCGCCCGGCCAAAGCGAGCCCGCCGCCACCGCCTCGCCATCGACCACGACTTCAATCCGCGTGTCGATCGGCAGCGACTCGTCCCGCAACACCTGCGCCTCGGCAACATCACGAATCGGCGGATTCCAACTCATCAAGCGTTCGGGCTTCGCGTTCCACATCAAATCAGGAGACCCGGCTGGCACCGCCAAGAGCTCGATTCGATTCGGCTGTGAACGATCCAGCACCAGCCAGAGTTCACGCTGGTCGGGGTCCGCCGTCACGTCGAAGAGTTCGCCGTTGACGTAGACCTGTACCAGCCGATCCTCAACCCAAGCGTCGCGCCACCACACATGAACCAGCCCGTCGTGCTCGCCGCTTTCCTGCATCACCGCTCGACCCAGAGTGAGCTCGAAACCGTCTTGGGTGTAAAGATCATCCATGCTCATCACGGCTTCACCTGCAGGTAGTCGATCGTGTAATCCACCCGGCATCGCGGGCCAACCGCCAGGATCGGGCCGGGCACAAAGCGGAGCATCACCGTGTCGTCCCAGGCTCGCCCGGTGTCGTCGAGCAGCGTGCGGGCCACGCCGTCGAGGCGGCCCTCGATCGCGTCCAGCAGTGTGATCATCGTGTTCACGTCGTCGGCCAAGAGCGTGCCGGTCTGCGTGATCGGCCGTGCCTCGCGGCCGTGGGCGACGAGGTTCGTGCCGTCGGCGTAGGGCGCGGGTTGCTCAGCGTGTCGCAGCGTCAGGCCCGCGATGTGCAACCGAGAAGGACCGGAAGTAAACAGAGGTTGTCCATCAAACGTCGTCATACGAAAACTCGGGTACGGGAGGGCAAAAAGTAAAACAACGACCAAGACGGCAAGCGTTTAAACCCGTTGCATCCGGACCATCCCCAGCCGTCGGCGTTCGTCGGCGTGGCCGTCGCCGTTGGTATCCAGCAGCACGCTCGCCTGAGCCGTGGCGTGGCGGAAGCGCCGGCGGTATTCGCCCGCTTTGTAAATCAACATCTGGTTGTCCCCGGTCAACGCCGCCGCCCCGCTGTAGATCCGCTCCAACGTGCCGAGCGATTCGAGGCGAGCCATGACCGACACCGAGACCACCGCGTCTTCGGACAACGCATCCGGGTCTGTGGCGTTGGCATCGATGCCCAGCAAACGCAGCAGCCCGTCGTGGACGAGTTCGGCCTGCGGGGCGAAGGTCCGCATGACCACGGGGAACGGCCCGCCCTGGTCGCCAGCAATCGCCGCGTCCGCCAAACGGGTCCGCAGCAGCGACACCGTCAACGTGTTCGCATCATCCCGTGTCACAACCTCGTAAGCCACGCGGTCGATCAGCACCACGCTGCCCGCTTCGACCTGCGTGCCGACGAAGTCGGCCGAGGCGCTGGTCAACGCGGTGTCGGTGACATATCCATCATCAAGTTTGACGCGTTGTTGGCCGACCCAGGGCACGTCGTGGAAGACCGTGGGTTCGAGGGCAAGCAGATCGCGGTCGGTGGAAAAGTTCATGGGGGTACTCGCTTTGCTCAGCACTCCAAAAACGTGGAGTGAAAGATTTCCGGGGGGCGGCGGGGGGTAAACGGTGCCGACGGTTTGACCCGTCGGCACCGCGGGGAGGAGAGAAATGCTCGGGAAGTTTGTTGGGTTAACCGGCGAGGTTGCGGATCAAGCCGTGGGCGTTTTCGTTACGCATCTCGAGGGTGTATTCCCCGAGGACTTGGCCGGATTCGCTGTCGCCGGTCGCGGCCAAGGGCTTGTATTGGAAGCTCCGGCCGCTCAGCGGCAGCACGTCGATCCGCGACGAGTCGAGCATCAACACCGTGTCCCGCGGGACCCAACGGCTGAGCACAACCCGGCAGACGCCGAAGTCCGATTCGTACACGCTGACCAAGTCCTTGAATCGCTCGGTCGCCGGCCCAAAGCCGCGCGACGCGGTGACGAAGCCGTTGATCGCCCGCTTCTGGGCGCCGCTGACCACGATCGTGTCGATCGAGCCATTGGACTGTTCCCAAATGTTGCGCAGGGCCGCGTTGAGGGTTGCTTCGGTGAGCGTGTTGGTGCCGCCGTCGACGATGTTGCTGGTGATCGACGGGATGATGCCGCGCATCGTCCGGCGGGTGGCGGCGTTGCCCATCGCGTTGGACGTGTTGGCCGCTCCGTTGATCACGCAGTTTTCGAGGTCGCGGACCAGTTCCCGCAGCCGTTCCTGTTTCTGGTAGTCCATCTCGTCGTCGAGCGCGACCTGACGGGCGGCGAGTTGCGAGCCCGAGACTTCGACGCTGGCGGTGAAGATCTGGGTGTAGTTGAGCTTACGCGAGCGGTTGGTGAAGCGAGTGGTCGGGGCGTCGTCGCCTTCGAGGGCCGCGTTGCCGAGGATGCGGACGGTGGTGTTGTCGCTGATCGACGCGGCGGTCGTGCCGCCGTAAGCCCGGGAGACGGTGAGGGTGTTGCTGCTGACGGCGGTGACGAAGATCACTTCACGCGAACCCTCGGGTTGGATCTGGTCGCCGATGCGGAAGCGTTCGCCGTGGTCTACGTCAATGGACGTGGCGCTGATGGTCGCCGCGCCGTCAACCGTATCGGTGTTGGGCAGCAGCGTGTCTTCGAGCCATTCGTGAACGGTGCTGGTGGCGGAGCGTTGGGGGTCGCCCAGGTGGTCGAGCAGCGGGGTTTCGTAGGGGCTGACGATCCCGATGATGTCCGAGACATCGTGGGCGAGTTCGGGCAACGAGGGGCCGGCTGAGTAGGTGGCTTTTCCGGTGAAAGACATATGGATTCCTAAAGTCAAGAGGTAGTGTTTGGAGATAACCACGATTTAAAATCGCGGACAGCGGTGGGATTACTTGCGGCGGAGGCGGAGGTAATCCAGGAGATCGCGCCGGTCGCCGGTGGCGGCGGCACGTTCGGCGGCGGCGGACGCCTGCGCGGCGGGGAGGTCGACCCGCGGGGCCATCGCCGAGTCGTTGACTCGGGGGCGGTGGCGGAACAGGTAAGGCTTTTGGCGACGCAGGTCGCTGACCGCGGCGGACACGTCCGGCTCGTCCATCTGCGACACGCTGATCTCGGTGAGTAGCCGAGCGGCTTCGAGGTCGATCGCGTCGGAGTTCGTGAGCAGGGCGTCGATCTTCTGCCGCCGTTCGAGCGACGTGATCGTGTCCTGCGACGAGTCGAGCTGGGCTTGCAACTGCGTGAAGCGGTCGCGGAGTTCGCCGAGCTGCTGCTCGGCGGTCTGGGCGCGTTTGCGGTAGCGGATGGCTTCGCTGACGGGCACCAATTTGTCGGCGTCATTCGCCGACGGGTTTTCGGGGACGGCCGGCGTCTGGAGATCGCGTTCGTGGGTTAGGGTGGGTTCGTGATCGGTCGAGACGGCGGTGGTTGAGGCTGGGGTCATTTCTTGAACTCCGGTTCGGGGGAAACAGGCGCGCATCGCCGGACACGCGGAAAAGTCGAAGGGGTGGATTAGTCGTGCTCGACGCATTCGCTGTAGCCCAGCTCGGCCAGGAGTTGGCCGGCCGGCACGCCGAGCTCTTTTTTGGTCAGCGCGTTTCTGAGTTGTTGGGCTTCGCTGTCGGGGAACGGCGTGGGCCAATCGAGGCGGACGCGGCGGTCCTGGGGCAAGTTGGGCAGGACGCCGGTGACGTCGGCGGTGTGGAGGATGAGTTCGCAAAGCTGCTCGATCCCGATGCCGTAGGTCAGGCGTTTCTTTTCGATGCGGGCGAGGAGTCCGAGCAAGACGATGCGGATGGCGTTTTCCGAGGAGAGGTTTCCGGTCTTGCCGCCGACGACGCCGGCGGCGATGGGCGAGACGCCCGAGGCTTTGTCCATGGCTTCGCGGATTTCACGGATGTGCTGGTCTTCGCTGGGGGTGTTGGCGTCGCCGCCGAACTCGTGGATGGCGGCGTCGGGGTTATCGGTGGCCCACATCTGGCCGGGGCCGACGGGGCGATCGGTGAAGCCGTCGATGCCTTTGCCCAGATACATCTTGAAAGATTGGAAGGTGACGCGGTTGGCCCGATCGGACAGCCGGGTGTTCAATTCATCTTGGAGCGGGATCAGGGCTTCGACATCCGAGAGGCCTTCGTAGACAAACGGCTGGGCGAGGTTTTGGATGTGGACGACGGGTAGCCGGCCCAAACGGTTGACGCCGGCATCGACGCGGGTCAGGCGTTTGCCGGTGACGGCTTTGTGGGCGACGAAGGTTTCAAACGCCTGGGCGGTCCAGACCTCGGTGCGTTCAACCGCCCTTCGCGTCGGGCCGGGGGTTTTGCGGAGCAGGCGATCGAGGAAGGGTTGGTGCTCGACGTCGTGGGTGAGCTGGGGGTGGTGGATGAGATAGGCGTCGAGTCGGCGGTAGTCGCTGGGGTTGACCACGGGGATGGCCCGGGGGGCTTCGATCAAGTCGAGTTGGATCGAGGGCGAGCCGTCGGCATGAGGCTCGGCGTGGGGCCGGACGAGGATGTCGATTGTGCCGTAGACCGCGCCAAGCAGGGCCAGGTCGTGGAAGAAGCCCTCTCCGCCGTTGGTCCGGAAGGTGTCACGGAGCAGGCGGTTGATCGCGGTTCGTTGGGTGGGATCTTCGGCGAGGCTTTGGATGACCAACGGCTTGCCGAACATGAAATCAACGAGGGTGTGAATCCGCCAGGCGATATCGTTTTCGATCACGACTTCGCGGGGGTTGTCGGCGTTGCGGAGGGTGAGCCGGGCGGGCAGGCCGCGGGCCTGGGCGCATCGGCTGGCGGCTTGAGCGGTTTGAGTTGAGGCCGAGCCGAGCGAGGGCAAGGTGGGGTTACGGTAGTAGTGCCAGAGCCGATCGAGTCGTGGCCGGGTCTGACCGACGTGCTCCGCGAGGAGCAGGTCCATGAGGGCGGTTGGCACGGTGGACGCGGTGGTGGGGGCCGGGTTGGGCATGGCGGGTGGTTGGCTCCGGGCGAATTCCGGGGTAGATTCCCGGGTGCATTCCAAGGGTCGGGAGATAAACGAGGTCTCCACCCTGGGCCGAGACGAACCGGGCGCGCGCACAATCGGCGGATTTCGCCAGCCAGAAAATCGAAAAACCATTAATTTTTAAGTACTAATAAAAAATATAACCCAAAAATATTTTTGTTAGGTTTTTGATAGTTATTGTGCGCACAATTCTCGCAATCACCCCTTGCCATCCCCGTTAAATGATGATTTAATTAGCACGCTATGGACCGTGCTGAACAAGAATTAGACATTCTCGAGGAAATCAGCCAAATACTTGGCGACGGGCTTGAGCTGGGCCAAGTGTTTCAGCGTGCGATGAGTCTGCTCAGCAATCGGCTTCAGATTAAGCGTGCGGCGTTGGTCTTATTTGACCAAGCGTCGGACCAGCTTCGGACGGTGGCGTCGGTGGGCCTGACCTCGGTGGAGCAGGATCGGGGGCGGTATGCCTTGGGCGAGGGCGTGACCGGGCGGGTCATGGAGACCGGGGTGCCGGCGATTATCCCGGATGTGGCCAAGCATCCCGAGTTCCTGAATCGCACCCAGAGCCGGGCGATGCAAGCCTCGGAGTCGGGGCCGTTGAGCTTTATTTGCGTGGCGGTGAAGGACGGTGACGGGTACGTCGGCACGGTCAGCATCGACAAGCCGTTTGTGGATCAAGCAACCCTCGCGGCCGAGGCCCGGCTGCTTAAAATTTTTGCCGGCCTGATCGCCCAAACCATCCGCATCCACAACCTGGTTCAACTCGAAAAGAACGAGTGGCTCGCCGAGCGAGCGCAGCTCACCGACAACCTCCGCGGCAAATACCGCTTCGACAACATCATCGGCTCAAGCCCGGTCATGCTCGACGTACTCAGCACCATCGGCCAAGTCGCCAGCTCGCGGGCCACGGTGCTCCTGCTCGGCGAAACCGGTTGCGGCAAGGAACTCATCGCCAAGGCGATC
>CAYPCC010000007.1:0-24162 GCA_964409095.1 uncultured Phycisphaera sp. | reverse complement strand
GATCCACTACAACAGCCCCCGCCGCGACAAGCCGCTCATCCGCGTCAACTGCGGAGCGCTGTCGCCGCAGCTGCTCGAGTCCGAATTGTTTGGCCACATCAAGGGTGCGTTCACCGGCGCGGTCAAAGACAAGATCGGCCGATTCGAGGCCGCCAGCGGCGGGACGATCTTTCTCGACGAAGTCGGCACCCTCGACCCCCAACTCCAGGTCAAACTCCTCCGCGTCCTCCAGGAACGCGAGTTCGAGCGCGTCGGCGACCACTTGACCATCAAGACCGATGTCCGCGTCATCGCCGCGACCAACCTCGAACTCGAAGAAGAAGTCCGCAAGGGCAATTTCCGCGAAGACCTCTACTACCGGCTCAACGTGGTCACGATCCACCTGCCGCCCCTGCGGTCCCGCCGCGAGGATATCCCCCGGCTGATTGACCACTTCCTGGATCGGTACAACCGTGAGAACCAAAGAGACGTCAAGAAGATCAGTCGAGATGTGCTCAACACGCTGCTGCGCTATCCTTGGCCGGGCAACGTGCGGGAGCTTGAAAACGCGGTTGAGCGGGCGGTGGTGCTGTCCTCGGGCGACGAGTTTTCGGATGAGCTGCTGCCGCTGCAGATCCGGCTGTTCTCTCAGCAGACCCGGGGCGACACGACCGACGAGTCGATCGAGGCCATTGCGACCAAGCTGGCCGAGCACGCCATCAAGCAGTTTCAGATGTACGACGGCGAGGTCTACGACATGGTCATCAGCGAAGTCGAGCGTCGGCTGATCCGCGAAGCCCTCGACTACAACGGTGGGGTCAAGATCCGCACCGCCGATTTTTTGGGCATCAATCGCAATACGCTCAACAAAAAAGTCAAAGACCTCCACATCGAAGACCATGACTGAGGCGGGGCCCGCCCGCCGCTATCGGACGCCGAGGATTCACAAGCCTTGTGCGGGCAGATGTTTGGGGTTGACCCACCGGATCGATTGATTGACACTTTCGGGGTAGGCGGATACGCTTAAAGTCGCGCTATTGCGATGGCGTGGCCGGGGCGAGCCGGTGCAAGGATGGCTTGGTGTTTTATTTTGGATGGATCCGTTTGTTTTTTGACCACGGCGCGACGGAGTTTCGTGAAATGATGTCCAACCGGCGTTTCTGCGTGACCTGTGGCTGGTTGTGGTGCGTGCTCTTGGCGTTGTCGAGCGGGTCGGCGATGGCGCAAGATCGCCTCGATGCGGGCGTGCTGGGCAACGAGAGTTTTTGGTCTCCCGCAGATCGTCAAGCCATCGAAGGGTTTGTCGATCGGCAACTCGCCGCGATCCAGAGCGGCGACGAGCAGGCCATCAGCCAAGGACGCCTGAGCCTGACCGACCCCACGCGCACGCCGGGCGTGAGCGAACGATTCTTGAATCAGTTCGCCGAACTCATCGCGGGCAAACTCTCGCCGCTCATGGACGCCGAGGACCTCAAGGTCCGCCTCAACGCGATGGTGGTCAGCATGAGCTTGCCCCATCCCGATGCGATGCCCGCGATCGAAATAGGGCTGCGTGATCCGAGTGCGGGGGTCCGCTATCCCGCCGCCCGGGCGATCGAGGCGCTGCTCGCCAGTGGCCAACTCGACACCGCCCAAACCGTCGATGCGCTAGACACCATCCAGACGCTGATCGTGGATGAGGACGACGTGCATGTCGCTCAGCCGCTTTTCGAGGCGATGCTCGCGTCCCCGAACGACAGCGACAAGGTTTTACAAGTCCTCAACGAGCGCCTCGCCCGTCACATCGAACAGCCCGAAGCCAGCTTCACTCCCGAAAGCACCGCCCTGCAGGCCGTCTACTCCCGGCTGATCACCGCCCCGCAGCGGCCCCGCGACCAAGTGCGTGAACTCGCCCGGGCCAGCACCCGGTGTATGTTGCTCGCCGCCCAGCAACTCGCCTCGGGCGACGTGCCCGAAAACGCTAACATCAGCCACCAGGATATTATCCGTGTCGCCGCGGTCGCCCTCGAATTCGCCCACGGCGAAGTCCAGTCCCGCGAACTCGCCCCCCCCTCGCCCAACCGGGCCCTGACCCAAAGCAATTGGGATTCGATCGTGCGGATCGCCGACAACTGGGTCGAGGTGCTCAAGGCCGACCCGTTCAACTTCTCCGATGCCCAATTGACCATCGAGGCCCAGGCCGGCCAAGCCGCCGCTCAGTAAATCCGCCGCCGTCGAATCGATGCGGCCGCTCCGCCGATCGATGATCAAAAACAGTTTTCCCGCCCGGCCCCGCCGATGAGGTCATCGACCTTTCGCATGAGATCGACGTAGTCCATTTGCGCGATCTGGAAGTCCCTCAGGATCGGATTCACGCCCACGGCTTGCTGGAGTTCCTGCAACTTACGTTTGTCTTCGACTTCGATCGGCTTGCCCTGGGCTTGTTTCTCGGCCAGGGTCTGGTTGTGCCGGTTCAGGTCGTTCATCAACCGCTGGGCGTCGGTGTCGGCTTCGAGCTGTTTGACCAGCCCTTCGAGTTTCTGGGTGGCGGGATGCTCCGCGATGAGCTTGCCGAGCGTGGCGGCGGTGTCGAGGATGGCTTGTGAGTCACGCATGGCGTCGGGGTTATTAAAAAGTGAGCGGGTTCTTGTCGATACGCATCGGCTCGGCGGGCTCGCCTGAACGAAGATTTCAAAGCGCTATGCTACAGTACGCGGCGGGCCAGAGAAGCTGAGCCGAATCGCCCAGCTCGTCCCGCCTGAATTTTACCTATGTCAGACCGCTACACCCGCCGTATCCTCGACCACATCGCCGACCGCCGCTACGCCCCCAGCACGGTGCAAGAGCTCGTCGAGGAGCTCACCATTCCCGAAGACCAGCAGGACGACTTCGTCAGCGCCATCGACGAACTGCTCGAAGCCAAACAAGTCGTCCGCGGCACCGCCGACACCATCGCCCTGCCCCCGCCGGGCAAAGACATGGTCGGCACGTTCCGCCGCCACGAAAAAGGCTTCGGCTTCCTCGTGCCCGACGAACTCACCGAGCACGGCGACCTGTTCATCCCCCCCGGCAACGTCGGCGACGCCATGACCGGCGACAAGGTCAAAGCCAAAGTCATCCACGAAAAACGTCGCGCTTCCGGGGGCGGGGATAAATCCCCCTATGTCGGCAAGATCATCGAAGTCCTCACCCGCTCCGACAAGCAGTACTCCGGCACGCTGATCCAAAAGGGCAACAAGTTCGGCGTCCAGGTCGACGGCCGTATCTTCAACTCCCCCGTCCTCATCCGCGACATCACCGCCAAAAACGCCAAGCCCGGCGACAAGGTCGTCATCGACCTCATCCAGTACCCCGACGACCGCGGCGACGGCGCCGTCGGCGTCATCACCGAAGTGCTCGGCGAAGCGGGCGAGCCCGATGTCGAAACCCTCGCCGTGATGCGATCGGCCGGGCTGGTCGAAAAATTCCCCGAAGAAGTCATGCAGCAGGCCCGCGAGGCCGCGCTCAAACTCGACGACGACATCCCCGCCGAACGCGAAGACCTCACCGGCGAACTGATCTGCACCATCGACCCGCCCGACGCCAAAGACTACGACGACGCCATCAGCGTCACCAAACTCGAACCCGGCCAAGCCAACAGCGGCGGCGCCAAACTTCCGGGCGCCGCTTGGGAGCTCGGCGTCCACATCGCCGACGTCGCCCACTACATCACCCCCGGCAGCGCGCTGGACCTCGAAGCCTACGACCGCGGCAACAGCACCTACCTCCCCCGCAAGGTCATCCCCATGCTGCCCGAGGTCCTCTCCAACGGCGTGTGCTCGCTGATGGAAGGCGTCAACCGCTTCGCCAAATCCTGCTTCATCACCTATGACAGCCAAGGCAACGTCCTCGAACAACGCTTCGCCAAGACCGTCATCCGTAGCGCCAAACGCCTGACCTACATCGAAGCCCAGGCGCTGATTGAAGACGACCTCAAGACCGCGATCAAGCACTGCAAGAGCGAGCCGAAGTATCCCCGCCCGCTGATCCAATGCCTCAAGCGTCAGGACGAACTCGCCAAGGTCATCCGCAAACGCCGGATGGGCAACGGCATGATCGTGCTCGGCCTGCCGTCGGTCGATCTGGTTTTCGACGACACCGGCCGGGTCATCGACGCGGTCCCCGAAGACGACGCATTTACGCACAAGATCATCGAGATGTTCATGGTAGAGGCCAACGAGGCGGCCGCGCGGATTTTCGCCGCCGTCGAGGTGCCCATGATCCGCCGGGTCCACGCCGACCCCGACGCCCACGACATGACCGACCTCAAGGCCTTCGCCCGGGTCGCGGGCTACAACATCCCCGCCAAGCCCTCGCGGATCGAGCTGCAACAACTCCTCGAATCGGTGCGTGACAAGCCCGCCCAACACGCGGTCCACATGGCGGTGCTCAAAACCCTCAGCAAAGCGGAATACAGCCCGCAGCTTATCGGCCACTTCGCGCTGGCCAGCGAACATTACACCCACTTCACCAGCCCGATCCGCCGCTACCCCGACTTCGTCGTCCACCGGTCGATCGACGTCATGCTCGAATACCTCTCGCCTCAAGACGGCGGCAAAAAGCCCAACGCCAAGCAACTCGGCAAAAAACTCAACGCGGATGAACGCATCCCCAACGAAGAGCAGCTGCGCGAGATCGGCCGACACTGCTCGGCCAAGGAACGCAACAGCGAATCCGCCGAACGCGAACTCCGCAAGTACCTCGTCCTCGAACTCCTCTCGACCAAGCTCGGCGAAGACTTCCCCGCCACCGTCACCGGCGTCACCGGCCAAGGCATCTACCTCCAGATCGACCAATTCCTCATCGACGGCTTCATCAGCGTCCAAGACCTACCCGGCGATAAGTCCGACCGCTGGCAACTCAACCGCAACACCGGGGCGCTGGTCGCCCAGCGCTCGGGCCGCACGATCACCATCGGCGACTGCTTCCCCGCCGCCCGCATCGCCAGCGTCGATCTCGCCCGCCGCCAACTCGAACTGGTCATCATCGAAGAACGCTCGGGTAAGAAGCCCAGGCAAAGCCAACGCAAACCCAACTCGAACGCCAACGCCCAAGCCAACGACCGCCCGGTCCCGCCCGCGAAAAAGCAAAGCGGCAAGCGTGGCAGCAATAAAGGCGGCAAGCCCAAAGCAAAGTCCGAAGCACCGACGCCGAACAACGCCAAAGGTGATCGCAGTTCCAATCAGAAAAAAAAGGCTCACAACCAAACGCTTCAGCTCAAAAAACACCGCGGACGCAAGCGTAAATGACCGTGTCGCTCGCCGCCTGGCTGCACACGATCGATCCCTACGCCATTCAGCTTTGGGAAGGCGGGCCGATCCGTTGGTACGGCCTGTCGTACCTCGCGGGTTTTTTGATCGCGTTTCTTCTGGTCCGTCGGGTCGCGCGGGTCGGCGTCTCGACGCTTGACCCTCGCCGAGCGGGCGACCTGATCATTACGTTTGCCATCAGCATCGTCGTGGGCGGTCGGCTGGGGTACGTGTTGTTTTACAAGCCGCACCTGCTGGTTGAATTCAGCGGCAGCCCGCCGTTTTGGGGCGCGCTCGACCTCGCCGGGGGCGGGATGTCGTCGCACGGCGGGATGATCGGCGGCTTGATCGGGGCGTGGTGGTTTTCGTTTCGCCACAAGCAGCCGACGCTGCACACGTTCGACCTGCTTGCCTTCGCGGCGCCGCTGGGTTTGTTTTGCGGACGGGTGGCGAACTTTATCAACGGCGAACTGATCGGCCGTGAATCAGCGAAAGACTTCCCGCTCGCGGTGCAATTCCCCCAAGAGATTTTCGAGACGCAAGAAATGTTCGACGCGATGACCACGGCCTATGGCCGAGAGCTGCCGCGCACCTGGCTCGACCTGCTGCAGTCGGGCAACCAAGCGTTGCAACAAGCCGCGATCACCGTGTTACCCACACGGCACCCGTCGCAACTCTACGCCGCCACACTCGAAGGGCTGGTCGTTTTTGCGGTGTTGGCGTGGCTATGGGTGAAGCCCCGGCGGGCCGGCAGCGTGGCCGGGGCCTTCGGCATGACCTACGCGGTGATGCGGTTGATCAACGAAAATTTCCGCCAGCCCGATACGCATCTTGGCCTGCAGGCGCTGGGTTTGAGCCGGGGGCAGTGGCTAAGCATCCCGTTGTTATTGGCGGGTGTAGGGCTCGTGGCGTGGGCGGTGGTCCGTAAGACCCCGGCGATGGGCGGTTGGCGTCGCGGGGCGTGGACCCGATCGATCACGCCAGCCGAGCGGGCAAGCGATTGACAATGGCTAGGGTCGATTGTTCGATCAACGCATTCAAATCCACGTCGGCCCCGCGGAGGTCACGCAGCGTGGTCGGCGGAGTCCGCAAGTCGGGGCCGAGTTGCGCGGCGGGGAAGTTGGCATTGATGCCCACGCCGATGACGACGGTGGTGCGGGTTTGGCCGGGCATCAGGGTTTGCTCGCAGAGGACGCCCGCGAGTTTTTTGCCATCATGCAGAATGTCGTTGGGGGCTTTGAGCGTGAGGCCGTTGGCGTAGTTGCTCAGCACTTCGAGCAACGCCTGCCCCACGACAACCGGGGTCACGCGCTGGGGTGAATCTACCGGCACCGCGAGGCTGAACCACGCCCCGCCCCGCGGCGAAATCCACGTCCGCCTGCGACTACCGCGGGCCGCGGTTTGCGTCGCGGCGCTGACGCGCACGATCTTGCCGGGGTGCGAATGGGAAAGTTCTAGGGCCTCGTCGTTGGTTGAGCCCACCGCGTTGAAGTGAAACGCAACCCACTCGGCCGAGTCTTGCGGCGAGGTCAAAACGAAATCAGGGGTTGGTGGCGGGTGACGCTTTGTCCGGGCTTGACGAGGACGGCCTTGATCGTGCCGGCGAAGGGCGAGGCGACGTTGGATTCCATCTTCATGACTTCGAGGACGACAAGGATGTCGCCGACGTTGACCGTGTCGCCGGGCTTGACCAGCACTTCCGCGACGTTGCCGGCGATCGGGCTTTCGACTTCGCCGGGCTGGTCAGGTGGCGGCGTCGCGGCGGCGAGCGGGATGTCGGCGTGAGTGGTGGGCGCCGCCACCACGGTGCTGGCGGGCAAGGCGTGGGGGTCGTCGAGGATTTCGACCTCGACGCGGTAAGGCCGACCGTCAACGGTGATGAGCATTTTCATGGCGTGGCCTAATGGGAGGCGGTGGAGGAATCGACGGGTTGAATCCCGGTGACGCGGACGGGTCGGCCCAGCGCAGCGACGGCCGCGGCGGTCAGCACCGCGACGAGGGCGGGGTCGTGGATCGGCTTGTTGTTCGTCGAAGGGTTTGCGGTATAAGGATTCGCCGCGGCGACATAGGCGGGCCGCCGCCGACTGATGAGCAGCCCCAACGTCAGCAGCACCGCCAACGCGATCAAGATCAACACGACCAGCGCCACCAGCACGACGAGCGCATCGGCGAAGCGGACATCGGCAGTGGCGAAAAGAACGATCACCCCCGCAAGATAGCCGGGGTCGCGGCCGCATTCAATGGTTTAGGGCTCAGCCCACGGCTGGCGTCACAATTCGATGCGCGGATCGAGCCAGGCGTAGGCGACATCGACGACGAGGTTGAACAGGATCAGCATCGTGGCGTACACGAGCACGATGCCCAGGATCAACGACTGGTCTTTGTTGAGCACCGAGTTGACGAAGTATTCCCCGACGCCCGGGATATTAAAAACCTTTTCGACGACAAAGGATCCGGTCATCACCGAGGCCGCCGCGGGGCCGAGGAACGAGAGCACCGGCAGGTAAGCGACCTTAAGCGCATGTTTGAACAACGTCTTGGTATGGCTCAAACCTTTGGCCCGGGCGGTGCGGATGTAGTCGGCCGACATGATGTCGGCGAGGCCCAGACGGATGAGCCGAGCGATGTAGGCCGCGGGCGCGAGGCCGAGCGTGATCGCGGGCAGGATCATATCCGTGGGTGAACTCCACCCCCCCACCGGCACCCAGCGCAACACCCCGGCGAACAACACCAACAAGATCGTGCCGGTGACAAAGTTCGGCAGGCTGATCCCCAGAAGCGCGATGCCGAGGCTTGCGCTGTCCAGCGGGCTGCCCGGTTTGAGCGCGCCGAGGACCCCCGCGAGGGTGCCGAGCAGCAGCGCGACCACCAACGCGGCGAGCCCCAACGACGCGCTGACCGGCAGTCCTTTGCCGATGATGGTGCCGACCTCTTGGCCTTTGTATTGCAGACTGGGGCCGAAGTCGCCGACGACCGCGCCCTTGAGATACCCCACGACGAACTTCGTCGGCGAGTCGAGGTTGTAGCGGGCTTTCATCGCCTGTTCGACCTCGGGCGGCGGCCGACGTCCGTCGGCGCGGTCCAGCGGATTGCCCGGCAACACCCACACCAAGGTGAACGTCACCGCAAACACCACCGCCAGGATCAACGGCAGCTGGATCAGGCGTCGTAGGATCAGCCAGGTCACGGCGCGGCGGCACCCGCATCACCGTCAACCACCGCGTCCGGAGCCACGGCGATCACTTCGAGTCGGCGGTAGTTCCAAGCGTTGGGATACAGGTTGGTCACTTTCGCGGGGTCGAACAGTTCGAGGTTGATCGGCTGGTGCAGCGGCACGATCGGGGCGTCGGCGAGCATGACCGCCTCGGCTTCACGCAAGAGCGCGAACCGCGCGGCCGGCTCCACCTCGGCCGCGGCGTCGCGCAGCAACCGATCGAACGCGGGGTTGTGGTAGTCCGCGTCGTTGTTGCCGTCGTTGCTGCGGAACAGGTCCAGGAAGGTGGTGGGGTCGCGGTAGTCGCCGTACCAGTTGCCGCGGGAGATGGTGAAGCCGCCGTTTTTTCGGCGTTGGCGGAAGCGGGATTTTTCGACGCCCTCGAGTTGGACGGTGACGCCCAAGTGGGTCTGCCACATCTTGGCGAGCGCGGCGGCGAGTTTTTCGTGGGGGGCTTCGGTGTTGTAGAGGATGCTGAGTCCGGCGAGGCCTTGGCCGTCGGGATAGCCCGCGTCGGCCAAAAGCCGGCGGGCGGCGTCGGGGTTGAAGGCCGGGGCGGCGTCGGTGGGCGGGTCGTAGCCGGGGATCACGCCGACGGGCGTCATGGTCGTGGCGGTGGGTTCGTTGAGGCGGGTGATCGACGTGACGATCAGGTCGCGGTCCACCGCCATGGCAAACGCTTGGCGGACGCGGGCGTCGGCCATCGGGTTAGGCTGGCCGTCGTCGAGCGTGGGCCGGCAGTTGAAAAGATAAAACACCGTGCCCGCCGCGGGGCCGACGTGGACATCGTCGCGTTTGGAATTCACGAGGTCAGGAGCCTGCGCCGAGCTGGTCGAGAGGTTGGGAAACCAGTCGTATTGGCCTTGGGTGTAGTTGAGCAGGGCGTTGCCCTCGTCGCTGTTGACTTCCATGACGACGCGGGTGTTGCCCATCGCGTCCTTGTTCCAGTAGTGCGGGTTCTGGTCAAGAATCATTCGGCGTTTGAAGGTCCACTCGGTCAAGCGGTACGGGCCGTTGCTCACAAGGTTGCCCGGCTCGCTGAAGTAGGCCGAGCGCATGGTCCACAGCCCGGTCTCGGCGTCGAGGTCCATGAAGAGCGTGGCCGAGTTTTCGTGGATGGGCATGAACGCGGCGAAGGCGACGAGCTCGTTGAAGTAGGCGGTCGGTTCGCGCAGTCGGACCCGGAGGGTGCGATCGTCGACCGCTTCGAGGCCGACGGTTTGGGCGAAGCGGCGCTGGGCGTCTTGCCAGAGGTCTTGTGCGGAGCGGTCGGACTCGGCGAAGCCGGCGAGTTGTTCGCTTCGCCAGGTGAAATAATCTTCCGCGCCGTCAATGCAGAAAAACAGCCCGGCGTAGTCGGCGGCGAGATCGGGCAGCAACGCGCGCGACCAGCCGTAGACGTAGTCCGAGGCCCGCACCGGTTGGCCGTTGGACCATTTGGCATCGAACCGCAGGTGGAAGGTGTACGTCAGCCCGTCGGCCGAGACCTCCGGCATCGCCTCGGCTGCGGCGGGTTCGAGCTCCAGCGTCGCGGGGTTGACGCGCAAGAGCGGCTCGAACAAACCTTCGATCACGCGGAAATCGACCAGCCAACTCGTGCCTTGCGGATCGAGCGTGTCGATCGGTGCGCCGCTGATAAATCGCAGCTCGCTGCCGTCGGCCTGGGGTTCTTCGGATTGGAAGCCGCAGCCCGCGCTCGTCAAAGCGAGGGCGGCGAGGCACGTCCATAACAGACTGTCTTTTCCCATGCCACGATCTTAACGCCCCCCCGCCGATCCAGCGATCCCCCTTTCGGAATCACCACGGAATCCTTTTGCATCTGCCATTTCCGTAACAGCCTGGACTACGGCCGCGGGAAGCTCGTGGGCTTTTCCGGGGAGCGGGTCGTGTCGGGTGAGCCGACTTGGTCAAGCAGCTCCTCGATCGTCCCGCCGGTGGAAAGGAAGTATGCCGCATACCCCGCGACCGCGAGCACCGCGAGGATCAAGAGCAGCAGCAACCGTCGTAGCACCGGGGAGTGCCGGCGTCGGCCGGTCGCGTCGTGGACGGCTTGGTGTTGCTGCGTCACTTGTTCCTGGGTGGTGTCCATCTTCTGCTGCATCGCGTCGTAACGCTGCTCATCCTTGTCCGAGCCTTTGCGGGTGGGGGCGGCGTAATAGCCTTTGCCCGAAGCGCGGGCGACGACGTAGAAGATGCGGTCTTCCTCGTCGCGCACCGCGCGGCCGATGTCCTGGTCGCGGATTTTCACGGGTCGGCCAGAGTACGGGCTATTGATAGTGATCGGCATGGCGGAGTAGGCCCCAAAAGCCAAGGAACAGAAAAACAGGAAACGTCGGGTCCACGATCAATGCGTGTCTACACCGATTATAAACCAATCGCCGGCCGTTGCGGTTTTCGACTTCGATGGATTTCTGATCTCGTCAACACCGCGTCCGCGGTGGTTACACCCTCATGCGAAAAAGCGGCGGAGGCCGATGGTTGCCGGACGGGAGAAGCAGCACGCTTCGTTCCCGCCCAAGCCGAATTTTTACTGAGGAAACGTCGCGATGAGCAAGCAGCAGATGATCGAGCAGATTCAACTCAAAAACCGCAGCGCTTCGCCGGAGTTCCTCGAGCGGTTTGACGAGCTCGCGCTGCGGACCTATTTACTCCGCCTCACCACGGTCGTGGGCCACCGCGGCCGGGGCAGCGTCTGGGTCCGAGAAGGCAACAGCCCCGCCATCGCCACGCGCTAACCACTCCGCAGCATGCCAAAACGATATCGCCGGTGAAGGGTATCGCGCGCAATGTATCCGCGGTTTAGGCTTTGGCGGGATTGCCCGACCGCGTGCGGCGGAGCGTCTGCACCAAGTCATTGACCGTCTTCCGCACGGCGTCGGCGTCCTGCTCGGCCGACTCGAGGCTTTCCACCGCGTAGCGGGCCATGGTCGTGATCGCGTCGAACCCGTAGCCCGAGCCGGCCCCCTTGAGGTTTTGGCAGACCAGGGCGATGGTCTTGAGGTCGGCGTCGGAGTTGGCCCGGCGCAGACGCATCGACAGCGGGCCGAGCGTGTTGACGAATTCTTCGATGAGCGGGCCCATCTCTTCATCGTCCGCCATCGAACTGTAAACCGCATCCGCTTCGCTGGCGACGGCGGTGTCGATGGACAGCGCGTCTTCCACCGCGACCCGCAAGTCGTCGAGCGTGAACGGCTTGACCAGAAACGCATTGGCGCCCGCGGCGATGGCTTGGTCTTCGTGGGCCTTGTTTTCGCTGGCCGAGGTGGCAATGATCGGCCGTTCAAACCCTTGGCCGCGCAGGTGCTGAATAAGTTCCACGCCCGACTCTTCGCCCAGCTCGAGGTTGATCAGGATCAGGTCGAACTGGCAGTGGGCCATCTGCTCGATGGTCGTCGTCACGCCGCTGGCCTCGTTGGTGGCCATATTCATTTTTTCCAGCCAAAGCCGATAGAGCTTGCGGTCGGTCGCCATGTCGTCGATGACCAGCGTTCGGCCGGCGGCGTTAATGTCCATGTCGTTATTGGGGTCGAAGTCCTGCGACTGCTCGGCCCGGTGCTTTTCTTGTTGCGAGGCGGTCAGGCGCACAAAGTCGTTGAGGTTGAGCGCTTCGTCGAAAACCACGGCGATCTCGTGGATGATGCCTTGGATATGCCGGCAGTTGCGGACTTCGCCTTCGATCGAATACCACTTGCCGTTTTGCATCGGCAGGGTGATCTGGCAGCGGGATTCGGGGTAGACGAATCGGCCGTGGACAAACGCGAGGCCGCGACGGCTGAGGTTGCGGGGCAAGACGCTGTGGCTGACGCGTTGGCCGTGGCTGTTGGTGATGGTGACCAGGACTTTGCGGCCATGGAAATCGACACGCAGCGCCCGGCGGTCGTTGTTCACAACCTTTTTACCGGACTGCTCGATGTAATCGACGAGCTTCTGCTTGTCGCGGACACTGAGGCGGATGGTTTCGATGGGGGCAGAGTCTTGGGCCATGGCGTGATTGATCCGTGCCGTCGCGGTTTCACAGACGGGCTATGAAGGACATCGGATATCCTGCGGGTGGACTTGCGGGCCTTGGGCGAGCGGTTAAACATTGCTCGCCAAGCCCCGCCGTTGCCGATGGTTGAGGCGGCTTCCGACTTCTGTTTTTTTACCGCGGATCACGCTCGCCCATGGACCTGCTTGCCCTCATCGAAAACCTCGGCCTCACGCTCGTCTGGGGCGACGGACGGGCCGAACTATCGGACCTGACCGACGATTCGCGGCGGGTGACGCCCGGAAGCCTGTTTGTGGCGCGCGACACGGGCGCGGGTGATGAGCGTTGGCGGGGTTTTGTCGCCGATGCGATGGCGGCGGGCGCAGCGGCGGTCGTCGCACCGGCCGCGGTGGAGGTGCCGGCGGGCGTGTCGCTGGCGGTGCCGAGAGAACGCGGCGCGACGCGGATTGATCAACCGCTGGCTGGCCGACTCGCCGCCCGCTTCTTCGGCGATCCCGCGAAGCGGTTAAAGCTCATCGGGATCACCGGGACCAACGGCAAGACCACCGTCGCCACGCTCACCCAATACCTGCTCAACGCCGCGGGTACCAAGACCGGCCTGCTCGGCACGGTGGCCATCGACCACGGCTCACCCGATGGCCCGATCACCGCCGAGTTGACCACGCCCGGCGCGATCGACCTGCACCGTCATTTCGCTCAGATGGTGGCGAACGGCTGCGAAGCCTGCGCAATGGAAGTCTCCAGCCACGCCCTCGACCAAGGCCGGGTGGACGGCCTCGAGTTCGCCGTTGCCGTATTCACCAACCTGACGCAAGACCACCTCGACTACCACGGCACCAAGGAGAACTACGCCGCGGCGAAGGCGAAGTTGTTCAAGCCACTCGGACCTGACGCCGTTGCCGTACTGAACGTGAACGACCCAGCGTGGGAAATCATGTGTCCGCCACAACCGACCCGCCTGCACTTGACACAGATCAACCCCACTTACGACGACGGCGCACCGCCGCCCCGGTCCGCGGTGTTTGCCGCGCAGTTGGGCCGACTGACCGCGGATGCCAGTGAGATTTCGCTGCGCGGCCCCAATTGCCAAAGCGGCGGTGTCCCGATCACACTTCCTGCCATCGGCCGACATAATGTGGGCAATGTACTGCAGGCTTTTGCTGCGGCGTCAGCGATCTGTCCCGAACGCCCCGCCGCGTTGCTCGATGGCTTGACACGATGCCCCGCGGTGCCCGGGCGACTCGAACCTGTACGGATCGAAGGCCAAGCTACACCTGCCGCGTTGGTCGATTACGCCCACACGCCCGACGCCTTGGAAAACGTGTTGCATGCGTTGCGGCCACTCATTGCGGCGGACGGCAAACTCATTGTCGTCTTCGGCTGCGGCGGGGACCGCGACCGGGCGAAGCGGCCGTTGATGGCGCAAGCCGCTTGCGGCTTGGCGGACATCGCGGTGCTGACCTCCGACAACCCGCGCACCGAAGACCCGCAGCAAATCCTCGATGACGCGATCGCGGGTGTGCCCCCGGAAGCGAAACACAAACTCGTCGTGGAGATCGACCGGGCGAAAGCGATCGAGTCGGCGATCCTCAACGCCGACGCGAACGACACCGTGCTGATCGCGGGCAAGGGGCACGAGGATTACCAAATCCTCGGCACCACCAAGATTCACTTCGACGACCGTGAGCACGCCGCCGCGGCGTTGGGCAAGTGGGTGGAGCATAGAAAGCCGAGGGATGGCCATCCCTCGGCATCGGGGGGCGAATCGCGGTGAGCGCATTCTGGCGTTTCGACAACCTCGAAAAAATCACCGGCGGCGAATGGCTCATCGAGCCCGCCTCCTACGATGACGCCGCGACAGGCCTGTCCCACGACACGCGGACACTCACGCCCGGCCAGGTTTATCTGGCCGTGAAAGGCGAAAACTTCGACGGCCACCGCTTTGTGGGCAGCGCCCTCGAAAGCGGCGCGGCGTGTGCGATCGTGTCGGACGAGGCGGCCGTGGGGCCGGGGCCGGTGTTGCTGGTGGACGACACGGTCGCGGCGCTCCAAGAACTCGCCAGCGCCTACCGCGATGCCTTGGCTTCCGGGGGGTGCAAGGTGATTGCGGTCTGCGGGTCCAACGGCAAGACGACGACCCGCCACCTGCTCCACCACGTCCTGACCCGCTGCGGCCTGCGCGGCACGCAGTCGCCCAAGAGTTTTAACAACCACCTGGGCGTGCCGTTGACGCTGCTGGCGGCGTCGCTCGACGACGACTTCGTCGCCTGCGAGATCGGCACGAACCACCCCGGCGAGATCGCGTCGCTGGGCGAGATCGCCTGGCCCGACGCGGCGATCATCACCAGCATCGGCGAAGAGCATTTAGAGTTTTTCACAACGCTTGACGGAGTGGCGAAGGAAGAGGCGGCGATCCTGCCGTACGTTCGGCCGCACGGCTACGTCGCGCTGCCCACGGCCGCGGCGGAGTTGATCGCGGCGTATTACGACGTGCAGGAGGGGGTGGTGGTGTGGCCGGTGTCTGCTGGGAGCGTTGAGCGCGAGGTGCCCGAGGATTTTCCGCTCTTGGGCGAACACAACCGGGCGAACGCGGCGTTGGTCGTGGCGCTGGGTCGATGGCTTGAACTCTCGGCGGACGCGATGCACGATGCGCTGCGGTGTGCATCGCCGCCCCCCGGAAGATTGAAAGCGATTCGGCTTGGGCAAGGCGTTACCGTCCTGGACGATTCGTACAACGCCAACCCGGATTCGATGCGGGCGGCGCTGCGAGTGTTGGCGGAGGCGACGGGGCGCAAGGTGGCGGTGCTGGGCGATATGCTCGAGCTGGGGTCGGCGAGCGAGTCGGCGCACCGGGCTATCGCCGACGAAGCTCGACGGGTGGCCGACGAGGTGGTGATGGTCGGCGAGCGGTTCGGAGGCGTAGCGTGGTCGGAGGGCTTGTCGGGAGAGGTGGCGGATCGGTGTCGGCCGGGGGACGTGGTGCTGCTGAAGGGATCGCGCGGGATGGCGCTGGAGCGTATGATCCCGGCGATCGAAAAGCGGTTTGGTTTGCGGCGGTTGGCCGATGAATAAGGCTTAGGCAAAGACATGGCGATCTTTGATCGCCCGCTAAACTGCAAACCACCACCCGGCGCTTCACCCACCCCCAACCCCACGCCCCTTGCTCTATTACCTCACCGACCTTTTCCGCGACACGATCCACGCCAGCGACTGGCTGGGGGGTTTGGGCGTGTTTCAGTGGATCGAGTTCCGCGCGGTGTTGGCGATCATCTTCAGTTTTACGTTCGTGGTGGCGTCGGGTAGGCGGACGATCGGGTGGTTGATTTTGAAGAAGGTCGGAGACAACGCGGACTTTGGCCGGGCGGACGTGAATGAATTGATGAAGGCCAAGAGTAACACGCCGACGATGGGCGGGATCATGATCGCCGGGGCGATCTTTATGACGACGCTGTTGCTCGCGGACCTCAGCAGTTTTTATGTGCGGATGGCGATGGTGTGTCTGGTTGGTTTTTTCCTGATCGGGTTGGTGGACGATTGGCTGAAGCTGACCGCGGCCCGCCGGAGCACCGGCCGGCAGGGCCTGCATTCGTGGGAGAAGATGCTGTTTCAGATCGCGCTGTCGGTATTGCTGGGGTTGTTTGTGGTCAACCACCCCGAACGCATGTTCGTCACCGGCAGCGAGTTCACCGACATGGCCCGGGCGCTCAACATCCCCGGGTTCAAAACGTGGATGAAAGACGCGGGTGAGTTTGTGCAGAGCCCGGGGCTGATCGTGCTGCCCTCGGCGTTGTTCGTGTTGATCGCGGTGATCGTGATGGTGGGCTCGTCTAACGCGGTGAACCTTACCGATGGCATGGACGGGCTGGCGAGCGGGATCATGGTGATCGTTGCGTTTGCTTTGATGGTCCTCTGCCTCATCGCAGGCTACGCCCACGAAGATTTTGTGTTGGCGAAATATTTACTCGTGCCGCACATCCCGCTCAGCGATGAACTCGCGGTGGTCGCGGCGTCGATGGTCGGGGCTTGCTTGGGCTTTTTGTGGTTCAACTGCAGCCCGGCGCAGGTCTTCATGGGCGACACCGGGTCGCTGCCGCTCGGCGGAATGCTGGGCTATATCGCGGTGGTGATCCGGCAAGAGTTTTTGCTGTTCATCATCGGCGGGGTGTTCGTGATGGAAGCGGTGAGCGTGCTGTTGCAGGTGGGCTATTTCAAGCTGACCAAAGGCCGACGGATATTTAAGTGTGCGCCGATCCACCACCACTTCCACTTGTCCGGCTGGACCGAGCAGCAGACGGTGATCCGTTTTTGGCTGATCACGGTGCTGCTGGCGGCGATCGCGTTGGCGACCATTAAGATCCGATGACCGGAGCCTTGAAGAAGTGTTTTGTCTTGGGGTGGAGGCCGTGAATCAAACCGCACGTACGAATTATTCAACTCCGTATTTCTTTTTCGCTTCGGGCGTCGGCTCGGGCAGGGTGACGCCGGTGGGCGGCTTGTCGTTGATGATCTCGACGACTTGGACGCCGAAGTCGCTGTAGGTCGCCACGTCGAGGAAGACGAAGGTCCATTCGCTCTGGGTGTCGCCGGGCGGGCGTTCGGCGATGGCGCGGACGGTGCCTTTGCCGGTGGGCCCGGCGATGCGGAAGGTCATCTCGGTGTAGCCCGTGGCGTCGTTGACTTGGCCGGCGGCGAGCCAGGTGGTTTCGACGGGTTGGCCCAGGTGTGATCGCACGGCGTGGTGGTTGGTCACTTGCTCGACGGCCCGTTGATAAACCTCGGTGGCTTTGAGGTTCTTGACGACGACGACCCAGACCGTGGTGAACACGATCAGTCCGAACAGCAAGAACGAGCCGATCATGAGCAGCAAGGCCCTCATCCGGTGCTCGATGTACCAAGGGACTTTGGGGAGAGCGTCGGTCATCGCGGAGAAGTATAGCCATCGGGTATAGTGGCGTTTGTGAAGCCAGCGTCCCGCGATATCCCCGTCGACCTGCACCCGCACCCCCACCACCGCACGATCGGCTACCAGGAATACGTCAACCTGCCGGCGTGGGGCGTCGAGCGGCTGCTGGCCAAGTCCGACACCGGCGCGCGGTCCAGCGCTCTCGACGCCAAAAATATCACCGAACTCCCCGACGACCGGGTGCGATTCGATTTGGCGTTATCGCGCGAAGATCGCCAGGACACGCTCCACGTCGAGGCCCCGATCGTCCGCCGCACCAAGGTGCGGTCCAGCCAGGGCCTGACCACCGAGCGATACGTCGTCGAGATCGAACTGCACGTCGGCGATGAAACCAAGATCGTCGAAGCGACGTTGGTGTCACGCAAGCGGATGATCTGCCGGATGTTGCTGGGGCGGACCGCACTGGCCCCGACGTTCCTTGTGGATTCGTCGCGGCGGTTTATCCTGAGTCGGCCCCCGAAGCGTAAGAAAAAACAACCGATCGCCAAGCGAACCAAGGCCACCAAGGCCACCAAGGAAACTAACAATACGAAAGCGGCTAAGTTGAAGGGGCGCTAGTGCTCGTCTTGGCTTGGTTGTTCGCCGGCCTTACTTGCCTCGGCCGGCTTGTATTCCCCGGCGGCAGTGGCCTTATGGCCGAAACTCGAAAGTATCCCATGAAAATTGTTGTCCTCTCCCGCAACCCCCGCGGCTACTCCGTCCGCCGTTTCAAAGAAGCGGCCGAGGCCCGCGGCCACACGCTGCGGGTGCGTAACCCGCTGAAGTTCTCGATGTACGTCGAGCCCGGCAGCCCGGACCTGACCTACAACAGCAAAGACTTCGGCGAGGCCGACGCGGTCATCCCCCGTATCGGAGCCAGCATCACGGGCTTCGGCACGGCCGTCGTCCGCCAGTTCGAGCAGATGGGGGTCTTCTGCCTCAACACCGCGACCTCGATCAGCGTCAGCCGGGACAAGCTGCGCTCCATGCAGATCCTCAGCCGGCACGACATCGGCATCCCACCTTCCGCGTTTGTGCGCGGCAAGGAAGACGTGCTGCCCGCGATCGAAGCGCTCGGCGGCGTGCCGGTGATCATCAAACTGATCGAAGGGTCCCAGGGCGTGGGCGTGATCTTGGCCGACAGCGTCAACATCGCCGAGGCGATCATCGAGACGCTCCAGAGCGCCCGGCAAAACGTGCTGCTCCAAAAATTCGTCGCCGAGAGCAAGGGCAAAGACATCCGCGCGTTTGTCGTCGGCGGCAAGGTCGTCGGCGCGATGCGACGCAAAGCCGCGGGCAGCGAGTTCCGCAGCAACGTCCACCGCGGCGGCAGCACCGAGGCGGTCGAACTCGATGACCAGTACAAACAGACCGCGGTCAAAGCCGCCCAGATCATGGGCCTCCGCGTGGCGGGCGTGGACATGCTCGAAGGCACCGACGGCCCCCAGGTCATGGAGGTCAACTCCTCGCCGGGCCTCGAAGGCATCGAGGGGGCGACGGGCATCGACATCGCCGGGGCGATGATGGACCATATCGAAGAGCAGGTGCTGTTCCCCGACGTGGATGTGCGGCAGCGCATGACCATTAAGTCGGGCTACGGCGTGGCCGAGTTCCTCGTGGCCCGCGAATCCCCCTTGGCCAACAAGACCATCGCCGACACCGGCCTGCGGGATAAAGAATGCTTGGTCCTCAGCATCACCCGCGGCGGCAACATCATCCCCGCCCCGCACGGCGATCAAGAAGTGCTCCCCGGAGACATGCTGCTGTGCTTCGGCAAACTGCTCACGCTGCGTTCACTGGTCCCCGCCGACAAGCCGCAAAAGCCCCGGCGGAAAAAAAAGTCGAGTTGATCCACGCCTCACCATCCCCGCCGCCCATCCACGACCCCACCCCACGGACGTCCATCCTCCATGCCCACCAAACGCCCCGCCTGGAAAATCGCTGGTCAGACCATCCCCCGCGGCGCGACCACCGACGTCAAACTCAAAGTCAGTGAACGCTACACCGGCGACCCGATCCACCTGCCCATCCGCATCATCCGCGCCAAAAAGCCCGGCCCGACGCTCTTTGTCACCGCCGCGATCCACGGCGAAGAACTCAACGGCGTCGGGGTCATCCACGACCTGATGTTTGGGGACGAAATCAAGCTCACCGCCGGCACGCTCATGCTCGTGCCGGTCGTCAACATCTTCGGCTTCGAGAACCAGTCACGCTACATGCCCGACCGCCGCGACCTCAACCGCGCCTTCCCCGGCAGCCCCACCGGCAACCTCACCTCACGCGTCGCCAGCATCGTGTTTAACGAAGTCGTTCGGCGATGCGACTACGGCATCGACCTGCACACCGCCGCGTCGGGCCGAACCAACTTCCCCAACATCCGCGGCAACCTCAACAAGCCCGGCATCCGCCGGCTCGCCAAAGCGTTTGGCTGCGAACTCATGGTCCACGGCCAAGGGCCCGACGGCTCGTTCCGCCGCGAGTCGGTCAAAGCCGGCTGCAACGTCATCATCCTCGAAGCCGGCGAGCCGCTGAAGATCGAGCCCTCGGTGCTCGAGGTCGGCGTCCGCGGCGTCCGCAACGTGCTCATGGAACTCGGCATGATCGCCGGCACGCCCACCAAGCCCGCCTACCAACTCCGCATCGACAAAAGCGTTTGGGTCCGCGCCAGCGTCGGCGGCATCCTCCGCTTCCACGTCGCCCCCGGCCAAGTCGTCGACGAGGGCCAGCCTATCGCCACCAACGCCAGCGTCATCGGCCGGGAGCGCAACGTCCTGGTCGCCCCGACCGCCGGCATCGTGCTGGGCATGACCACCCTGCCCACGGTCAAGCCCGGCGAGCCGGTCTGCCACCTGGCCGTGCCCAAGCAGTCCCTCGCCGCGATCGCCAAGAAAATCGACGCCTCCAAACGCGGCAGCCTCCACCACCGCGTCCGCCGCGACTTGGCGACCAACATCTCCGTCACCGAACGCGAAGCCGAGCCCGCCAGCGCGGCCGTGGAAGACGCCTGAGGCGTTTTCCGTAGAAACCGATACAATATCCCTCTCGCCTCCGCGGATGTACGTCCGAAAACCCCCCTAACCGCCCCTGCCCCCGGCCCTCGGCCGCGGGGGCAAACCGCTATCCCCCACCCCCCAAACAGCCCCCCCATGGCCCAGAACCACCTCCGCAACGTCGCCATCATCGCCCACGTCGACCACGGCAAAACCACCCTCACCGACCAACTGCTCTACCAGTCGGGCATGTTCCGCTCCGAAGACCTCGACAAGCTCGCCGGCGGCCAGCACAACCTGATCATGGACACCGGCGACCTCGAACGCGAACGCGGCATCACCATCACCGCCAAAAACTGTGCCGTGAACTACCGCCACACCGACGGGGCCGACTACAAAATCAACCTGATCGACACGCCCGGCCACGCGGACTTCGGCGGCGAGGTCGAGCGCGTCCTCAACATGGCCGACGCCTGCCTGCTGGTCGTCGATGCCTTCGAGGGGCCGATGCCCCAGACCCGCTTCGTGTTGCAAAAAGCGTTGGCCATCGGCCTCAAGCCCGTCGTGGTCATCAACAAGATCGACAAGCCCAACGCCCGCCCCGAAGACGTGATCAACGAAGTCTTCGACCTCTTGGGCGACCTCAACGCCCCCGACGACGCGCTGGACTTCCCGATCATCTACGCCTCGGCCAAGAACGGCTGGGCCACCGCCGACATCGAAAAAATCGGCGAAGACCACCCCACCACCATGCTGGCGCTCTACGAAGCGATCCTCGAACACGTCCCCGCGCCATACGCCGAGGGCAGCGCCCGCGGCGCGGCCGCCGGGTTCAGCTGCGGCACCGAAGCGCTCGCTGCGCCATTGCAGATGATGGTCACCACCATTCAATACTCCGACTACGTCGGCCGGATCGCCATCGGCCGGGTCAACGCCGGCCGCATCAACGCCGGCCAGCAAGTCACCGTCATCAACCGCGCCGGCGAAGGCAAGCAGCAAAAGATCATGAAGCTCAACGCCTTCGACGGGCTCAAGCAAAAGGAAGTCCCCCAGGTCATCGCCGGCGACATCTGCGCCGTCATCGGCCTCGACCCGATCGACATCGGCGACACCATCGCCTGCCCCGATCGGCCCGAAGCCCTGCCCGCCGTCGAGATCGACGAACCCACGCTGACCATGAACTTCCGCGTCAACGACTCGCCCTTTGCCGGCCGAGAAGGCAAGTACGTCACCAGCCGACAGGTCTTCGACCGCCTGCAAAAAGAGCTGCAGTCCAACGTCGCCCTCCGCGTCGAGCGCGGCGAGGGCGGCGACGAGTTCAAAGTCAGCGGCCGGGGCATGATGCACCTGGGCGTGCTGATCGAAACGATGCGCCGCGAAGGCTACGAGCTGCAGATCGGCAAACCCGAAGTGATCCTCAAACGCCCCGAAGAAGGCGAGCACAAGGGCAAGCTCTGCGAGCCGATCGAGCAGCTGGTCGTGGATTGTCCGGCCGAATGTCAGAACGATGTCATGTCGTTGGTGACCAATCGGCGGGCCGAGATCGTCAGCATGGACCCCAAGGCCGGGGCCGGCGACTACATCCACATGGAGTTCACTATCCCCGCCCGCGGCCTGATCGGCCTGCGGACCCGGATGCTCACCGCCACCCAGGGCCGGGCCATCATGCACCACAACCTGCTGCGTTACGAGCCGATGCGCGGCGACGTGCCGCAGCGGCCCGCCGGCGTCATCGTCGCCAGCGAAGGCGGCCAAGTCACCCCCTACGCCCTGCACGGCCTCTACGACCGTGGCTTCTTCTTCGTCGCCCCGGGCGCCCAGGTCTACGAAGGCCAAGTCATCGGCGAACACTGCAAAGACAACGACATCATCGCCAACCCCGTCAAGTCCAAACAACTCACCGCCGTCCGCACCCGCGGCGGCAAAGACGACAACATGCAGATCAAGCCCGCCAAAGACATGTCGTTGGAGGTCTGCCTCGAATACATCGCCGAGGACGAGTTGGTCGAAGTCACCCCCGAAAACATCCGCATCCGTAAGCGTGTGCTGCAAGAGTCGATGCGTCGCCGCGATGCGCGCAGCGCCAAAGACAAAGCCAAGGCGGGGGCGTGATGTCCGATCAACCCGCACCGGGTTTCCTTTTGGGCGCGATTGCCGTTGAAGCCACCCTCTCGGCCGGGACGCGGGAGGTGATGGGCGTCTGGATTGATGAGGCCATGGACTACCGTAAGCTCGAACCCGTGCGGCGGGCGGCGAAGGCGCGGCGGGTGGAGTTGGTCCCGCAGACCCGGGCCGAACTCGACGCCCGCGTCGGCCACGACAAGCACAGCGGGGTCGTCGCGGAAGTCGGGCCGCGGGCGTTGCTCGGCTTGCAGCAGCTTCTGGAAATGACCGGCCGCGAAAAATCGTTCATCGTCATGCTCGACGGGATCGAGGACCCGTATAACTTCGGCCAATCGATCCGCTCGCTCTACGCGGCGGGCTGTCACGGCGTCGTCGTCCGGCCCCGGAATTGGGCGATGGCGGATGGGGAAGCGCCGTCGATCATCGCGCGGGCGTCGGCGGGAACGAGTGAGTTTTTGCCGATGGCCGTCGCCGACTCGCCCGAAGAGGCCGCGGCGTTTTTCAAAGAAAAAGGTTTGGTCGTCGCGGCCACGGCCGACACCCGCGAGGCGACGCCGTTGTACGACGTCGACCTCAAGCAGCCGTTGTTCCTGCTCATCGGTGGGGAGAAGCGCGGCGTGAAGCGGTCGTTTTTGGGTGAGGCGGATGTGGTGATCGAGGTGCCGTATGGCCGGCCGTTTGAGCATTCGCTCGGCACGGTCGCGGCGGTGTCGGTGATCGGGTTCGAGCTCGCCCGGCAGCGGCGGGGATAAGGCCGGCGGGACGGGGTGGTCTTGGGGGGGTGGCGTGGAACGGTCAGCCCACACGACGGTTGGGCCGGATCAAGCCGAGGACTCCCGCGGCCAAGACGATCGCGGTGGAGGGCTCGGGCAGCACGGTAAGCCGCAGGACCTGGCCGTTGTCGTGGGCAACCACTTCGAAGTCGAAGAGGTTGGGGTGGTTGAGCGTGAGCAGAGCGGTGTCGATGGTGGTGGCGGTCAAGACGTCGTAGGTGACGCCTTCGGTGATCTCGAACCCGGTTGTGGGCAGAACATCCAGATTCCCGCTCAGCGTGGCTTGCCCGGCGATGTGGTACATATCGTGGTCGATCCCCGCAGCGCCACCGGCCGCTCCGAGTTCGATTTCCAGCACCGCCCCTGCGTCAAGCTAGTAGTCGCCTTCGATGGTCATCACCCCCGGCGAAGCACCGGCGGCGAGGCGTCCACCGCGCTGGTGCAGGTCTGAGCCAAACGTGCCGACGCCGGCGAGTGTGCCGTCGGTGAAGTTGAAGCTGGCCGAACCGGGGCCAAAGACCACATCGTTGCCGAAAAGTTGCAGCGTGCCGCCGTCGAGGTTGACCACAGCGGTGGCGATGGCGTTGCGGGCCATCACCAGGTCGTTGTTGATTTCGGCCAGGCCTTGGTCGCGGAGGTTGAACGTCAGGGTGTGAGCGCCGGTGCCGCTGTAGTTTTCGCCCATCACGAATTGATAGCCCGTGGACGAGAAGCGTGACCCGGCGCCCGTGACGGTGACGACCGACGACGCGTCGGCGGACCACGTCGGGTTCCCGCCCATGGTGAACGATCCGCCGCTCGTAAACGTACCGCCGTTGGTGATGTCCATGGTCGCCGAGCCTTGGCTGCCGAAGTTGACCCAGTTGGTGTCGTACGTCGATCCCG
>CAYPCC010000006.1:0-37465 GCA_964409095.1 uncultured Phycisphaera sp. | reverse complement strand
TCACCGAACCCACGCCGCGGTAGTTGGTGATCCACTGGTTGTTGTTCGAGAAACCACCATTTCCTGGGGTGTAGTTGAAAGTCGGATTTCCCGCCGCGTCGAAAATTGTTACTTCCGTTGCAAGCTGGTCAACAAACTGACCCGTGCCCGAGCCGTTGAACCCGAAAATCCCATCGCCATCGACGTCAATAAAGTCGTTGGTCAGGCCGGGACGGTTCTCAAACAAGGGGCGGACCAAGGTTGCGCCGGAAATGTTGATCTGAGTGGTCTGCGGTGCTCCGGCAATGTTTGGCGTGTTGGCGGGCCCCGTGTAGTCACGCTGGAACCCTTCTTGGGCGATGGCTGCGCTTGGAATGACCATGGCATTTGCCATCAGCCATACTTGTAACCTCTGCTTCGTGGACATCTCAACTTCTCCTTAATTTGCGAACTTGAACCCTGCGAACTTTGGATCAAACACTGACCCATAGGGTTTCGAAATCAGACAATGATTCGCTGTTGCGTCATCAAAAATTAGCGAGCATCAGGAATCGCCTGGTACTGAAGCCTGATTTTGGGGCCGGTAACCGAGTGGAATGACTTACCCCATTGTTCTTCGTTGACGGTTTCCGCCACGGTGCTTCGGGCGACATGGCCGTCGGCGAATGCGTAATTGCCAGTCCCCCCGTAGCCGTCGCCGCCGGGGTGATGGCGTCCGAGGGCGTTGAGCGGCTGACTGCTTTCGATCGCGCCGGTCATCGCATTAGGGTCTTTGTGGGTTTCGACGTCCGCGATTGGGCCACCAACAAAAAGGACGGATGCCGCGGGGTTGAGAGGGAGATTCAATTCCGATCCGCCACCCAGCGAGTTCTTGGCCACAATAAGTGGACGGTGGGATTTGCTGAGCAGGCTACCCGCACCCCCAGTTGCGATCGCCTGCCACCGCTCGTTGTACTCCGCCATCGAGATCACGGAGGAGGGGCTGTCGATCCATTCGGGCCTGACCAGCTGATGGACTCGGCCGGGCACCCCGTCCCATCCTCGAACGCTTTGCGTAAATTTGTTTCGGGGGATGAGCGACCCGTTCGGGCCGTAGGCCGTAAACCTCACTTGCTGATCGGTGTAGCCGCCGCCATAACCATCGCCCCCCACCTGACCTTGGAGAAGTTCTCCTTGGGGAGGATTGGTCGCCGGGGCCCCGCCGAACTCCATCGTAGGACAGGTGAACCCATCGGCATCCGCACCGAAAGACAGCAGGCTGTTCGTCCAGTGCAAATAGCCGCCCTGATCGCTGAAAGGCTGATTTTCGATCGAAGTTGGTTTTTTACCGTTAGGCGGAGTCCCCGTATTTAGATAGAGGTACGCCGGGGGATATTTCTGGGCGTTCTCTCCCAAGCCGACTTCCATGGCTTGGCCACCCGATCGCAGATTCGCCGCACAAGCAATGGCCCTGGCTTCACCGCGGGCCGAACCCAAAGCGGGCAAAAGAATGCCGATCAGCAACGCGATGATCGAGATGACCACCAGCAATTCGATGAGCGTGAAGGCAAAGGGACGGTGAAGGGGTCGGGTCGCCAGCATGGGCGTGGGCTCCAGGTAGAATAAATTTGTCATTTGAACCCACGAAGTATCTTCGTCACGGGTCGTGGTCACGCAAAGGTTTTGTCAAGATTCCGCTTGTTCGTGGCGAGCCGTGTTGGACCGCTCGGCTCGGCCGTCCTCGTCCGGGCTTGACCCGGCGTCGATGTCGGTCAGGCGATAGCCTTGGCCGCGCACGGTCTGCACCTGGACCGCGCCGACGCCGAGCTTGCGCCGCAGCGCCGCGATATGGTGTTTGATGTTGGCGTGGCTGGGCGAAGCGTCGCGGGAGGATTGGCCGAAGCGCCGCTGAAACTGCTCGGCCGACATCACCCAGCCCGGCCGCTTGGCCATGGCGTGGATCAAGCGAAACTGAGTCAGCGTCAACTCAATGCGCTTTTGATCGACGTAAACCTCGTATTGGTCGGGATGAATGGTGATACGACCGATACGCAGCGACTTCGCCGTGCCCTGATCATCAGCCTCGATCTCTTGCGACATCAACACCCTGCGCCCTCAAATTTTTCCCACTCACAGCACCCGGAATCCAATACTCGATTCCGCTGGCGAAAGCCTAATTAGCCAGTGTCGAAATTCGGCGAGAAATACGTTAGCGCCATTCGAGAAAGCCGCTAAAGCCCGGTGATGTTGAAAAGTTTGCCTCGAAGCGCTAACGCAACGTTTGATCTGCGCAAAAAAAAGACGACGACACTTGCGTGCCGTCGCCCGGAGGGAAAAGAGAGATCGGGGATTCGCCGCTTGGGTTTGAGCTAATTAAAACTCGTCGCGCGGCGTGGAAAATTCCGGGGGTGGGGGATTAGAAGATGCCCTGGGCTTCGTCCATGGCCGCGGGAAGCTGCTTGCAGACTTCGTCGATGACGGTGGAGTTGAGGTTGAGGTGTTTCATGATGTCGTTGCATACGGGGGCTTGGATGTCGATGTCGTGGGAGAAGCCCAGTTCCATCTTGCCGACGATGTGGTCGGCGACGTGTACGAGACACGCCAAGGTCCGGTTTTTTTCTACGAGGTCCATCGGGTGGTGGTGGAAGCCGGTGACGTACTGGAACGACACGGGGAACTTCCAGAGCTTGCACAGCCCGGCCCCGAACATCTCGTGGGTCGCGCCGATGCAGGCGAACTCGGCCTCACGCAGCGTGCAGCCTTGCGTGTCGACCATCTCGAGGGCTTCGATGAATTTCGGGCGGCGGGCTTGGATCTCGACCATGATGCCGATGTCGTGGATCAGGCCGGCTAAAAACGCTTCGTCGGGCAGACCCAAACCGCACTTGTTGCTGAGCAGCCGGGTCGCGGCGGCGGAGGCGATGGAGTGGGTCCAGAGGTCACGGGCGTCGAAGTTGGCGCTGATCTTGCCGCCTCGGAACAGCTTGGCGAGGCTGGCGGCGATGGCGATATTTTTCACCGCGTTGAGGCCGAGCAAGACGATGGCGCGGTTGATGCTGCCGATCTGTCCGGGCAGGCCGTAGAACGCGGAGTTGACGACTTTGAGGATGCGAGCACCTAGAGCCGGGTCGTTGCTGATGACTTTGTTGAGGTCTTGCGCGGTGGAGTCGGGGTCTTCCACGAGCTTGATGATTTTCATCGTGACTTCGGGAAGCGTGGCGATGTGGCTGATCTCTTTGATCGCCGACTGGACGTTTTCCTGAATCGCGGCGGCCGAGTTGGCGGGAGGGCCTTGGGGGGCCTCGGGGTTCAGATCAGCTTGGGTGGGGGCTTGCGACATGGGATCTTTCCTCTTTTCCGGGGATTTAGTCCGGGGGACACTCCGGGGAACCCCGACGGGATTCCGGATTCTCTTGTTGACTCATCGACGGCCGATCGAGCAAAATTAACCCGCCGCCCCGTAAACCCGCGATTGACCCCGCGGCCAGTCCGCACAACCCGCCCAACCGGCAAGGTCGCCCGCCGTTCTCCCGATTCAATGCGTCCGTTACCCCTTGAGGCCGCGCTGAACCGGGTCTACGATGAGTCCATGGACTGGAAGATTTTCCTCAATCAAGACCCCCGGCTCAGCGGCCTGTACCAGCGCACCCGCGGCAAGCCCGCTTGGCCGACGCTGGCGGCGGTGGCCAGCGCGGGGATCGTGATCGTGGTGCCGGTGGTGTTGGTGCTGCTGGCGGGGTTGGCGGTGGGCGCGGTGGTGTACGCAGTAGGCTCGGCGATCGCGGGGGTGGGCAACTGGTTTAAGTCGTGGGGCGGCAGCGAAACGAGCGGCGGGGGCGTGGCGGGCGATGACCTGCGTGAAAACGTGCGGGTCGTGCGTCGGCCATAAGGCGCGGCCTTCGGTTGCCACATCGATGCCCTCTATTGCCATTTATAAAAGTTACGATAGTGATGGCCATCCTCAACGCCGTCACGCGAGAACCCATCCCTCATGAAGACCCGCTACCCGTTGCTAAACCTTGTTCGATCGGCGACCACGATCGGCTTGGCTGCGTCGTTCATCGTCCCGGCGTTGCCTTCGTCCAGCCGGGCCCAAGACGCCGCCCCCGACCGCCCCGCCGAGGTGATCCGTTTCGCCACGTTCAACGCCGCGTTGTCGGGTCAAACCGCCGACGACCTGCCGGGCCGCCTCGCCACACCCGACGACGAAAAGCTCAAGAAGATCGCCGCGATCATCCAACAGGTTCGGCCGGACGTGCTGCTGATCAACGAGTTCGATTTCAACCCCACCGGCCAACTCGCCGCGGATTTTCAGCAACACTATCTCAGCATCGCCCAAGACGACGCCGAGCCGATCAGTTTTCCGCACCGGTTTTTTCCGGATGTGAATACGGGGCTTGCGACGGGGATCGATCTCAACGGTGACGGTCAAGTCGGCGGCCCCGCCGACGCCCATGGCTGGGGCGATTTCCCCGGTCAATACGGGATGCTCCTGCTAAGCCGCATCCCGATCAAGCATCAGAATTTTCCTACAGCCAAAAACGTGCTGTGGTCAAAATTTCCCGACACGCTTTATCCCGCGAGTCACTTTCCCCCCGAAGCTGCGGGCGTACTTCGACTCTCCTCAAAAAACCATGCGTTTGTCCCACTTCAACTCCCCAATCTCCCACCGATTGGCGTGTTGATTAGCCATCCCACCCCGCCGGTGTTTGATGGCCCCGAAGACCGTAATGGACGCCGTAACTTCGATGAGATCAAGCTTCTCAAAATCATTGTCGATGGTGACGAGACACCCCTCGTTATCCTCGGCGATCTCAACGCCGACCCCAACGACGGCGAATCGATCCCCGGCGCGATCAATCAACTCCTCGATCATCCGCGAATCCAAGACCCCCAACCCCGCAGCCGCGGCGCGGTCGAGAAGTCGCTCGCTGACGGGGGCATCAATGCCGAGCACCTCACCGATCCCGCCCTCGATACCGCGGACTGGGGCGATCAGCCGCCGCACGGCTCGGGGAACCTGCGGGTGGACTACGTGTTGCCAACCAAAGATTGGACCGTGGTGGACGCGGGTGTGTTTTGGCCCACGCCCGACGAGCCGGGCCACGACTGGATCGACGCGTCGGACCACCGGCTGGTGTGGGTCGACCTGACGCTCGACACCCCCCAAAAAAATTCTGATTAACCCACCCCGCAATTCCAAAATCCGGTATCCGGTATCCGGTATCCGGTATCCGGTATCCGGTATCCGACACCCGCACACAAAAAAGCGGCCAGGTGGGGGAACCTGACCGCTAGAGAGGGTCGCATGGCCCGTTGCAGGCCACGCGGGTGGGGGCGATTAATTGTCAATGTCACGGACCAGTGAACCGCTCCGCAACACCTCCCATTGTACCCATATGCTCAGCCCTATCAAGTTTTTTCTGAACTTTATTTTAATTTATATCTATGCCAAAGCGAGACTTACCGCAATTGTTCGCCCACTTTCGAGGCAATCTCGATTTAACTCAGCCTTGCGTTTGAACAAGGTTTTGCGCGTCCGCTCAATAATCGCGCAACACAGTTATCGGCCGCTAACACGCTGACCCGATGCCGCCGGTTTGGGGCCGAGTACGCCGAGATGGAGGTCATGGGCTAGCACATTTTTAGATCGGGTGCAGCAGGTGCCATGCCCCGGCGAGAATCGCCCTTGCGGGCCTGAGCCGACGAGCCATCCGCCTCAAACCGCCGGGAAGCTCGGCTCGTTGCCCGCCAACACCGCCGCGACATCCCGCACCACCCAACTCATGTTTTTCAGGGCGGTGCCCGTCCGCGACGCGAGGTGCGGCAGCAGTATGACATTCTTACGATCGTGCAGCGGACCATTTCCGGGGGGGGGTTCGGGATCGTGGACATCGAGCATCGCGGTCGAGGCGGGCCGGGCCGCCGCCCAACCGGCCAACGCATCGTGGTCCACCAGCATCCCGCGGGCCGCGTTGATGAGCAGCACACGCTCTCGCATCGCCTCCAAGGCCGCCGCGTCGATCATCCGCCGATTCTCCGCCCGGCCGTCCACATGCACACTCACCACGTCCGACCCGGCGTACAACTCGGGGGGACGGCAATACGTAAACGGATAATCCACCGCTTTACGCAGCTCCGCCTCGGGCAAGAGATCGCAAACCCGCAGGTTCATTCCGATCGCGTGGGCGACCGCGCCCAGCCGCTTGCCGATGCGGCCGAAGCCCAGGATGCCCAGCGTCATCTCGTTGAGCTGTGTGCCGACCTCGGTCTTGCGCATCGCGTGGAACAACGCGACGTACTGCTCATCCGTGGCCCCGTCTTCTGGGGAGGGCAGCGGCGTCTTGGGCCGAACGTGGTCGATCATCAGGCCGGTGACGTATTCCACCACCGCCTGCGTGTTCGCGTCCGGCGTGTACACCACCCGCACCCCCGCCGCGGCGCACGCCGGCAGATCAAAATTGTCCAGCCCCACCCCCGCCCGCCCGATCACCTTGAGCTTCGGCCCTTGGGCGAGCAACGCCCCATCCACCTGCGTGTACGTCCGCACCACCATCCCCTGGGCCCCCAGCAACTCTTGGGCCATCTTCCGGGGTTCGTCGTGCGGCACCCACACCACCTCCGCCCGCTCGGCCAACCAAGCGGCACATTCATCGTCGAGTCGTTCGGTGATCAGGACTTTGGGGTTCATAGGAATAGCCTACCAAGCCGGCTTTTCGCGCGAGCGCCATGGCCTTGCTAAACTGGCCGACTTATGCCGACCCCGCCCAAGAAAACCGAGAAATTGCCGCCGTCGACCGCCACCGACCTGCCGACGAAAACGATCGTCCAAGGCGACTGCATCGCCCAGATGTCGGCCTGGCCCGAGGGCTCGGCCGACCTGATCTTTGCCGACCCGCCCTACAACATCGGGTTCAAATACGACCGGTACGACGACACCCTGCCCGACGACGCGTACCTCCAGTGGACCACCGCCTGGATCGACCAGTGCGCCCGGCTGCTCAAGCCCACCGGCAGCTTCTACATCCTCATCGGCGACGAATACGCCGCGGAAGTCCGCGTTCATTTGAAGAAGTTGCAGGCTTCCGGGGGGCTGCTCTTCCGCAACTGGATCGTGTGGCATTACACCTTCGGTCAACGCTGCAAGATCAAATTCAACCGCAGCCACGCCCACCTGTTCTATTGCGTCGGCAGCGCCGCAGTAAATCCCAAGACCGGCAAGCCCAAGAGCAATCTGGTTGAGAATCCGCCGTTCACATTCCACTACGACCAGGTCGCCCTGCCGTCGGCCCGGATGACGACTTACAACGACCACCGCCAAAACCCCAAGGGCAAGCTGCCCGACGACACCTGGGTTCTCAAATTCCCCGCGATGGAGAACTGGCACGTCCGCCCGCAGGACGCGGCCGAGGAAGGCGCGTTCGATGCGGGGTGGGACACGTGGTATCAGTCGCGCCTCGCCGGCACGTTTAAGGAACGCGAGCAGTGGCACCCCTGCCAACTGCCCGAGGCGCTGCTCGAGCGCATCGTGCGATGCTCGTCGAACGAGGGCGATCTGGTGTTCGACCCGTTCGCGGGCAGCGGCACGACATTGGCGGTGGCGAACAAACTCGGGCGACCCTGGCTGGGCTGCGAGCTGTCGGCGGACTACCGGACCAAGGCGCTCGAGCGGATCAACGCCAAGCCGGCCGAAGCCGGTAAGAAGCGGGTCGTGACCAAAAACGGCAAGCGGGCCGGTCGGGCTCCCGCAGTGAAATAACGGCCCTCGCGTGGTGTCGAACATCGGGCGTGTACGGTAGTCTTGAACCGCTTTGTTGCCGGACACCCGATCCGCCCAGCGCACGCTTTTTCGACTCGCCAACGCTCTTTGCTCCAACCAAGGACGATTCCCATGATGCACTCTCTCATCCGCCTGCCGCGGCTTGCTTTCACCTTCGCGGTTGGCGTTGCCCCGGCGGCCCACGGCCTGATCTACGTCGATTTCTCCGCCGGGTTCCCCAGCGATGACCCGGCCACCCTGTTCGACGACGACTCGGCCGGCACCGACTACGAGTTCGACCTCGACACTAACGCCGCGTTCTCCGGCGCGATCGGGATCGACGGCGGCTTGCTCCGCAGCGAACTCGAACTCACCTTCCGCGATACCGAAGGCATCCTCCTCGAAACCAACCCGCCCTCGGCGGACGCGGGCAGCGGCAGCTTCGACAACATCAGCCTGATGACCAACCTCTACTTCGACCTGCCGTTGCCCGGCGGGTTTGAACTCTTCGCCGGCGGCGGGATCGGCGTGGTCGTGTTCGACGGCGACGCCAGCGGCACCGGCAGCCTCGGCAGCATCGAGTTCGACGAGGCGGGCTACGGCTTCGCCTACCAACTCAAGGCCGGCGTCGCCTACGAAATCACCCGCAACCTCCAACTCACCGCCGGCTATCGCTACTGGGCCGCGAGCGAAGTGGACTTCGGCTCATTCACGTTTGAAGACCTCGAAGTCCACGCGATCGACTTCGGGCTGCGGCTGTCGTTCTAACGAACGCCAAGATCAACCCTCGTTCAACGCTTGGCTCGGATCAATCCGCCCCGGCAATCTCGATCACCACCGCCCCGGCCTTGCGGCCCGTATCCACATAATGGTGCGCTTCGACCAGGCCGTTCAATCCGTAGCGACGATCAATCACCGGGCGCAACGCACCCGCTTGAATCAATCCACTGAGAAACACCAAGTCTTCCGCGTTTTCGCCCGACATGGCGCAGATCACCTTGCGCCGGCTGAAACACCCGGTCCAGGCCATCTGCAACAGTTTGCCCAAACCAAACCGTGTGTTGAGGTATCGGCCCGTTGGGGACAGCCACGGCTTGACCTGCGTATAACGAGTCGTGCCGATCGTGTCGAAAACAATGTCGAACGGGCTGTCGAGTTCCGACGGGTCCTGCTGCGTGTAATCGAAAACGCGGTCGGCTCCCAGTGACTCGACCCGCTCCAGCTTCGCCGTGCTGCACACGCCCGTGACGTGTGCCCCGAAATGCTTGGCCAACTGGACCGCGGCGCTGCCGACCGCCCCGGCCGCACCCCAGATCAGCACCCGCGCGGCCGGGTTCGACTCGATGCCGCCGAGACGAAGAAACGTCAACGCCGTGAACGCCCCGAACGGGATCGCGGCGGCTTCGGGGTCAGACAACCGCTCGGGCGTGATGGCCAACGCGGCCGAGGCGGGGATGCACAGGTACTCGGCGTGGGCCCCGCCCTTCATGGCCGTGCTCCCGAACACCCGATCGCCGGGGGCGAACTGGGTCACGTTCGCCCCGACCGCCGCCACCACCCCGGCAAATTCCGCCCCCAGCCGCGGGTTGCGCGGCCGCCACACCCCCAGCACCAGACGCATCGGCACCCAAAACAACCACGGCACATCCTTAAAGCCCCGCATCGCGCACTCGCCCGATGACACCGCCGTGGCCCTGGTCTTGACCAAGACCTCGCCCTCGCCGGGCGTTGGCGTAGGGACCTCGACGATCTGAATCACCTCCGGCGGGCCGTAGCGAGGGTAAATCGCCGCTTTCATCAACGCTCCGTTCCGTCGGCCATCGCCGCTGACGATGCGGATTCGATCGAGTAGCGCTTCAACTTGCCGTCCATGAAAAACGGGCCGGCAGGCAAAATCGACGCCACCAACGTCCACGCCGCCAACCGCGTCGGCAACCCCTTTGCCCACGCCGCCGCGACCAACAACCAAAGCATGATAAACAGCAGCCCGTGCGCCATGCCCACCACGCTCACCGCCCACGGCAGATCGCCGAGGTATTTCATCGGCATCGCCACCAGCAATAGCAACAAATACGACACGCCTTCGATCAGGCTGACGGCTCGCAGGATTCGGAGGAAGGTGGTGGGCATGGGCGGGGTTATTTCTGAGGCTGGAGGTTGGTATCGGATACCGGATGTAGGCTACCGGATACCGGGAAGCAGCCGGGTCATTCCGGTAGCCGACACCCGACACCCGCCTCCGCTCAAGGCAGTTCAAGACTGACCCGCCCGAGCTTGCCACTCCGCAGCTCCCGCAACAATAGCTCGCTGGCGCGGGTCATTTCAACTTGGCCGCCGGCGACGATGCAGCCGCGTTTGCGGCCGACGAGTTCGAGCAAAGCATACGGGGCGTTGTCGTCTGCGGGGTCGGGCAGGTCGGCGGGGTCTTTAATTTTGTAGCGTTCGATGAGCCGGTCGGGGTAGTGCCGCAGCAGGTGCATCGCGGCGTGGGGGCCGAGCAAGTCGTAGTCGGTGGCGGTGTCTTTGATCGCGCCGCTGACGGCGAGGGTGAGGCCGATGGCTTGGTCGTCGAACTTGGGCCACAGGATGCCGGGCGTGTCGGTAAGCACGATGTCGCGGTCGAGTCTGATCTCTTGCGGGCCTTTGGTGACGGCCGGCTCGTCGCCGGTGCGGGCGATTTGCTTGCCGCGCAGGGCGTTGACGAGCGTGGACTTGCCGACGTTGGGGATGCCGACGATCGTGACGCGGACGGGCCTGTTTTTTTCGACGCGCTGGGGGGCCAGCCGACGGATGAGTTTGGGCAGGTTTTTGGTCGCTCGCGGCTCATTGAGGTTAAGCGCCAGCGTCTGCACGCCGCGGCGGTTGTGGAAGTCGTCCCGCCAGCGCGCGGTCACGGACGGGTCGGCCAAGTCGTCTTTGGTCAGCAGCGTGATGCAGGGTACGTCACCGGGGCGACCGTCCGGGCCTTTGCCCGGGACGTTACGGCGCAGATCATCGAGCAGCGGATTGCTCGACGAGCCCGGCAGGCGCGCGTCGAGTAGTTCGACGACGACATCGGTCTTGGGCATCAGCTCGGCGAGCTGATGCCGGGTCGTGTTCATGTGGCCGGGGAACCATTGGATGGGCATAAGGTGTTTCGGGTTCGGCGGGCAAGTGGCCGAAGGATCGTAACGGGGAACGACGGTCGGCGGGTCAGGCGCCGGGCAGCGCGTGATCGATGAGCGTGGCCGCGGCGGCGAAGACCGCGGGACAAAGCTCGTCGCAACCGCCGATGAGCAGATTCGCCATCGCCCCGTCCATCAGCGAGGCGAGTTGGTAGGCCAACTGCTCGGGGGTTTTGCATCCGCCCGCGGCGGCGAGGGTAGCGATGTATTGACGGATCAGGCGTTTGTGCTCGGCCGCGGCGGCGTGGACCGGGTGGTCCATTTCTCCGAATTCAGCGGCAGCGCGGGCGAAGATGCAACCGGGGAAAGCGGGCTGATCGACCATGTCGTGCAACGTCTCAAACATCGCGCGCAACCGATCCCGCGGCGCGCTGGCCCGCTGCTCGACCTCGGCCATGAACCACGAGCGGTAACGCTGATCCTTCAGCTGAAGCGTCGCTGCAATCAGGTCGTCTTTCGACGGGAAATACTTATAGAGAGTCATTTTAGCGACACCCGCCTCGGCCAGTACCCGGTCGATGCCGACGGCCTGAAACCCCGAACGTTCAAAGAGGGCCAGGGCGGTTTCGACGAGTTGTTCACGTTTGGTGGCGGGCATGGCGGTAAACTAGTCTACGGCAAAGAAGTATCGATTCAAAATTTTTTTGCTTCAACTTGAAATAAATAGACAGGTCTGTATATTGTACTTTCATCGTGAATCGTTTCGCAACCTATTTTGGAGAAGACCATGCCTCGCATCCAACCCGTTGACATTGCCCAGCCGCCCGCCGGCGCCGCCCCGCTGCTCGCGGGGTTGAAGGAAAAGCTCGGCCGCGTGCCGAACATCTACGCCACCATGGCCCAAGCCCCCGCGGTGCTCAAAGGCGTACTCAACGCCAGCGGCACGCTGGGCGAGACGTCGTTGTCGGGGGCGCTCCGCGAACAGATCGCCTTGGCCGTGGGCGGGGCGAACCGCTGCGACTACTGTGCCGCAGCCCACACGGCGATCGGCAAAATGAACGGCCTCACCGATGCGCAAACCCAAGCCGCCCTCGCCGGCTCGGCCGACGACGAAAAAGCCCAAGCCGCGATCACCTTCGCCCGGGCCATCCTCGACCGCGAAGGATTCGTCACCGACGACCAACTCGCTGCGGTCAAAGCCGCGGGCTTCGGCGAGCAGCAAGTCGTCGAGATCATCGCGGTGGTCGTGTTCAACATTTTCACCAACTACATCAACCACATCGCCGAGACCGAGATTGATTTCCCTCAAGTCACGATCCCCGAAATCGATTAACGCTTCCGCTCTGTACTCCCACCCCCCATGACCACACCCCGCGCTTCGGCGCGGGGTGTGGTTGTATGTCGCTGGTCACGGGAATCAGCCGACGCCGAAGTAGTCGTTGAGAAACGCTTTGCGGTCTCCTTCGTGATTCGCGTATTGCACCAAAGCGTAGAGCTTTTGCTGGTCGCGCTGGAGCTTCTCGGCCAATCGCGCGGCGTCGAGCAACTCCGGGGCGAGGTCGGCGACGAGGCGCAATCGAGGGTGATCATCTTCGCGCCAGTCTGAGTCCGACGCGAGGGTGCCGTAGCGTTCAAGCATGCCTAACGCGGTGTCGAGCCGGCGGTCGTGCCGACCCTGTTTGGCGTGCAACTGGGTGCGTAGCCAATCCAACCCCTCGGCGTGGATGCGGTCGGATTCGCTTTCCAGCAAGCCAAAAACCCGCTGGTAAAACTCAGCATCCGGATTTGCCCAGCGGAGAAACTCCATCTGCGTGGCGAGGTCGCGCTGGTCGTAGAGCAAGGTGCACGCCGAGGGCCGTCCGTCGCGGCCGGCCCGGCCGATCTCTTGGTAATAGCTCTCGAGCGAGCCGGGCAACTCGGCGTGGATGACGTAACGGATGTCGGGCTTGTCGATGCCCATGCCAAAGGCGTTGGTGGCGAGGACGAGCGGGCATCGGCCGTGCATGAAATCGTCTTGCACACCGCGGCGCTGCGCGGGGTCGAGGTCGCCGTGGTAGTTGAGGTGGGGGACGCGACGGTCGCGGAGGTGCTCGCTGAAGGTGCGCAGGGTTTTGATGAGGGTGAAGTAGACGATGCCGCCGCCGGCGGTGATGCCATCGGGCTGAAGCAGGTGATTGAGTTTGTCGTCATCGCCCCAGACGTTTTGCACATCGAGCGACAGGTTTGGCCGATCGATGCCTTCGTGGAACGTCGTCATCTGGCGGGGGGAGGTCCCGGGGGTGAGGCCGAGTTGGGCGATGATGTCGCGCTGCACGTCGGGCGTGGCGGTGGCGGTGAGGGCGATCGTGGTGGGGTCGCCCATGAGCTTGCGGCATTCATCGACGCGGGTGTAGTCGGGCCGAAAGTCGTGGCCCCACTCGCTGACGCAATGCGCTTCGTCCACCGCAAGCAGCGACACGTTTATTTTCGATACCGCCTCACGAAACTCGGGCTTGCGGAACCGCTCGGGCGTGACATAGATCAGCGTGAATTCGCCCGCGGCCAACCCCGCGTAACGCCGAATGCGCTCGGCCCGGCCGAGCGACGAATTGATGCACGTCGCCGCCACACCCTTGGCCCGCAGCGCATCGACCTGATCCTTCATCAGCGCAATCAACGGCGACAACACCACCGTCACCCCCGCCCCGGGAATCCCCCCCGCCCCCGGACGTGACAACGCCGGTATTTGATAGCACAGTGACTTGCCGCTGCCGGTGGGCGCGATCACCAGGGCATGGCCGCCGGCGAGGACGCGGTCGATCACGGCCGCCTGCTGACCGCGAAGCGCGGCGTGGCCAAAGGTTTGTTGCAGGATGTTCAGGTTCGTATCGCCCATCGACCGCCGAGTGTAGCGCTCCTGGCGGGGCGTTTATTCGTCGATCCCGCCAGCCCAGCGGATGCCGCCGAGGAGGTGCTGCACAAAGGCAACTTCGGTGAACGATTCGGGCGTATGTCCGCCGGCGGTGTACCACGACCGGCCGCCGTCGAATTCATGGAACCACGCCGCGGGGTGATGCTCGCGCATGGTGCCGCCTTGGTAAGTGGCTTCATCAAGATTCAGCAATACGTCTATGTCGGGGTTCATGGACTTGAAGTTGTACCACTCGTCGGTCCGCGTCCAGCGCTCGGGCAGGTGTGCCGTGGACGGGTGGTCCGAGATCAGCACGTCGAGGGTGGCGGGCTGGACCTTGGGGTGGCCCGCGAAGTAGCCGCCGACCAGCCGGTTGAACCACGGCCAGTCGTATTCGGTATCGGTCGCGGCGTGGACCCCGACGAATCCACCGCCGGCTTGGATGAAGCCCTCGAACGCGGCTTGCTGCTCGTCGCTGAGGATGTCGCCGGTGGTGTTGTTGAACACGACCACGTCGAAGAGGGCGAGGTCTTCGGGGGTGAACACCGCGGCGTCTTCGGTGAGCACCGTGTCCCAAGCTTCCTGACTGGCGAGGCGTTGGAGCGCCTGATTGCCGTCCTTGATCGACGGGTGGCGGAAGCCCGCGGTCTTGCTGAACACCAGCACGCGGAACAACGGCGGGAGGGCGTCCGCGGGGTTGGGGGCTTGGCCGGGCAATTGGTTCATCGTGTACCACGCTTCGGGCGACCACATGGTTTCGCCGGCGTCGCTGACGGTTTGATGGATGAGGTGGATCACGCGGCCAGCCTTGATGCCGGGGATCGTGAGCGTGACCGATCGGCGGTCATCGCTGACCACGGCCGCGCTGGGCGACAGACTTTCCTTATCGTGCTTGAGGCCGCCGTAGGCCGAGGTGGGTCGGTAGCGCCACTGATTAATTTGGTAGGCGGTTAGGTCGTTGAGCTGATCGGCGGGAACCGGGCGGGTGTAACTCAGCGTCAGGCCGGTGGGCGTCGCGGTGATGGTCTCGAATTCGAAAGCGGTGTCGCCGGTGGGTTCGAGGCGTTGGAGCCCGGCGGTAGTGCCTTGCCACGACCACGACAGGCGTCCGCCGATGCCGCCGACGTATAGCGTGCCGTCGTCGGCCAACGCCAAACGATTTAGACCGGCGCTAAATCCCTGGCTATGACGATAAGCGGCGCCCTGAAGTTCGCCGTTGACCTCGTCGAGACTGACACGGCGGAGGCCGCCGTACTTCACATCACTGATAAGCATCTGCCCGGCGAGCGGGCCATCGGGGATAACAACGCCGTCGGTGGGCGAGTTGGCGATCTCGTTGTGCGGCAGAAACACCGCGGGCGGGCTAAGCGGCTGGTCGGCGAAGCGCGAGGGCTGCGCCCCGTCGGGGAAACGGTCGGTTTTTGTGTTGCCGTTGTAGTGGCCGTAGAACCGGCCGGGCTGGACGTGGTTAATCTTGTTAGCGGGCTGCCAAGCGCCTTGGTTTTCGCCGACGAAGAGTTGGCCGTCGGGGCCGAGGAACAAACCGTTGGGCGTGCGGTGTCCGCCGGTGATGTATTCGATATCGCCGGTGTTGGGGTCGATGCGGGCGACGCTGCCCCGGCCGACGAGGTTGGGGGCGTAGCCGAAGGTACTGTCCCGCACTACTTTTTGCGCACCGTTTCCGATCGAGGTGGATAGCGCAACGTAATACGAGTCGTCGTGAAACACCGGGCCGAATGTGAAGTGGTGGTAGTTGTCGCTTTCCCAAGCGTCGCTGACGACCGAGCGTTGGGTATAGCGGCCATCCGCGTCGGCGTCGTAACGAGTGAGTTCGTCGCGCTGGGCCACGATGATCGCACCGTCGTGAAACAACACGCCCAGCGGGTTGTAGAGTTTGTCGTCGATCAGTTCGACGGTGATGTGGTCGGGGTCGCCGTCGACGCCGCTGAGCATCCAGAGCTTGCCATTAAATTCTTCAAGGATCGCGCCGTTATTGAGCGGGTTAAACGTGCTCAAGGCCATCCGGCCGCCGGGCAAAAGGGCCATCCCCGCCGTCTTGAGTTCGAAGCCTTCGGGGCCTTGGGGGTTGAGGGTGGTGAGCCGCCACATCGGGTGAACGCCGGCAACCGGAGCCTGGAGACCCGGGACGTCCATGGACTCGGCCTCAACCAGACGCTTAGGCCCTGGAGAGACGACGCGGGTCAGGCCCGCTTCGCTACGGAACGCCTCGGCGGGGATCTCCTTAAAGTCTCGCTCGCCGGGCAGTTTCCATTGGAGGTCCAACGACTGCAGGCCGCCGCCTTGGAAGTACCACACCTCGATCGCGTGAGGGCCGGCCGCAAGCGTCACGTTGCCCTCGCGTGGCCGGGCGGGGTGGGTGTCGTTGTTGTCGATGACCGTTTCGCCGTTGATCAACAGCCGCGAGCCGTCGTCGCTGGTGAGCTCAAACATGTAGCCACCGGCGACGGGCACAAGCAACTCTCCACGATAATGGGCGACAAAGTTTTGGGAATAACCTCCGAGAGCACCGACGAAGCGCGGCCGATCAACCAACTGGCTGGCGTTGGGCGTTTGGCCGGTGCCGGGGATCGAGAGGCGTGTGAGATCGGTTTCGGATTCGTAAATTTCGAGACTGAGGCCCGGCACCGTGGCTTGGTTAGCGCTGGCTTCATCGCGGGCCACCGCGTCTTGCGCCGACACGGCGACCCCAAGAGTCGCAGCAATCAACAGCGCGGCCCCAATCAAAACCTCGGCTTGGCGACAATTTTTCCACATGAATTAAACCGTTCTGCATCAAGAAATGCGCCGCGAATCCGCCGCCACTCGGCGGGTCGCCCGATTTGCGACCCGCCGAACGAAGGAGGTGACCAAAGGTACTTTAACCCGCCCGAAGCTCGGAGCAGGTCTGTTAGAATCAAACCGTCCAAACCTCCGATCTGCCCTCGGCGTCATCCCGCCGGGCGCTGATGACGCCTGACCCCGAAAGAGCGCCCCGGCATGGCCCCATCGCCCGGACATCCCGCCCCGAATGCCTTCGTGCACCTTCACCTGCACAGCCAATATTCGCTGCTCGACGGCGCGAATCGCCTTGACCGGCTGGTCAAGCGGGTCAAAGCGTTGGGCATGGACGCGGTCGCCGTGACGGACCACGGCAACCTCCACAACGCCGTGGAGTTCTACAACCTCGCCAAAAAGGAAGGCATCAAACCCATCCTCGGGATCGAGGCCTACGTCGCGCCGGATGTCAACGGCCGACCCTCCGATCGTACCAACCGCGAGTTCACCGGCGTGTCCGACGGCGGGTTCCACCTTGTCCTCCTCGCGGAAAACCAACAGGGCTGGCAGAACCTGCTCAAGCTCTCGTCCGACGCCTACCTCAACGGCTTCTACTTCAAGCCGCGGATGGACAAGTCCACCCTCCAGCAGTGGTCCGACGGTCTCATCGCCATCAACGGCCACCTCGGCTCGTCGCTCGCCTACCACGTCAAACAATTCCACCAGACCAAAGACCCTTCCCACTGGAAACGCGCCGTCGAAGAAGCCAACTGGCACCAAAATGTTTTCGCCCCGAATGAAAACGGCGAGCCGCGGTTCTTCGTCGAGATGCAGCATCATGCCGAGCAGCTGCAACGCGACCTCAACCCGCACATGGCCCGCCTCGCGTCCGAGCTCAACCTGCCGTTGGTCTGCGACAACGATGCGCACTTCATGACCGCCGACGACTGGGACGCCCACGACTCGCTCTGCTGCATCTCGATGGGCAAGATTAAATCCGACCCGAGTCGGATGCACTACCCCAAAGACCTCTACGTTAAATCCGCCGACGAGATGTGGGCCCACTTCGGCGAGACCCATCCCGAGGCCATCCACAACACCCGCAAGATCGCCGAACGCTGCAACGTCGAGATCGACTTCAACGCCAACCACGCCCCGGTCGTCCGCATCGAAACCGACCTGCCCACGCTGCCCACCGAGAGCAGCGGCGCACTCAAAATTATCGAACGATTCAGCAAAACCTGCGAACACCCCGCAGGCTCAACCCCTTGGTACAAGGCGTTTTGCCAGACCATCCGCGTCGAACCCTTCGACAGCGAGAACGACACCGATTCGCAAGACGACCTCAAAGAACAATGCGACGGCGCGCTACGCCTGCTCACCGAAGCGGGCGCGATCTGGCGCTACGGCCCCCCGAAAGATTGGTCTCAAACAACGCCGAGCGATGGCCATCTCTCGGCGTTAGGCGGCGTCACGCCCGAACACCGCGCCCGCATGGAACGCGAGCTTCAAGTCCTCAAAGACAAGCTGATCTCCGCCTACTTCATGATCGTCTGGGACTTCACCAACGAAGCCCGCGCCCGCGACATCCCCGTTCTCGCTCGGGGCTCGGGCGTCGGCACCATGACCGGCTACTGCCTCGGACTCTCCAACGCCTGCCCGGTCGAGTACGGCCTACTCTTCGAGCGCTTCACCGACCCCGACCGGACCGAGTACCCCGATATCGATATCGATATGTGCCAAGACGGACGGGGCGACCTCATCAAGTTCGTCCGCGATAAATACGGCCACGTCGCCCAGATCATCACCTTCGGCACCCTCAAAGCCCGCGCCGCCATCCGCGACGTCGGCCGGGTCATGGACCTGCCGCTGGGCGACGTCGACAAAATCTGCAAACTCATCGGGGACGGCCTTCAGACCACGCTCGATTCCGCATGGGAAGCTGAATCCGATCTCCGCAGCCTCTGCGATGCCCAGCCCCAGATCAAAGAGGTCTACGAAACCGCGCGCCGCCTCGAAGGCCTCGCCCGTCACGCCGGGGTCCACGCCGCCGGCGTCATCGTCGCCACCCAGCCCCTCGACAACATCGTCCCGCTCTACAAAGCCCCGGGCAACAAAAGCGGCAACGACGACGTCATCGTCACCCAGTGGGACGGGCCGACCTGCGAAAAAGTCGGCCTCCTCAAGATGGACTTCCTGGGCCTGCGAACCCTCTCGATCATCGAGCGTGGCAAGCTGCTGGTGCGGCAGTCGCTGGACGAGCAGACCATCGCCGCGGCGGTGGCGAATGAGGGCAGTGGGCAGCGGGGTGTGGGCCGTGGGGAAAGGATAGTATCCCACAGCCCCACTGCCCCAACCCCACTGCCCATTGCCCACGACCCACTCGACCTCGAACGCCTTGAGTACGACGACCCCAAAGTCCTCGAACTTTTTGCCCGCGGCGAAACCGCCGGCGTGTTCCAGTTCGAGTCCGGCGGGATGCGCGGCCTGCTTATGGCCATGAAGCCCGACCGGCTCAACGACCTCATCGCCGCCAACGCGCTCTACCGCCCCGGCCCGATGGAACTCATCCCCAATTACAACAACCGCAAACACGGGAAGGAACAAGTTCCCAGGGTCCACGAGATCGTCGACCGCCTCACCGCCGAGACCTACGGCATCATGGTCTACCAGGAGCAGGTCATGCTCGTGCTCAACGAGCTCGGCAGCATCCCGCTCCGTCAAGCGTATTCCATAATTAAGGCGATCAGCAAAAAGAAAGTCTCGTTCATCGACGCCGCCCGCGCCGACTTCATCAAGGGCGCGGGCAAGAAAGGCGTCACCACGCAGCAGGCCAACGACCTGTTCGACCTGATCCTCAAGTTCGCCGGCTACGGCTTCAATAAGTCGCACTCCACCGGCTACGCCATCGTCGCCTACCAAACCGCCTACCTCAAAACCTACTTCCCCATCCAGTACATGGCCGCGGTGCTGACCTACGAATCGGTGAACACCGACAAAGTGGTCGAATACATCGACGAATGCAAAAAAGTCTTACTGCCCAACGGCAACCGCGGCGTGGAGGTGAAGCCCCCGGACATCAACTTGTCAGACGTCGCGTTTACCGTCGTGTATGCGCCGGGCGAAAAACGCGACCCGAACCACGGCCATATCCGCTTCGGCCTCTCGGCCGTGAAGGGCTTGGGCGTTAAGGCGATTCAAGCGATGATCGATGAACGCCGGGCCAACGGGCCGTTCTTGTCGCTGCATGATTTCTGTGAACGGGTGTCGAGTCGCGTGATCAACAAATCCTCGGTCGAGGCGTTAATCAAGTGCGGCGCTTTCGATGCCTTGCACGGCATCGAGCAACGCGCCTCCATGGTCGCGTCGATCGAAGACGCCATGAAGTCCGGCGCGCAGGAAGCCGAGCTTCGCTCTAGCGGGAGTTTCTTGTTTGGTGATGTGGACGCGGAACGCAAAGAGAAAGAGAAAACCAAGCCGACTAAATCGCTGGCCGAGTGTTTGGCGTGGACGAAAAAAGAATGCCTCGACTTCGAGAAAGAAGTCATGGGCATGTACGTCTCCAGCCACCCGCTGCAGGAATACGCCAGCGAACTTGAACGCTTCAGCCAAGCCACCATCCCCGACATCTTCGGTCTACCTGCCCAGCAGGAAATCGTCGTCGGCGGGATGCTCAGCCGGGTGCGTCCGACGCTGGTCAAGAACGGCCGATCGGCCGGTAGCAAGATGGCGATGCTCACCCTCGAAGACGCCAAGTCCAACAAGATCGACGCCGTCTGCTTCGCCGACACCTACGCCACCTGCTCCAACGCCCTCGAACTCGACGGCGTCGTGTTCCTGCAAGGCAAAATCGACCGCCGCCGCGAAGAACCCAACATCATCGTCGACAAAGTCATCCCCATCGAACAGGCCCGCCTCGCGCTGACGCGCACGGTGAAAGTCATCATCGAAGACGCCAAGGACTCAAACCTTAACGGCGAATCCAAACCACAACTCAATAAACTCCGCGAAGTCTTCCGCCAGGGTTCGATGCGGGCCAACGGCCACGCCGCCGAGGTCGTGTTGGAACTTCATCAAGACGGCACCGTCGTCGAACTCCGCCTCAACGGCCTCCGCGTCAGCCCGGATGACACCCTCCTCGCCAGCGCCGAAACCATCATGAAATCCCTGCCCGGCCGCACCGCCCGCTGCGAACTCCACGGCGCCCCCAAAATCAGCCGCCGCCGCGCCATCCAACAACACGGCGAAGTGCAAAGCGAAGGGGACCTCGCGTTTGCGATGCACGATGATGGCGGGTTGTCGATCGATCGGTTGGATAACTGAATGATGAAGCACCAAGACACGAAGGACACGAAGTAGGACCCGTTTTTATCTCACTTCGTGTCCTTCGTGCCTTCGTGGTTCATTTCATTGCGTGGATCGTTCTTCGATCACCCGCTTGCGGTCATCGTCATACACATAGACCTTCGCCGCATCGGGCTCCATTTTTTCGCATTTCTTGTGGCTGCCGTCGCAGAACGGCAGGTCGCGGGAGAGCCCGCAGGCGCAGATCCAGACGGACTTGTCTTGCGGGGGGACTTCGATGGGGCCGGTGGCGTCGGAGCGGATGAGTCGGGCCATGGCTTATCTCCAAAGAGGGGGAGGGAACTCGGATGAAAGCGGATACACACGGATAACTTGCAGTTTATCTAGATCGCTCTTGGCTGGTTGGCTCATCCGCGTGTATCCGGGTTTCATTCGAGTAACAATCGCACCCGCACGGGTCACTTCGCCGGGTGGCGGTCTTTGAGCGGGGCGTAGTCGGTGTTGGTCCATTCGATGACGGCGGCGTGGCCCATGGATTCGGGGTCGTTTTTGGGGTAGCCCGGCACGACGTCGAGGACTTTGAAGCCTTGTTTGAGTTGGAAGCTCAGGGTCGCGTCACTGAACTCGCCGGCCACGACTTTGGCGACGTATTCCTGGGGCGAGTGGGTGTTGTGGTAGCGGTGGTAGCCGCGGATGCGGGCCATGGCGCGGATGCGTTTGAGGTTGAGGTCGACGACGAGTTGACGGCGGGCGGCGTAGAACATCTTGCCGATGCCGCAGCCCTGGCGTTCGGGATCGACCATGATGTCGGCGCCGTAGAGGGTGCGGCCGGTGGGGTCGTGGGTGCGGAAGCTGCCGTTGGCGGTGATTTCGCGCCAGGTATGGCCGTGGCCGTAGTCTTCCCAGACGATGATGAGGGCGGCGGCGTAGCCTACGACGCGGTCGGTGTCGGCATCGACCGCGACCATTTGGCCACGGGCGAAGTGGTCGAGTTGGGACTGGAGCGTTTGCGGCCGCCACGGTTTTTCTTGGGGGTAGAGCGTCTGGCCGATCTCGCGGATGCGGGTGAAGTCGCGGACGGCGAGGTGGCGGATGTGGATGTCGCAGGCGGGGGAGAGTTGCATGGGGGTGGGGAGAGGGGGTGGGGTTTTGAAAGCCGAGGGATGGCCATCCCTCGGCTTTGATGGGTTTAGAGCTTGACGATTTCGAGGTCTTCGTTGATCTGGTTCATGGTGCGGGCGTCGGTGAGGGGCAGGACGGTGCCGTTGGTGCGGGTGTGTTCGATAAGGTCCATGTCGAGTTCGCCGAGGATGAGCGATTCCTGGTTGGGGATGCCCTCGGCGAGGATGCCGTCCCGGCCGAAGCCGAAGTCGGATGGGGTGAGGATCGACGCTTGGCCGTAGTTCATAGCGACCGCCGGGATCATCGGCAGGCTACCGACGGTGCCCGAGTGGATGACGTACATCTGGTTTTCGATGGCTCGCGCCGCAGTGCAAGTGCGGACCCGCAGGAACCCCTGTCGGTCGTCGGTGCAGGAAGGCACGACCAAGATATTCGCCCCGCGGAGCGCCGCGGCGCGGACGAGTTCGGGAAACTCCACGTCGTAGCAGATGGTCACCGCGATCCGGCCGAAGTCGGTCTCAAAGACCCGGAAGGTGGTGTGGGGCGAGACGTGCCACTCTTCTTTTTCAAAGCGGGTCATGTGGATCTTGCCCTGGACTTCCCACTTGCCGCTGGGGGCGTAGACGTAGCACTCGTTGTAGAGGGTTTCCATGTCGGGCGGGTCGATGGCGGGGAGGGTTCCGCCGACGATGTACATGCCGGATTTCTTGGCGAGGCGTTGAAACATCTCGACGATTCGGCCTTCGAGTTTGGCGAGGTGGCGGACCTGGCGATCAAACGGCTCGTCGCGCTTTTCCAGCGTGGTCAGGAGTTGGCAGGTGAAGTACTCGGGGAACACGAGTAGCCGACAGCGGTAGTCCGAGGCGGTATCGACGAGGCCTTCGACTTGAGCCTCGAATTGCTCGAAACGCTCGACCGGGCGGATGAAGTATTGACAGGACGCGACGCGGATACGGTTGGCATTCATGCCATGGTCGTATCCGATGCAAACGCAAGCGATGCACGGCGGCGGCGGGGCTACCGGTTGATCGCAGGCAAAACATCCGTCTCGCCCTCGGACTTGGCGAGCACCACGGCCCCGACGCTGTCGCTGAAAATATTCACCGCGGTACGGCACATGTCCAGCGGGCGGTCGAACACGAACAACAAGCCCATGCCCGCGACCAGGGATGCCCCCTCGGGCAGACTTCCGGGGGGGAGTTGTTTTTCGACTGCGGTGAGGATCACGACGATGGCGACCAGCGACGCCGACGGCACGCCCGCGACGCCGATGCTGGTGAGCAGCGCGGTGACGACAATCATGAATTGCTGGGCGAGGGTCAGGTCGATGCCGAAGGCTTGGCAGATGAAGATGGCGGCGACGCATTCGTAGAGCGCGGTGCCGTCCATGTTGACGGTGGCCCCGAGCGGGAGGACGAAGCTGGCGGTTTTGTTGCTGACGCCGGCGCGGTTTTCGACGCAGTCGATGGTGAGCGGGAGGGTCGCCGAGGAGCTTGCGGTGGAGAACGCGGTGACGAGCGCGGGGGCCATGGCTTTGTAGTGCCGCAGCGGGTTGACGCGGGCCACAAGCGTGAGGATCAACGGCATGACGACCAAGAGATGCAGCATCAGCGCGGCGAGGGCGACGCCGGCGAACTGCAAGATGCCGGTGAGAAAAGCCTCGAATCGGCCATCGGGGCGGAGCTTGGCGTATTGCTCGCCGACGGTCGCGGCGAGCAGGCCCATGACGCCGATGGGGGCCAGTTTCAAGACGACGTCGGTGATTTTCAGGGTGATGTCGTAGACGGCCTGGGTGAATTTAATGAGGACCGGTTGGCCGTCGGTTTCGAGTCGAGCGAGGAAGTAGCCGACGAACAGCGACACGACGATCAGCCCGAGCAGCGAGCCGTCGGCCGCGGCTTGGATGATGTTGGGCGGGACCATGGTGCGGAAGACGTCGAGGAAGTCGGTGGCGGTCTTGCCGCCGGTCTTGCCCTCGACGGCTTCCTGGGCGTCGGCAAAGGCGGAGAGGTCACGGCCTTCGAGGATGCCTTGGCCGCCGGAGATGTTGCCGGTGACGGGGTCGAGGTTGGGCGGCGCGACGCCGGGGGCGAAGATGTTGACCAAGGCGAGGCCGATGAGGATAGCGATCAGCGAGGTGCAGCCGTAGTAGAGCAGCGTCTTGCTGCCGAGTCGGCCGAGCCCCGAGCCTCGGCCGAGGCCGACGATAGCGAGGATGATCGAGCTGGTGACCAGCGGGACGATGATGAGCTTGAGGCCTTGGAGGAACAGGTCGCCCACGAGGTCGAAGCCGAGGTAGGCATAGGTGGCGGTGGCGATCGACGCGGCGACGGCCCCGCGCTCGGCGGGGGCGGTGTCAGCGGGGAGCTGCGTGATCGCCCACGCCCCGATCCAATAGCCCGCCAGCGCCCCGATGAGCAAACCCAGCAGCACCTGGCCGTGCAACGGCCAACGCCACGGCAGGGCGGCACGTTTTGCGGGTTGGGATCGAGGGGGCGTTTGCATCTGCGACTCTTGACTACGGTTATACACCAAACCCCGAAATGAATTTTGCGGAAAATTAGGTTAAGTCCCCCACCCCAAAGCGGCGGCGGTTCGCTATATTGGTCGGGTTGCCCGCGGAAGCTGGGTTGCATTGCGTATTGAGAAAAGCATTTCTTTTCTTGTTCTTTTTATAACCCCGGCGGAAGGGACTGTCCGGTTGAGACGTAGCCGACGACCGATTGTGATTGCCTCACGGACCAGCAAGCTAGCCCGTATTCAGGCTGAGCTGGTGGCTAAAGCGCTGCGCAAGCTCCATCCGGTCGAGGTGGAATTTCACTGGGTCCAAAGCGAAGGCGACGAGATCACCCAAGGCTCGCTGGCTGAGGTCGGCGGCAAAGGGCTGTTCACCCGCCGCGTCGATCAGGCGGTGTTGGACAAGAAGGCCGACCTGGCGGTCCACAGCCTCAAAGACTTGCCCGTGGACCCGGCCGAGGCGTTGTCGGGGCTCGCCCTCGCGGCGACGCCCAAACGTCACACCGTCAACGACTGCCTCGTGAGCGGCAAGCGCTATGGGCGACTCATCGACCTGCCCCAAGGCGCGGTCGTCGGCACGAGTAGCCCGCGGCGGGCGGCGCAGATGCGTCGGCTCCGCCCCGACTTCGACATACGCCTGCTCCGCGGCAACGTAGACACCCGGCTCAATAAAGTCCTGACCGAAGAAGGCCCGCATTACGACGCGGCGGTCTTGGCGGCGGCGGGCCTCAAACGCCTCGGGCTGGGCGAGCACGCCGATCGGCCGTTGTCAGTCGAAGAGATGCTGCCCTCAGCCTGCCAAGGGGCGTTGGGGATTCGCTGCCGGGCGACCGACCACGTCACGCTGACCCGCTGCTTGCCGCTCAACGCCGCCTCCACTTCAACGGCGGTGACGCACGAACGGGAAGTCGTGCGGCTGCTCGGGGCGGATTGCTATTCGCCGATCGCGGTGCTGGCCCAGCCGATCGACCCGGCCAAAACGCAGGCCAAGCGCAACGCCGATTCGCATTGGTACCGCTTGCGGGTCCGGCTGTGCTCGGCCGACGGGCAGACCACCCTCGAAGCCGACGAAAAATGCAAAACCGGCGAACTCCGCCGGGTCGTCAAACAAGTCGCCCACGACCTCTTGGCCCGCGGGGCCCGAGAAATCTTGGCCGACGCCGCCCAAGCCCGCATTCTCGACCACCCCGGTCGCCCCAAGGGTTCCGGGGACTTCGGGGGTTCCGGGGGTTCCGGCAGCCCGGAGCCGGGCGTTTCCGACGATGCGGAGCCTTCTCCTAGAGTTCGATTCCCCGACGCCATCTCCCCCGCCCACGCCCACCGCGTTGCGGCGGAATAAAAACACTTCACTGAACCCCGCAGACGCCTTCCCGGCCAAGGCTTAGCCAGCTTGGCGCTGCGGTGCAGCCGATGCGTTATACTCTCCGATCCGCTGAGGCCCGTTGTTGGGGCTTGGGCTTAGTGACTCACCATTGAACGATGGAGCGACCCGTGTCTGACCGTAAACCGACCATCGGTGGCAACTGGAAAATGAACCTGCACACGTCCGACGCCAAGGCGTTGGCGGTCGGCTTGGCCGAGGCGGTCCGGGGCGACGCGGTGCAAGTCACCGTATTTCCCGCGTTCCCGTACTTGGCCATGGTGGCCGGGGTGTTCAGCGACGCGGCCAGCTCGATCAAGGTTGGCGCTCAGGATTTTTATCCCGCCGGCAACGGCGCGTTCACCGGCGAAGTCTCGCTGTCGATGCTCAAAGACGTCGGCGTCGGCAGCGTTCTGGTCGGCCACTCCGAACGCCGCCACGTCATCGGCGAGACCGACGTGCTGATCAACGAAAAAGTCCTCGCCGGCCTCGAAGCCGGGATGGACGTTGTCCTGGCCATCGGCGAAAAACTCGAACAGCGTGAAGCCGGTCAGACCGACGCGGTCAATGCCGGCCAACTCGGCTACGGCCTCGCCGGGGTGACGGCCCAGCAGATGGCCAAGATCACGATCGCCTACGAACCCGTCTGGGCCATCGGCACCGGCAAAACCGCCACCCCCGAAGACGCCCAGAAAGCACACGCCGCGATCCGGGCCTACCTCGCCTACGCCTACGGCCAAGCCGTGGCCGACACCGTCCGCATCCAGTACGGCGGCTCGATGAAACCTGCCAACGCCGTCGAACTCCTCGCCCAGCCCGATATCGATGGCGGCCTCATCGGCGGCGCGGCGCTCAACGTCGCAGACTTTAACGGCATCATCCAAGCCGCCAAGTAATTTTTGATTTTGAATTGAAGTTTTTTGATTGAACTGAAACTTGTATGGGCCCTTCGTTGGGACGCCAATCCAAAATCATCAATCAAAAATCAAAAATCGGACATACCATGACCCACCTCACCCCCCTGCTCGCTCAGATCACCTGGACCGTTGTCGTCCTGGCGATCGCGTTTGTCTTCATCTGCCTGTTCATGATGATGATCATCCTGATTCAGAAGCCCAAGGGCGGCGGCCTCAGCGGCGCGTTCGGTGGCGCGGGTGGCGGCGAACAATCGTTCGTCGGAGCCAAGGTCGGCGACGTGCTGACGATCGTCACCGTCGTCTGCTTTGTGCTATTTCTGGGCTTGGCCATGGCCCTGACTTGGAAAATCAACCCCACCGAAAACCAGGCAAAAGCCACGGCCGCCGCCAGCGCCCCCGCCACCACCGGCCAAACGGCCGGGGAAACGACGGACGGTCCCGCCGCCCAAAGCACCGAATCGACCGAAGGCGAGGTCGAAGCCGATCCCGCGGCCGACAACTCGGTCGTGAATGAAGTGACCGACGCGGTGGGAGACGCGATCGAACGCTCGACCCCGCCCATCACCGACGACGCGCCCACCACGGAGTGAGCACGCCGCGGCCTTTGCGATATCCCGCCTTCGAGATTGATTCCTCCTTTCTGACCGGAGCCTCCGCTTGATCCGATCCATGACCGGCTACGGCAGCGCCTCGGCCCAGCACGACGGGGTGCAATTCAACCTCGAGCTGCGCAGCCTCAACAACCGCTATTTCAAAGCCTCCGTCCGACTCCCCGACGAGATCGCCGGCCTCGAAGCGGTGCTCGAAAGCGCCCTACGCAGCCGCGTCAGCCGGGGCAGCTTTTCGCTGACCGTGAAAGTCAAAATCTCCGACGCCGCCGCGACCTCAGCGATCAATGACCTGGCGCTACTCACCTATCTCGATCACCTCGAAACCGTCCGCGAAAAAGTGCAGGACGAAGCGGTCCAGATCGACCTGACCGCCCTGCTCGCCTTGCCCGGCGTGCTGCAACCCAAAACCGACGACGACGCGTTGCTGGCCAAAGCCAAGACCATCGTGCCCACACTGCTGGGCGATGCGTTGGATCGCCTGATCGAGATGCGGACCACCGAAGGCAAAGCCTTGGCCGAGGACCTGCTCAGCCAGGTCGCCCACATCCGTACGCGGATCGCCCTTGTGTCCGAGCGTGCCCCGGTCGTCGTCGAAGAATACCACCAACGCCTCACCGCCCGCGTCGATGAATTGATGGCCAAAGCCAAGCTCAAGGTCGATGAAAAAGACCTGCTCCGCGAAGTCGCCATCTACGCCGACCGAGCCGACATCAGCGAAGAGATCTCTCGCATAACCGGCCACCTCGACCAGTTCACCGAGATCATCCAAGCCCCGGGAAACCTCGAAGGCAAAGGCCGCACTAGTCCCGAGGGTGAACCCGCCGGGCGCACCATGGACTTCATCGCCCAAGAGATGCTCCGCGAAGCCAACACCATCGGCAGCAAAAGCAACGACACCCCGATCAGCCGGGCCGTCGTCGAAATCAAATCCCGCATCGACCGCATCAAAGAACAGGTGCAAAACGTCGAGTAGGTTTGATTGGCAAAGGCCGGCGTCGCATGGGCCAAGTGCAAGCGTATTCTCAATCCAAAATCCAAAATCCAAAATCAACACTTTTGCATACCATGGGTAAGCTGTAACGTGCCCCCGATGTGAACCTCCTCATGCCCTCACCCGCCCGCCCCGCCACGACGACCAACCCCGCCGCTGAGGATGTGGCGGTGGCCTCCACCTCGGGACGTAGCCGTTCGGGGCAATCGGCGATGGGCAGCGTGGCGGGCACGGGGGTCTCCAGCCTCGGCTCGGGTTCGGGCGGACGGCAGACCTTCGCCGCCGACGAGCTCGCCATCGTCTTGTCGCACTACGACCTGGGCGTCATCACCGAGCTCAAAGAATTTCCGCGCGGATCGCGCAAAGCACCGAAACTGATCGTCGGCACGCCCGAGCATTTTTATCTGCTCAAGCGTCGCGCCCGCGGCCGAGACGATCCGTACAAAGTCGCGTTTTGTCACGGCCTGCAGATGCATTTGGCCAACCGACAGTTCCCTTTGCCCCACCTCATCGGGACGCGGCAAGACAACAACTCTTTGCTCAAGTGGAACGGCTGCACCTACGAACTCTTCGAGTTTATTCAGGGCAACAGCTACGACCAGTCGCTCGAAGCCACGAGCGAGGCCGGGCGCACCGTCGCCCTGTTCCACAAACTCTTGGCCGACCACAAGCCTAAATTTAAAGCGCCCCGCGGCTCGTACCACGCCTCGCGCTCGGTTGCCGCGTCGAGCAACGCCATCCCGACCACGCTGATGAAGACCGAACCCGACCTCGACCGCCAACACATCGGCCGGGTGACGCAGTTCCTCCACGAGTCCTACCAAGCCGCAGCCAAGCGCGTCAGAGACGTCGGCCTCGACAAGTGGCCGCTCCAGATCGCCCACTCGGATTGGCACCCGGGCAACATGCTCTTCCGCGGGCCGCGGGTCGTGGCGGTGATCGACTACGACGCGGCGCGGATGCAGCAGCGGATCATCGACGTCGCCAACGGGGCGCTGCAGTTCTCAATCATCGGCGGAGGCGACGACCCCCGCGAATGGCCGGACTACCTCGATGAGTCACGGTTCAAGCGGTTCATCCGCGGCTACGATTCGGTGCCGGACGCGGTGCTGAGCCGGGCCGAGCTGAAGGTCATGCCGTACCTGATGATCGAGGCGTTGATCGCCGAGAGCGTGATCCCGATCGCGGCGACGGGGATGTTTGGCCGGATGCCCGGCGGCAAGTTTTTGCCGATGGTCGAACGCAAGGTCCGCTGGATGCAGGCGAACGCGGACAAGCTGATCGATTCGGTGGAGGGTTAGAGCCGATACGCCTGAGAGCCGGAGAGTATGACGATGAAAATCCCGCGGATGATGTTCGTGGTGTTGATTTGGATTTGGGTCGTCCCGACCTTTGCGCAGCCGGGCGATCATTTGCTGGATGACCTAGATAGCGAGGACTATGCCGCGCGCCGCGACGCGACCGAGGCGATGTTACTCGACGAAACGCTGACCACCGACCGGCTCGCGGCGTGGTACGCCTTGGCGGATTCGCTCGAAGCGCAGCAGCGGCTGCTGATCGTGGCCCGGCATCATTTTTTGCGGGAGCTTCGGCTTGAGCGTTTCCCGGCCGAGGGGCCCGGCTCGATCGGGGTGGTGCAGTCGATCCAAATCGCCCCGGCCCAGCCCCATGCGGATGGCCGCGTAGACGGGCCCAACGCCCGCCCCCCCGCTCGGCCGAGCACGTTTGCGTTGGTGACGCGGGTGCTCGATGGGTTTCCCGCGGCGGGTCGGCTGCGGCCGTTGGACCGCGTGGTCGCAGTCGATGGCCAATCGCTCGGCGGGCCGACCAACAACCAACGCTTCGAGGACCTCATGCGGCGCTACCGGGCCAATCAACCCATCACGCTGACCGTGGAGCGCGACGGCGACACGATCGACGTCATGATTCCGTTGGCCAACGGCAACGCGTTGGGCGCAATGTATGCCTTCCCCGACTTCGGCCTCACCGCCGACTTTGAGCCGGCTTGGGTTGAGCACCGGTTGACCCATTTCCCGCCGCGTGAACGCTGAAATTTCCGCGCAGCCATTCCGCCTTTAACCCGACGAGGTAGCACTTTCCGACCAAAGCCGCCAACCGTTACAACATGCTTTGCCGCGCGATCCGGCTCGTCTTACCAGCGAGCGGTATCTTTTGTGCTTTATCCAACATCCCTTGCTCAGCGAACACGAGGCGCGGCCGATGGTCAAGGTGAGGCATTCATGAAGTCCAGCATCCAACTTTTCGCCATCACCATCCTACTCGTCTTCATCTTGGCGGCGGCGTTTCACCCCGACTTTGGCGTGCTTTGGACCAACCCCTTTGCACTTTTGGGCATGGGACTGATTGGTTTGGGGCTGGTGCGCAACGCCCAGCAAAGCCTCGCCACGGGGAAGCAGACGGTCGCTACCCCCGCCGATCACGCCGGCCCAGGCGACGGCAAGTAACGACTCAACATCGTTTTACGCTTTTGTCGCGGCCACTCCGTCAATAAAAAACTACATTGTTGTCGGTCCACACTTGACTCGGGTTTGATTTAGTCGATAATTTCTGTAAAGACAGAAATAACCGATAGGATCGAACGCCATGAAACTCACCGCCGTCCAACAGAAATTCATCCTCCACTGGGGTGAGATGGGCACCCGCTGGGGCGTTAACCGCACCGTCGCGCAGGTCCACGCCCTTTTGTTTATCGCCGACCGGGCGATGAACGCCGAGGACCTCGTCGAGACGCTCGGCGTCGCCCGCTCCAACATCTCCACCTCCATCAAAGAACTCCAGGGCTGGGGCATCGTCCACACCGTGCCGGTCCTCGGCGAACGCCGGGACCACTTCGCCACTACCGTCGACGTCTGGGAGATGTTCCAGGTCATCCTCGATGAACGCAAAAAACGCGAGATTGACCCCACCCTCGCCCTGCTCCGCGAGTGCGTCGAAGAGGCCAAGCAATCCGCCCAGGAAAACGACCACACCCGCCAACGCCTCGCCGAGCTCTACGACATGCTCAATACCCTCGGCACTTGGTACACCCAGATCCGCACCCTGCCCACGGGGGCCATGATCAAGTTCGTGAAGATGGGCTCAAAAGTCTGGAAAGTCCTGGGCCTCACCGCCTAACCCCCCCGGAAGTTTTTCACGCCACCTTGGCCCATCAGTTGGAGTGTTTGCACGTTGCAAACCGGGAGCGTCACCGCCAACGTGATCAAAAATCGTAACGACCGCCGTACCCGCGATCTGCCCGAGGCCACCCGATGATGACCGCTACCCTCCATCTCGCCCTCGCCTCGCCCGCCACGACCGACCGCTTTGCGTGGCACCCCGACTGCTGGTGCTTCCGCGGCGTGACCACCGCGCTGGCGCTCGGCATCTCGGGGATGTACGGCCTGCTGCTTGCCGACCGTCTGGGCACCCTCGGCGGGGCCACGCTCATCGGCGCGGGACTCGCTTGGCCCACCTTGCTCGCCGCGATCTGGTGTCGCAGCGAACCCGCGTGGCGTTTCGCCCGGCTGGACTGGTGCCTTTGGACTATGACCGTCGGCAGCGTCGCCATGACACTCGGCCTACTCGCCACCGCGGTGATCACCCCGCTGGGCTTCGACCCCTTGGTGGCTTTGCTCGGCGGACTACTCTTGGCCGACGTCGCCATGGGCTGGGTCTTCACCCGCTACGCCCCGAGCCTCGGCGTGACTCGCACAATAGCACTCTTGCTTTGGATCGTGGGCATGAACGGATTTCTTACGGCCGTCATCGCACTCGCCGCGCTGCTGGAAGGACAATGGATATGAACCTCAACCTCACCATGATCGGCCGACTCAGCGACTGCGTGTTGCTGTCCTACCGCACACCCGCCGCGTCGGTGGCGCACCTGATCCCCGAGGGGTTGGAACTCGTCACGCGTGGGCCGTGGGCGTTTTGGAACGTGGTGGCTTGCCGGGTCGATGCGATGCGGCCCGCGTTTCCGGGGGCGATTGATGCGCCGCACGCTTTGGGCGTGACGTATCACCACGTTGCTTACCGCTTGCTGGTGCAAGCCATGACGGACCGTGCGGATGTGCGAAAGGGGTTGTACTTCGTCCGCAGCGACGCAGATGCGCGGGTGCTGGGGACCGTCGGCAATTGGATGACTGATTTTAAGCTCCACGCCGCCGATATCGAGTTGCACGCCGCGCGGCCGGTGGCGGCGGGAAATGAATATGCCTTGAACGTCACGACGGCCAACGGCGTGGGCGACGCGACGCTCCGCCTCGATCCCACGCCGCCCACGCTCGCGGCGGGTTCTTGCTTCCCCACGTTGCAGGACGCCCAGGAGTTTTTGAAATATCAGCCCTACGCCTTGGCCGTCACGGGGAAACAAGGCCAACGACAACTGCGCATCGCTGAAGTCCAGCGTGACGAGGCGGCGTGGGTCGAAACGCCGGTGTCGCTGGGCGAAGCCGATTTTGCGCTCTTGCGCGAGCTTGGCCAAACCGACGCGCATTTTGAGCTGGCCACCCGGGTCGCCGCGATGGACTACACCTGGAAGCTCGGCCGCCGCGAGACGCTGCTCGGGCAGGCCGTCGAAACCCACGCCACGACGCCAGCCCCGCAAGTCGCGCGGTCGGCGTGAGCGATCGGCTGCGTGTGAGTCTCCTCCCGAGCGCGACAGGTTAAACTGTATACACCGAACGCTGTCATCAGGAGCTTCACATGCCCTTAAGACTTCCCATGCCCGGCTCTAGTCGTTCCCGTCGCACCGGCCGCGGCGGCAAGATGGGATCGCTCAAACTCCGCCTCGCCATCGCCGCCGTGATCGCGGGGATCGCGTTGGTGAGTTACCTCACACAGTCGCAGGTCAACCCGATCACCGGGCAGAATCAGCGGGTGAGTCTGACGCCCGCCGACGAGGTGGCGATGGGCCTGCAGGCGGTGCCGAGTCTGATTCAGCAGTTTGGCGGCGTCGAGCCCGACCCCGCTGCGCAAGCTCGGCTTGATCGCATCGGTCGGGAGCTCGTCGCCGCGGCCTTGCGGCACCACAACCTTACGCCCGCCGACAACCCTTACGAATTCGAGTTCACCCTGCTCGCCGACGACGCGGTCATCAACGCCTTCGCCCTGCCCGGCGGGCAAACCTTCATTACCGTCGTGCTGCACGACCAGCTCAGCGATAGCCAACTCGCCGCGGTCATGGCCCACGAGATCACCCATGTGATCCAACGCCACGGGGCCGAGCAAATGGCCCAAGGCGAATTCTTCCAACAACTCAGCGGCGCGGCGGGTATGGCCACCGGCGACATGAGCGGCGCCCAAATCACCGGGCAGTTTTTGAACGTGCTCGCCAAAGGCTACGGCCGTGACGCCGAACGCGAATGCGACCACGACGGCGTGATCTACATGGTCGAAGCCGGCTACCACCCACAAGGCATGGTCGAATTACTCAGTGTTTTAGCGGCATCCGGAGGCGGGGCACGCCCGCCAGAAATCCTTTCGACCCACCCCCACCCCGAAGAACGTATCGGGTTGGTCGAAGCGCAGATCCAGCGTATGTTCCCCGATGGCGTGCCCGCGTCGCTGATCCGCTAACCGTTTCCCACAACCTTCATCATGACCAAACCCCTGAAAAATAAGCGTATCCTCATCTTCGTCGGCGATGACTACGAAGACCAAGAACTGCAATACCCCAAGTACCGATTGCGTGAAGCCGGGGCCGACGTCACCGTCGCGGGCCTCGAAGCCGACGTGGTTTACCACGGCAAGTACAGCTATCCCCAACGCAGCGACGCGGCGATCCGCGACCTCGCCGCCGACGACTTCGACGGCCTCGTCGTCCCCGGCGGATGGATGCCCGACAAACTCCGCCGCTACGACGAAGTCAAACACATCACCAAAGCCATCGCCGACGTCGGCAAGCCCATCGCCAGCATTTGCCACGGCCCGTGGATCGACATCTCCGCGGGCATCGTCCGCGGCGTCACCTACACCAGCACCCCCGGCCTCACCGACGACCTCACCAACGCCGAGGCGACCTGGGTCGATCAAGAGGTCTGCATCGATCAAAAACACCAACGCGTCACCAGCCGCCGCCCCGACGACCTGCCCGCGTTCATGGCGGCGTTTATTGCGATGTTGAAATGAATAGAAAAGTCAAACTCGGATGAATCGGATACATGCGGATAAAGACAAATCCATTTTCTGATCCGTGTGTATCCGATTCATCCGAGTTTGACTATGCGTTCTGTGTCAGTTCGGCAATCGCCATCACTACCCGGTCCGGCACGATCTCCGAGTCTTCCGGCAAGGTCTTGCCTTCCCAGTCGTTCCAAATCCCTTGCATGCCCAGTGCCTGCGGGGCGGCGACTTCCCAGCCGAGGTTGTCGCCGACGCACCATGATCCCTCGGCCGGGGCGTCGCAGGCGCGGAGCGCTTGCTCGAAGACGCGCGGGTCGGGCTTGCCGTAGCCGAGTTCGCCTTCGATCAGGACGGCCTGGAAATATTGGGTGAGGTCGAAGTGGGCGACTTTGTCGCGTTGGCCCTCGGCGTCGCCGTTGGTGATCAGCGCGAGCGGGACGCCGATCTTCACGAAGTGTTCGAGCGTTTCGATCGCCCCCGGAAACGGCTGCATGGAAGAGACACGGTGGTCGGAGTAGTGGTCGGCAAAGCGGGCGGCCAGGGCTTTATCGTCGATGCCCAGTTCGAGCAGGCCGTGGTGGGTGACTTCGATGCGGGATTTTTGTACGTCGAGTCGACCCTGCTGATTGCGGTGGGGGTCGGCCCAGTACCACTGGCGGGCGCGGTCGAGGATGGGGTCGAAGACCTCGGCGGGTTGGCCGATCTCGGCCTCGAACGCCTTGGCGGTCAGCCGCCAAACTCGCGTCGCGCTGAGCGTGGTGTCGAGGATCGTGTCGTCGAGGTCAAAGAGGATGGCGCGGGGAAGTTCGGTCATATGTAATTGAGTCTATACGCCGCGCACAGGACGGGGCGCATCTCGACACCGAACGACGCAAAAAGCCGCTTGCGGCTTAGCGCTCATGCGCTACGCGGCAAACGGCTGATTGATGGGGTCCATGGCGTTAAGACCGTTTTACGCGGCCCGCGAGTACGACTCGTCCCTCTCGGCCGTGATCGGCTCGGGGAAGCGGAAGATCGAGGCTTCGCCGTCGTCGGCCGATGGGGGTTGCGCCGCGATCGCGGCAGAGGCGGCCTGGCGTCGGCGGTGGATCATCCACAGCACCACCGCTTCGCCGCCGAACAGCAGCACCATCCCGCCGAGGATGATCGCCACTACGCCCGCGGCGTCGAACTTCGCTTCGTCCGCAGTCATCTTGGCCCCGACCGTCGGCGTCGGCGTCGGGTCGTTCTGCCACGGCGGCAACATCACCACGCCGCGATCCAGCATCGCCAGACCCAGACTCGCCGCCGCAGCCCCGGAGCCTTCCTGCTCAAACGCCAAACGCTGCACCAGACCCGTGGCCGCCGCCACCGGCTGATCCGCCAGGTCGCCGTGGGCCGCGGCCGAGGTTGCCACCGCCCACTGCGGCGTGGGCACCGGGGGCAGCATCGTGACCGCCGCGACCAGCAGCCGTTTGGCCGAGACCAATGGCTGCGCGATCGACAAGTCGCTCAGCCCGATGTCGAAGTTGGGCAGCGTCGGGCGAGGCTTCAGCAAGATGACGTCGGGCTGCGATGGCGCAAACAAGGCCGCCGAATCGATTGGCTCGAGCGAAGACATGGCTTGATCCCACGCCGGCTGGACCGCGGTATCGTTCGACCAGGTGATCGTCAGCTCATCGCTCCAGGTCGGATCGACCAACGCGGAGGTTGGGCGGTTCACCGGCGTCGCCGCGCCGTTGGTCAACGTGGCCGAGCAACCCACCATCGTGCACGCCCAGACGACCATCACGCCGGCCGCCAACATCCAAACCTTTGCTTCACGTTCGCTCGTCATCGCGTTTTCACCTCGGGGTCGAGAAACCTAATGCCGTCAGCCACGCCGACGACGCAAGGTGTATCGGAGGTGAAGTGGGAATTGTCCCAATGCGATTACGGTTTGGGGTTATCGGAATCAGCGCGCGGCGGCAACGGGTGCTTCCGGTAATAAACCGCGTCACTGGCCACCGCGATCACATCCGGGGCGACCAGCAACATCAGCCACCACCCGCTCCACCCTTGCCATAACGGCAAGCTGGAAAAATAAGCCATCAATCCTCCCAGCGTGCCGACGATGCGCACCGAGCTCAACGTGACGGGTTGGTCAGAGGCCCACCGCACCACACTCAAGCCTACGTTCACCGCGATGGCGTACAGCCAGAACAACGCCGACACCACCGCAAACCCGTAAACAACGATCAACATCAACGGCATGATTTATCCTGTGGCGATCCGCCGTGCGTGGCACAACGCGATCGCGATCGCGTCCGCAACGTCCGGCGGACTCGGCGGCTCGACGAGTTTACATTGCGCCTGCACCGACAACTGCATCTGCCGCTTGGTCGCGTGGCCGTTGCCGGTGAGTGATTTCTTGATTTCGGTCGCCGCGAGGTGTTCCACCGGCAAGCCCGCGGCTGTGGCGCATAACAAGATCACGCCGCGGGCGTGTCCCATGAGGATCGCGGTGCGCGGGTGGGCGTAATGCGAATACAACTGCTCCACCGCCAAGCGATCGGGATTGTGCTCGGCAATCAGAGCCGATAACTCGTTGCGCAATTGCAGCAACCGGTGCTCCAACGGCTGCTTGGCGTCGAGGCGGATGATGCCGCCCTCGACGAGCGTAGGCTCGATCGTGCCGTCGCGCAGGTCCACCACGCCGTAGCCCGTGAGCCGCAGCCCGGGGTCGATCCCCAACACGCGGGTGAATCCTTCGGCCATGCGTGATAGTCTATTTCATTCCCCATCCGGACATGGACCCCAAGACATGGCCCCCAAAAGGGCCGCGACCCGATCGCAGTGGATCCATGTCCCGCAACCCGTGCCTCACTCCAACAAGCCAAGGAGGGCTTGATCGTTGGCCAAACGCCGCAGCCGAAAATCCGACGACGACGAATCGCTGTTCAACGCCGACCTCCGCGGGAAAGACCGCGCTGCAGCGACAAACGGCCCAAGCGGCGGGAGCGATTCCGGGGGCGATTCCGGGGGCGATTCCGGGGGAGGTTCCGGGGGAGGTTC
>CAYPCC010000005.1:0-38446 GCA_964409095.1 uncultured Phycisphaera sp. | reverse complement strand
CGGCCCGCTGCATCGACTCGTCGATCGCTGCGAGGTCGGACGCTTCCAGCAATTCGTCGTCGTCCGGATCGGTGAACAACGACGGCTTGGGTTTGTCATCATCCGGGGGGACCGGCTGTGAACGTGAAGACGGCGGCAGGTTGTCGGCAAAGCCCAGCCAGAACATGGACACGGATTCCCAAAATCGAGGTCAACTCAACACCGTCGCCCGCATCGGCGATCGTGAAATAGCATAACCGATGTCGGGTCCTATCCCCGGCCTCCTGCGAGTGCGAAGGGATCGATAGGTGCGGCTTCACGGCGATTCGGGCAGCAGGTCGTCTTCGCCGAGGTAGCGGTGGACGCCGCCGGACTGCAGGGCGATGAGTTCGAGGGTGCCCAGCCGGGTCGGCGTCGAGAGCGGGTCGGGGCGACAGACCTGGAGGGTGTGGAAGACGACGTCGGCGGTGTTGGCGGTGCCGATGAGCGAGAGCAGGCGGGCGCGTTGGCCCATCGCCCGGTCGCCGGCGCCGGTGAGCCCGTCGCTGAGGATGATGATCGCGTCGGGCTGATAAGCCAGCGCCCGGCGGATACCCGCCTGAGCATCGGCGGGGCCCGACGCGATGATCCGGCCCGAACCGGGGTCGATCCATTGGCTGGTGTGGCGGACGGCCTGCGTGGTCGCGCGCTTCATGCCGTAGGGCGGCGCTTCGATGACTTGATCCCCCGAGAAAAACAGCACGGCAAACGATTGCTGGGCCTGGAGTTCGCTGAGCGAGCGTTGCAACTCGTTGAGGATGAACGGGAAGGTGTCGATGAGGGAGCCCGAGGCGTCGATCAGATAGACGATGCGGGTGGCACCGGGTGTGCCGTAGAGCCCGCCGACGGCGTAGTGCGGATCGTCTTGGGGGTCGACGGGGAGCTCGGCGGGAAAAGCGGCCCCGGGCTGGGGGATGGCGACCATGGGGTCAAACACTTCGACGGGAGCCGGGGCGGGCGAGGCGGCGGGGATGGACACGGGCTGGGTCGCGGGGCGGGCGAAGCTGGCGACGGGTCGGGCGTCGGGGGCCGGGGCCGGGGTCGCGGCGGCGTGCGAGCCTTGGGTCAAGTGGGTGTCGTGCTGCGCGAACGAGGGTATCCGCTGCTCATCGACGGACGCACGGTTAGTCACCGCGGCGTCGGCCATGGTGCCGGCGTCGCGGCCAGTCGTCGCCCACACCACCATCACCGTCAACACCAACAGCACCGCGTGGACCCCCACGATCATCGACCGCGAGGCGGCGGGCTTGGCGGGATCAGCGGGCAGAGGCGAGGCGGCGGGGGTCGAGGTGGAGCGGGGCTGCGTCATAACGAATCGTTTCCGGGCGAGATGAAATTCAATCGAGATCAAACGGCCTACGCATTGCCGCCCTATTGAATCGGCCAACCGCCCATAAAACCCCCAAGAGATTTGCGTCGCGGGGGTCAGGTGCCGATAATGTTGGGTTGGTCCTAAGCTTTGACCTGTTCACCTTTTTTCATCTGGAACCCGCCTATGGCCCGCTCGTCTTCGTCATCCAAAAAACTCCGCATGGCCTTCATCGGGGCCGGCGGTATCGCCGCGGCCCACCTCAAAGCCCTCAAAACTTTTAACGATGTCGAAGTCGTCGCCCTGGCCGACGTCAACAAGAAGGGCCTCGAATCCCGGGCCCAGGAGTTCGGCGTCCCGACCGACGGCCTGTTCACCGACTACAAAAAAATGCTGAAAACCGTTCAGCCCGACGCGGTGAACATCTGCACGCCCAACGGCCTGCACGCCCCCAACTCGATCGCCGCGAGCAAGGCCGGGGCCCACGTCATCGTCGAAAAGCCGATGGGCATGAACGCCGCCGAGTGCAAGAAGATGATCGCCGCGGCCAAAGCCGCCAAGAAAAAACTCGTCATCGGGTTTCAGTACCGCTTCGACCCCAAAACCGCGTTCCTCACCAAGCTCCGCGAAGACGGCGTATTCGGCGACATCCGGTTTGGCCGGGTCCAAGCCCTCCGCCGCCGCGGCATCCCCAACTGGGGCGTGTTCGGCCGTAAAGACCTGCAAGGCGGCGGCCCGCTGATCGACATCGGCGTCCACGTCCTGGAAATGTGCCACTTCACCATGGGTAGCCCCAAACCCGTCGCCGCCGTGGGCATGACCGACACCTACCTGGGCAACAAACCGTCCAACCAAATCGCTTCGATGTGGGCCGGCTGGGACCACAAGACCTACACCGTCGAAGACTTGGCCGTCGGCCACATCCGCTTCGACAACGGCGCAGTGATCCACCTCGAATCGTCCTTCGCCGCCCACCACGAGCACGGCGGCAAAATGGACTTCCAGATCATGGGCACCAAAGGCGGGGCCAAGTGGGGGTCGTCCGAAGTCTTCACCGACCAACACGGCCACATGATGAATATCACCCCCGCGTGGCTACCCGAAATGGACGGCGGCTTCGGCGGATACTTCAGCCTCAAGCTCCGCAACTTCGTGGACCACGTCACCCAAGGCACGCCCACCCTGGCCCCGGCCGAGCACGGCCTGATGGTCCAGCAGATGCTCGACGCGGTCTACGCCTCGGCCGACAAGGGCGGCAAAGAAGTCCTGATCAAAGCCTGACCCTTGCGAACCACGCCGCCCTCCTATCGCCTCGCCGCCGATGGCTCCCGCATCGGGGCGGGGCTGTTTTGCGAGTGGAGTCCAACGGTTTGAGTGTTGCGCTGGCCCAAGGTTTTGCGATGTTCTCGCCGCTGCACGGCCTGGCCGTGCTGGGCTGCGCGGGGCTGATCACCCTCATCGTGCGCCTCGGCGTCCTCGCCCAGCGACGCGGCGACGCAAGCAACATCACCCGGCGGGTCGCGGCGTGGGGCATCTTCTTTTGGCTGGTCCAGCAAATCGTCGCCTTCGGCTTCGACTGGAAGCCCGCCCACAGCTGGCCGCTGCACATCTGCGACCTCGCGGGCATCCTCGGGCCGATCGCGCTGCTTACCCGTGTCCGCCTGCTGCGCACGAGTTTGTATTTCTGGGCGATGGGCTTGGCCGTCTGGGGCGTGGTGACGCCGACGCTTTGGAAAGGCCCCGACACGCTGACCTTCTGGCTGTTTTGGATCAACCACGGCGGGGTGATGCTGTTTGCGATCTACGATGTCGCAGTGCGGGGCTACCGGCCGACGCTGCGGGATTGGGGCTGGGCGTGCGTGGTGTCGCTGGCGTATGTTGCCATCATCGTGCCGTTGAATCTGGCGAATGAGGGCTGGAACTACGGCTACCTCGGCAACGTACCGGTCGGCCGCAAGACGCCGTTGGATTGGTTGCCCGCCTGGCCGTGGCGGCTGCTGGCGATCGAGGTTTTGGGCGCATTGATGATGCTGCACGCTTGGTTGCCGTGGGGGGTGTGGGGCTGGCTTAACCGCCGGGCTGGGCGTCGGCTTGAGTCTCACGCCGCAAAAGAAACCGAAGGTTGAGGGCGGGTATGATGCCCGTTTACTTTCTGCGTCAGGCAGATCCAAGGGTTTCCATGTCCAAAGCTGTTGTTCGGTTTTTAGTGATCGCTCTTCTGCTGGTCATCGCAGCGGGCATCGGTTGGCGGGCGTGGTCACTGCTCAACACCGCCGAAGAAGATGGCCCGCCACGCGGCGGAAGAGGCGGGCCGGTCCCGGTGGAAACCCAGCCCGTGATTCGTGGGCCGATCGAACTCCGGCGGGTGTTCAGCGGCACGCTCGAAGCCACCGCATCCTTTGACGTGGCCCCGAAGATCGGCGGGCGGGTGCAGTCGCTCAGCGCCGATCTCGCCGACACGCTCACCAACGGCCAAACCGTCGCCGTTCTCGACAGCGACGAATACGCCCAAGACCTCGCCCAAGCCCAGGCCGACCTCGCCGTCGCCCGCGCCAATCTCGCCGAAGCCACCAACGCCAAAACCATCAGCGACCGCACCATCGAACGGCAAACCACACTGCGTGAGCGCGGCATCGCCTCGGACTCCCAGTTCGACACCGCCCAGGCCGAGCAACTCGCCGCGCAGGCCAACTTGGCCGTGGCCCAGGCCCAGGTGCAGCGGGCCGAGGCCGCCGTCGAGACCGCCCGCATCCGGCTGGGCTACACCCAGGTCGATGCGACGTGGGCCCGCGGCGACGATCATCGCGTGGTCGCCCACCGCTGGGTCGATGAAGGCGACGCGGTCTCGGCCAACGACCCGCTGTTCACCGTAGTCGAGATCGACCCGATCCTCGCGGTGCTCTTCGTCGCCGAGCGCGACTACGCCGCCATGACGCCGGGCCTGGAGATTGAGCTCAAAAGCGACGCCCACCCGGGCCGATCATTCATAGGACAAGTTGCGCGGGTCGCGCCGATCTTCGATTCCGGCTCGCGCCAAGCCCGCGTCGAACTCACCGTCGCCAACCCCGAGGGCGACTTGAAGCCGGGCATGTTCGTCCGCGCCGAGGTCGTGCTCGACCGCGTCGAAGACGCCACGATCGTGCCCCAGCAGGCGATCACTCAGCGGGCCGACCAACCTGTCGTCTTCGTCGTCGATGAAGAATCGCAGACCGCCAAGCGGGTCCCGATCGAAGCCGGGATCGCGCAAGGCGGCCGCGTCCAGATCGTCTCGCCGCCGCTCACGGGCCGCGTGGTTACGCTCGGTCAAGCGTTCCTCGACAACGGCTCGGCCGTGCGGATACCCACCCCAGAATCCGTTCCCGCGGACCTTTCGGACTTTCAAGAAAATGCTGTAGAGGCGGACGCCTCATGAACCTGCCCCGGTTCAGCGTTCGACGGCCCGTGTTGACCTCGATGGTCACGCTCATCGTGGTCATCCTCGGCGCGGTCGCGCTCGAGCGACTCCAGATCGACCTGCTACCCGACCTCGACCTGCCCCGCCTCGATGTCCGCACCGCCTACGACGGCGCCAGCCCCGAAGTCGTGGAACGGCTGGTGACTCAGATCGTCGAAGAAATCGTCGGCACCGTGCCGGGCGTCGAAGAAATCACCTCCACCAGCAGCGAGGGCCGCAGCCGGGTCCGCATGACCTTTGACCCGGGGGTCGATATCAACGCCGCCGCGATCGACGTCCAGGTCCGCCTCGAAGACGAAGCCAACGAGTTCCCCGACGAGGTCCAACGTCCCAGCGTCCGCAAGTTCGACATCGACAGCGCCCCGGTGGTCATCGTCGGCATCTCCAGCAAACTCGACCCCGTCGAGCTGACCCAACTCGTCGAAGACCAGGTCCGCTACCGCTTCGGCCGGGTCGCAGGCGTCGCGCAGGTCGATCCTTGGGGCGGCTACGACCGCGAGGTCCGCGTCGAACTCGACGCCGACAAAATCAAAGCCCTGGGCCTGCCGCTCAACGCCATCACCCAAGCCATCCGCGACGCCAACCTCGACCTGCCCACCGGCCAAATCGACCGCGGGCGATACCACGTCACCCTCCGTGCCCCGGCCGAGTTCGAGAGCATCGACGAGCTGCGCGATCTCGTTGTCGCCGTCCGCGGCGAAGCCACCGTCACCCTCGGCCAGATCGCCACCGTCCACGACACCTACGCCCAACTTACCCGAAAGATCGAGGTCAACGGCGACCGCGGCCTCCGCCTTGCGATCCGCAAAGAAGCCCAAGCCAACACCGTCGAAGTCTCGGCTGGTATCCTCGCGGAGATCGACGCCCTCAACCGCGACTTCCCCCAGTTGTTCATCGTGCCGGTGCAAAACCAAGGCAACTTCATCGAACGCTCGATCGCCAACGTCGCCCGCTCGGTGCTCTACGGCAGCGGCTTGGCGGTTATCGTGCTGCTGTTTTTCCTCCGCAACCTCCGCAGCACCGCAGTGATCTCGCTGTCGATCCCGATCTCGATCATGGCGACCTTTGCCGTGGTCTACCTCAGCGGGCTGACGCTGAACCTGATGACCCTGGGCGGCCTGGCGCTGGGCGTGGGCATGATGGTCGACAGCTCGATCGTCGTGCTCGAAAACATCTACCGCCGCCGACAGGAAGAAAACGAGTCCGCCCAAGAAGCCGCGGTCAACGGGACCGTCGAAGTCGGCGGAGCCATCGTCGCCAGCACGATCACCACGCTCGTCATTTTCCTGCCGCTGGTCTTCGTCCGCGGCGTGACCGGGATGCTGTTCACCGAGTTCGCTTACGTCGTGGTGATCTCTTTGATCGTGGCGTTGGTTGTCGCCTTGACGCTGGTGCCGGTGCTCGCGTCGAAGTTGCTGGGTAAGGGCAAAACGCAAGCCCACGAAAGCTCTGCCACCCTCCCGCCGCGCCCCCGCTCGAAGTGGCGTGCCCTGAGTCGCGCCGCCGAGCGGGCGCTTGGCGTGGTGGACGACACCTACCGCGGCCTCCTGCTCGCCGCGCTGGGACAACGCACGCTCAGCCTGATCGTGGCCGGGGCGCTGCTGGGCTTAAGCGTTTTGCTGGTACCGCTGATCGGCTCAGAATTTTTGCCCGCCAGCGACGAGGGGCAGGTCAACGTCCACGGCGATATGGAGGTCGCCACCCGCCTCGATCTGGTCTACGAACAAACTCAGATTTTGGATCGGGCCGTCGCCGCCGCGGTCCCCGAAGCGGTCGCTCGGATCACCTCGGCCAGCGACGACGGATCGATCGACCTGACGCTCACGCCCGCCACGCAGCGTGAACGGTCCAATCAAGACATCGCCGAGGACCTGCGTCTGCAACTCGAAGGCACGATCCCGGGCATGGAGATTCGCGTCCGTGCTCCCGAAGGACAGAACCTGCTCAACCGCATCCTGCCCAGCGGCGCGGGGATGCGGGTGGAGGTGCGGGGGTTTGAGATCGAAACGCTCGAGGCGTTGACCGATTTGGTCGTCGAAAAAATCGCGGACGTACCGGGCGTCACCGACGTCGACGCGGGCGACCGCGAAGGCATCCCGCAAGAACGGTTGTCCATCGACCGCGCCCGCGCCGCCGATCTGGGTCTTTCGGTACGCCAGATCGCCGACGTGCTCGAGACGGCCGTCTCCGGCCAACTGGCGGGCGAGTACCGCGCGGCCGGCAACAGCTACCCCATCCGCGTGCAGTTACGCAACGCCCGGCAGACCTCGCTCGAAGACCTCTTACAACTCACCCTTCGCACCCCCGACGGACGCGACGTGGCGCTCAGCAGCGTCGTCACCACCCAGCCGGGCCGTGGTCCGAACGAAATCCGGCGCAAAGACCGCCAACGCACCCTCGACATCGAGGTCAACCTCGGCGACCGCGACATGGGCTCGGTCGCCCAGGACATCCAAGCCCGCCTCGCCGAGATCCCTCGGCCCAACGGCTACGACCTCCGCGTCGCGGGCAGCTACCTCGAACAACAAGAGTCGTTCCGCGAATTGCTACTGAGCATCGCCTTCGCCTTGGTGCTGGTGTACATGGTCTTGGCGAGTCAATACGAATCGCTGCGCGACCCGTTGGTGGTGATGTTGTCGGTGCCGATGGCGGCGGTGGGCGTCTTGGTCACCCTGTTTCTCACCGAGACGACACTGAACGTCCAGAGCTACATCGGCTGCATCATGCTCGGCGGGATCGTCGTGAACAACGCGATCTTGCTGGTCGATCAGGCGGGCCATCTGCGCAAGGACAAGGGGCTGTCCAGCCGGGACGCCGTCGCGGAGGCCGGGCGTCGTCGGCTGCGGCCGATCCTCATGACTTCTGCGACGACGATGCTGGGCTTGCTTCCGCTGGCGATGGGCATCGGCGAAGGGGCCGACGCCCAAGCACCCTTGGCCCGCGCGGTCATCGGCGGGCTGCTGGCGTCGATGATGATCACGCTGGTGCTGGTTCCCGTGGCCTACACGTTAGTTCATCCGGATCGCGCCACAGACGACTCGCTTACAGGAGCGGCGGCATGAGGCGAGCTTCTGCGATCGTCATCGTTGGTGTGTTGGTCTTGACGGGGTGCAGTTCGCCGGAGGATTCGCCGTGGTTCACGCCCGACTGGGACCGTGAACTTGCCGCGGCACAAAACAACCCCGTCGCGTTGCCCGACGGCCCGACCGTGACGCCCATCGAAGGAAACAACGGCGACGGGTTAGATCAAAAATGGATTGGCGACGGGCCGGTGTCGTTGTCGGTCGAGGAGGCGGTGGTGCTGGCGATGCGGCGCAACCGCGACCTCGCGGTGCAGACCTATGCCCCCGTCATCGCCGGGACGTTCGAGAGGATCGAAGGCGGGGTGTTCGACCCGGTCGCATTTGCCGAGTTTGAATACGGCGAAGAAACCGCCAGCGAAATCGACCGCGGCACCGGCACCCGGTTCAACGTCGACGACCGCACCACCGCCGCCGCCGCGGGCATTACCCAAGCGTTGCCCAGCGGCACCGCCGTCGAGATGTCGGTCGAGCAAAACCGCGACACCTCCAACCGCACCCCCGAGCAGCAGGACGCCCGGCTGGGCCTGACCGTCACCCAGCAGCTGCTTCGCGGCGCGGGGCCGGCCGTCAATCTGGCCGCGATACGCCAAGCCCAACTCGACACCGAGGCGTCGCGCTACGAGTTGCAAGGCTTTGCCGAGGCGCTCTTGGCCGAGGTCGAAGCGGCGTATTGGCGTTACACGTTGGCTCAGGAGAACACCCGCATCTTCGCTGAGTCGCTGGACCTGTCGCAGCGGCAGCGCGAGGAAGTCGATCAGCGGATCGAGATCGGCGTCTTGGCTGAGGCCGAGGCCGCGGTGGCCTACGCCGAGGTGGCGTTGCGTGAGCAAGCCCTCATCGACGCCCGCAGCGATGAGGCGGCCCAGCGGGTACGGCTGCTGCGGCTGCTCAATCTCACCGGCGACGAGTCGGCCGGATGGACGCGGCCGATCGAAGTCACCAGCGCCCCCGCCGTCGAGGCCACGCCGCTCACGGACTTGGCCGAGCGACAGCAACTCGCTGAGCGGTCCCGGCCCGACCTCGCCGAGGCTCGGCTGCGTCTGGATCAAAACCGCCTCGAAACCCTGGTGACTCGTAACGGGGTGCTGCCGCAACTCGAAGTGTTCATCGCGCTGGGCAAGACCGGCTTCGCCGACCGCTTCGACGATTCGTTCCGCGAGCTCGACGGCGACAGCTACGACTTCGCCGCCGGGGTGGGCTTCAGCAAAATCCTCGGCAACGACGCCGCCCTCGCCCGCCGCGACGCGGCCTACGCCAGCCGGGCCCAGTCGGCCGCGGCCGTCGAAAATTTGCGGCAACTCATCGCCTTGGACCTTCAACTCGCCGCCATCGAACTCGAACGGGCTCGGCAGCAGATCCGGGCGTCGCGGACCACCCTCGCGTCGCAGGAAAAAGTCGTCGAGGCCGAGCGGCAACGCTTCGCTGCCGGCGACTCCACCGCCCTGCTCGTCGCGCAAGCCCAGCGGGACCTGCTCGAGGCCCAGCTCAACGAAATCCAAGCCGTCGTGTCTTACCGATTGGCGTTGATTGATCTTTTTTTGGCTGAGGGCACGCTGTTACAACGCCGCGGCTTTTCGGTGGGGTCGGCCGATTGAGCCGCCGGCGAGTACTCCGCGTCCTAAAAAAATTCTGCACAAAAGCGCTATTTATCCCACTCGGCAGCTTTTAGTGAATTTGGCTTGCGAACGATCACCCTTGGGGTATGCTTCGTTTGAATGGGGGTGAGGGCTGAATCGGCCCGGCTGGCCACGCATGCGTGCCGCGTTGCCGCGACGATTCGGTGTCGCCGACCGATCTCCAGCGCCGCCTCCGGCGTACGACAGGGTGGAGCTGATGAAGATTCTGCAATGCCACAATTTGTATCAACTCGCCGGCGGGGAGGACAGCGTCGTCGCCGACGAGCGGGCCTTGCTCGAAAGCCGTGGCCACGAAGTCGTGCAATACATCCTGCACAATAACGCGGTGGATGACGTGTCACGCCTGCGGCTCGCGGCGGGCACGATCTGGAGCCGTAAGTCGGCCAACGCCCTGCGCGAGCTCATCCGCCGGGAAAAGCCCGACATCGCCCACTTCCACAACACGCTGCCGTTGATGTCGCCTTCGTCTTATCACGCGGTCCGGGCCGAGGGCGTCGCGGTGGTGCAAACCCTGCATAACTACCGGCTGCTCTGCCCCAAAGCCACGTTCTTCCGCGACAACCAGATCTGCGAAGATTGCTTACACAAATCCATAAAATGGCCGGCGATCAAACACGGCTGCTACCGTGACAGCCGCTCCGCCAGCGCCGCCGTCGTCGCCATGCTCACCGTCCACGGCACGATCGGAACGTACCGCAAAGCCATCGACGCCTACATCGCCTGCTCCGAGTTCACCCGCGACAAAATGATCGAGGGCGGCTACCCCGCCGACCGCATCCACTACAAACCCAACTTCATCGCCGAGGACCCCGGCGTGGGCGGCGGCGACGGCGGCTACGCCATGTACCTCGGCCGGCTGTCCCCCGACAAGGGCATCGAAGTGTTGGTCAATGCCTGGGACCAACTCGGCGACGTGCCGCTGCAAGTCGTTGGCAAAGGCCCTATCGAAGATCAAATTGTGGGGTTGGCGGACCGTCATGATTTAGTAACGCACCACAATTGGCTCAGCTTCGAGGCGCTGGACAAAATTTTGGGCAAAGCGTCGTTTCTCGTCTTACCGAGCATGAATTACGAGGGCTTCCCCCGCGTGATCGTCGAGGCCTATGGGCACGGTGTGCCCGTGGTGGCCTCGAACATCGGCGCGATGGGACGGGTCATCGTCGACGGCGAGACCGGCCGACACGTCAAGTACGGAGACGCCGACGACCTCGCCCGCGTGGTCCGAGAATTGATGAACGACCCCCAGCAAGTCCAACGCCTGCGCCGCGGAGCCCGCCTGGCCTACGAGCAGGCCTATACCGCCGACATCAACTACGACACCATGATTTCGATCTACCAACAAGCCCGCGAACGCTTCAACCAAAGCCGACAGGGCCAACATACTTCGTCCACCCCAAGCAGCAGCGCTGCCACCATCTAAACTTTTCCGACACTTCGTGCGAATGCATCAAATTAAGAGTGAGAAAGAAACATGCGTGCCATCATCCTGGCGGGCGGCAAAGGCCGTCGGCTTGAACCCTACACCATCAGCTTCCCTAAGCCCCTCGTCCCCGTCGGCGACATGCCGATTTTGGAGATCGTCATCCGCCAACTCAAGGCGTCGGGGTTCACTCATGTCACCCTCGCCGTGGGGCACTTGGCCGAACTGCTCATGGCCTACTTCGGCGACGGCTCGAAGTGGGGCATCACCATCAACTATTCCCGCGAGGAAAAACCCCTCGGCACCGTCGGCCCCCTCAAGCTGATCGACGACCTGCCCGAAACCTTCCTCGTCATGAACGGCGACGTGCTGACCACGCTCAAATACGACGCGCTCTTCGCCCAGCACCAACAGTCCAACGCCGACCTGACCATCGCCTGCTACCGCGCGAACACCAAGATCGACTTGGGCGTGATCGAGTTCGACGGCCGGATGGAAGTCACCGGCTACCGCGAAAAACCGATCCTGCCCTACGACGTGTCGATGGGCGTGTACGTCTTCAACCGCAGCGTGCTCGAAACCTTTGCCGCCGACGACTACATGGACCTGCCCACGATCGTCAACAACCTCGTGGCCGGGCAAGGCACGGTGAAGGTTTACCTGTCGGACCACGAATGGCTGGACATCGGCCGACCCGATGACTACAGCCGGGCGACGCGGCGCTTTGAGGAAATGCGTCACGAGTTCCTGCCCGGTGAAAAACCCATCATTCACGAACGCTCGGCCGCCGACCGCCGCGGCCCCGATCGACGCGAAACGATCGAGCGAACGCCCGCCGAATAGCTTTCGTCGCCTTGAGTTTCGCACACTTTTTTCTATTGATCCGTATATTCTGTTGGAGTTTTATTCGATGAAAGTGCTTGTTTTAGGTGGCGCGGGCTATGTGGGCTCGGCCGTGGTAAGAGAGATGTTGAATCACGGCCACGAAGTGACCTGCTTCGACCTCATGTTGTTTGGGGCCGAGTCGATGATACCCTGGCTGGGTCGGCCCGACTTCACGTTGATCAAAGGAGACATCCGCCACGCCGAGGAAGTCGACGCCGCCACCGCCGGACACGACGCGGTGATCCTGCTCGCCTCGATCGTCGGCGAACCCGCCTGCAACCGCGATCCCGAGAACACTCGAGCGACCAACGTCGGCGGCGCAAAGCACGCCCTCGATGCCGCGAAGAAACACGGCGTCAAACACTTCATCTTCGCCTCGACCTGCAGCAACTACGGCGTCGCCGACACCGACGTGCCCGTTGCCGAGGACGGCAAGCTCAACCCCATCAGCGTTTACAGCGAAACCAAAGTCCAAACCGAAAACCTCGTGCTCGCCGCCGCCAGCGAGACGCTCACGCCCACCGTGCTGCGGCTCTCCACGGCGTTCGGCGTCTCGGCGCGGATGCGGTTTGACTTACTCGTCAGCGACTTCACCCTTGCCGCCCATCGAGATGGCAAGGTCGTGATCTTCGGCGAACAGTTCTGGCGGCCGTTCGTCCACATCAACGACATCGCCAAAGCCATGCGCATGGTCCTCGCCGCCCCGGCCGAGGTCGTCAAGGGCGAAGTCTTCAACGTCGGTGCGAACCACAACAACACCCAAAAACAAACCCTTGGCGAATCCGTCGCCAAGCACCTACCGGGCACGAAGATCGAATTCGTCTCGAAAAACGAAGACCCCCGCAGCTACCGCGTCGAATTCGCCAAGGTCAAAGCAAAGCTCGGCTTCGAGCCCGACTGGGACATCGACGCGGGCATCATCGAAGTCCGCGACTGCCTGCGGAATAACGTGTGGACCGACCCGGCCGACGGGCGTTACAAAAATTGACCCCTCCGATGTTTAGCAGGCGATCGCAGATCGCCTTTTCGCTCGACGTCCCTATGCCCCCAAGTCAGCGCGGTTTTACGAACCGCGGCTAAACGTTATGGAATATAACCAAAAAAAATACCTCGTCTCCGACTGCGACATGGGCGAAGAAGAAGCCCAGGCCGTCGCCGACGTCGTCCGCAGCAAGTGGCTGAGCGTTGGGCCGCGCACGGCCGACTTCGAGGCCGCGTTCGCTTCGCACATGCAAGGCAACCTGCCCGAGCCGCCGCACGCGGTGTCGGTGAGCAACTGCACCGCGGCGCTGCACCTGGCGCTGCTGGCGGTGGGGGTCGGCGCGGGCGACGAGGTGTTGGTGCCCAGCTACACGTTTGTCGCCAGCGCGAACTCGATTTTGTATTGCGGGGCCAAGCCGGTGTTCGTGGAGATCAACGGGCCGCATGATTTGAATCTCGACATGGCCGACCTCGAACGCAAGATCACGCCCAAGACCAAGGCCGTGGTCGCGGTGCATATGGCCGGGTTCCCGGTGGATATGGATCGCCTGATGCCGATCGCCCAGCACCACGGCCTCAAGGTCGTCGAAGACGCTTGCCACGGCATCGGCGCGACCTACCACGGCTCCGCCGACGGCGAATCCCCATGGCGCGGGCGGAAGATCGGCACAATCGGCCACGCGGGCTGCTTCAGCTTTTTCGCCAACAAAAACCTCGTCACAGGCGAGGGCGGCATGATCGTCACCCGCGACGAAGACGTTGCCCAGTTTGTCCGCCTCGGCCGATCGCACGGCATGACTAAAACCTCGTGGGACAAAGCCTCGGGCCGAGCCAGCGGCTACGATGTGGTGCAACTGGGCTACAACTACCGCGGCACCGAACTCACCGCAGCGCTGGGCCTGATCCAGCTACGCAAACTCGACGCCAACAACGCCCAACGCCGGGCCTTGGTCGCCCGCTACCGACAACGGCTGGCCGAGTTATCCCCGGCCCTGCCGCTGACGGTCCCGTTTGCGGATCGGCTGGACGACAGCGCCCACCACGTCTTCGCGGTCGTGCTGGACGACGCCCAAGCGGTCCTGCCGCTGCGTGAAGCGCTCACCCAGCTTGGCGTTCAGACGACGCATCATTACCCGCCGCTGCACCGCTTCAGCCACACCCAAAAGCAGGTTGGCGAGGTGTTCCTGCCGATCACCGAAGACGTCTCCGGGCGGGAGATCACGCTGCCTCTACACCCGCTGCTGACCCCGGGCGACGTGGATGAGATTGTGCGCCGGCTGGTCGAAGCCTTCACTCAAACCACCGCGTCGAGCCCGAAAAAGTGAGAACGGCGTGAAAATAACCAAGCACAAATCCCCCATTTTATCATTTTAAACGCTTCCAAGCTAAATTTTGGCAAGCAATGGTGGTTATGAGGGATTTAAATATTGATTCTGATGGAGCGTGTGCTATTCTCTTGGAGCCTGCAATAGGCAGTACGCTCAGCGGGGGATGCTGGGCGTGGTGAGACCGAGAGAAAGAGTACAGAAAGTCGTAGTCATCTAGGCGTACACCCAGCCGAGGCTGGAGTGGCTTGAATGAATGCGTTGCGTCAAGGCAATGCGTGACGACCTGACTGAGTGATTTATTCTTTGAACAAAAAAAACTAGCTGCCTACGGGGGCGGAGGACGGATCGATGGCTTGGTGGGGTAATTGGTTGACAAAACAGAAGAACGCGGTATCCCTCTCTGGAACCGATTTGCAGGTCCGCGCCGAGCACCTCAATCGCATCCTCGAACGCGAACGCACGCGGGCCGACCGCACCGGTCGTCCGCTGTCGATGGTTTTGCTGGGCTACGACGGCAACTCACGCAAGCGTAAGGATGCCGAGGTCATTGTCCATGTGATGCAGAAGCGTGGCCGGATCACCGACGAGATCGGCTGGTTCGATAAGAACACCGGCTTCGCCGTGCTCCCCGACACGCCCGTCCAAGGCGGCCGCCGCTTTGCCGAGATCGTCCGTCAGCAACTCCGCGAGCGGGGCATCAAAACCTCGTTTGCGATCTACCAGTATGCTCCACCCCGCGAAGACGATCATCAAGACCACGACCAACACGGCGACGGCGGCTATCGCTTCGATCAGGCCGAGGCCCCAAAAACCCTCGCCAGTACCTCCGCGGAAGTCGCGGGGGAAGTCGCTCTTTCGGCCGGGTTTATCGAAAACCATGTCCACGCCCGTGAATTGCACCCGCTCATGGCCCGCAAGTTGCCGTGGTGGAAGCGGTCGATGGACCTGATCGTTTCGGGTAGCGCGTTGCTGGTGCTTTGGCCGCTGATGCTCGTCATTGCCTTGGCGATCAAGCTGGACTCCAAAGGGCCGGTCATTTTCCTTCAGAAACGCTCCGGACTCGGCGGGCAACCCTTCGGCATCTGGAAGTTCCGCACCATGGTCCCCGACGCCGAGGCCAAGCGAGCCGAGCTCCTCGCGGTCAATGAACAAGACGGGCCGGCCTTCAAAATCAAAGCCGACCCCCGCATCACCCGCGTCGGGGCGTTTCTGCGTAAGACCAGCCTCGACGAGCTGCCCCAGCTGATCAATATCTTCCTGGGCAACATGACCCTCGTTGGCCCTCGCCCGCTGCCGGTCCACGAATCCGACGCCTGCGAGCCTTGGCAAAAGCGTCGCCTCGACATCACGCCCGGCCTGACGTGCATCTGGCAGGTCTGGGGCCGATCAACCGTGAACTTCAACGACTGGGTCCGCATGGACCTGCGTTACAAACGTAAGCGAACGCCGCAGCACGACGTCAAAATCATGCTGCACACCATCCCCGCGGTGCTCAAGCAACGCGGCGCGTGCTAAAATAAACCGAGTTTTTCGGGAATTAAGGTTCGCACGCCCGGTTTTTTGGGGCAAAATAACAGAGGCGTCAGATTCGCCGTCGAAGGCTTTGCGGCTTACGCCCTGGCCTTAGGCGGCGATTGTTTTGGAAGATGCTTCCGCCGGTTGATCCCGCCCTTTTCCCACGCGGTGCCTGACGTGCTGCGTCGATGACCGCCGAGCTTTGCCCCGATCCAGGTTTGATCCATGACCACTGTTGCCTCCTCCCAAACCGCCGACGCGGTGACCGCCTCGGCCCCAACGCCCGGCTCACTGCCCAAACGCGACATCTTCGGCGTCCACGTCACCGCCGCCGGGCCTGAGGCGGTGATCGACCAGATCATGGACTGGGCCCACGACCGCCGCAGCGCCACGGTCGACTTCATGCCGGTCCATGGCCTGATTGTCGCCGTGCAAGACCCCGAGCACCGCGAGCGGATGAACCAGTTCGACCTCGTCGCCTGCGACGGCCAGCCGATCCGCTGGGCGCTCAACCGATTCCACGACGCCGGGCTCGACGAGCGGGTCTACGGCCCGACCACGATGCTCAAGACCTGCGAACGCTGCGCTGCCGAGGGCGTGGGCATCTACCTCTACGGCGGCCGCCCCGAGGTGCTCGAAACGCTTTGTCACAACCTGCTCGAAAAGCTGCCCGACCTCAAGATCGTCGGGGCCGAGTCGCCGCCCTTCCGGCCGCTGACCGAGGAAGAAGACAAAAAGGCGATCAAACGCATCAACGCCAGCGGCGCGGGCGTGGTGTTTTTGGGCATCGGCTGCCCGCGTCAAGAAGTCTTCGCCGCCAACCACCGCCCGTCGCTACGAGGCGTACAGATGTGCGTCGGCGCGGCGTTTGATTTCCATGCCGGAGCGGTGAAGCAGGCGCCGCCTTGGATGCAGAAGCGTGGGCTCGAGTGGCTGTATCGCCTGACCCGCGAACCGGGTCGGCTGTGGAAACGGTACCTTGTGACCAACACGCTGTTCGTGTTTTTGTATGCCCGCCGATGGATGTTAGGGCGCTAAAGCGGGGCCGATCGCTTTTTCGCTCCGTGTCCAACCGCCCCGCCATGAGCCACCCATGTCGCTGACGCCGGCCAACCCCGAAACCCCAGACCCCGTCGAAGCCTCGCCCGGCCGGGTCGATGCCGACGGCAACGCGATCGCCCAAGACGCGCCCGGCAAGGCCGTGCGGCGACGCGACTGGGCCAGCCGCGGCGTGTGGGCGATTGCCGACCAAGGTTTGTTTGCCGGGGCGAATTTCCTGATTACCGTGGGCCTCGCGGGCTGGCTGTCCGAACGCGACTTCGGCGCGTTTACCACGGCCTACGCCAGCTTCCTGATCATCGGCGTGTTCACCACCGCCATGCTCACCGAGCCCATGATGGTCTTCGGGGCCAAAAAATACCGCGATCGGCTTCCCGATTACTTTGGCCAACTCCTCGGCGGCCACTTGCTGATCACGCTGCTGGGCGGTCTCATCCTCGGGTCCATCGGCCTGATCACGTGGATCAACGGCGAGCCGCTGCTGGGCGTGGCGTTGTGCTTGCTCGCCGCGACCCAGTGCAGCCAACTGCTGCCGTGGATGACCCGCAACGCCTGCTACATCGAATCCAACCCCAAGCCCGCCGCCATCGCGGGCATGGGGTATCTGGTGTTAATCATCGGCTCACTGCTGACGTTGCGATCGCTGAGCAGCCTCAACATCGTCACCGCGATTCTCACCATGTTTGGGGCGAGCGTGGTGGTCAATGCGTATCTCTTGATTGTCCTGCGGGTCAACGCGCGGGCGATGCTCCGATTCAAAGACTACGGCCCGGTTGCCCGCGACCACTGGCGCTACGGCAAGTGGGCGACGCTGACCGGGATCACGCGGTACATCCCCGAGCAGCTGCCTTACATCGCGGTGCCCATCGTGCTGGGCCTCGCCGCGGGGACGTCGCCGGATCTTAAAACCGGCGGGGCGCTCAAGGCGCTGATGAACTTTTCGGTGCCGTTGATTCTGGTGGGTTGGGCCGCGTCTACGTTGGTCACGCCGATGCTGGTCCGCGCCAAGCACACGCCGCGCTACATCAAGATTTCGTGGGTCATGCTAGCCATGACCGCGGGTCTGCCGTTGTTGTATTGGCCGCTGCTCGGGCTGTTTGGTGAGCCGATCATCGGCCTGCTGTATTCGGGCAAATACGTCGAGTACGCCGCCTTCACCTGGCTGATCGGGCTGATCCCGATTATTGCGGGTTTCGATGCCGTGTTGCACACTCAACTCAAGGCGGCGGAGCGCCCCGATCGCTTGTTCCTCGCGTCGGTGGCCTCGTCGGTGGTATTGATTGTTGTCGGCTTGCCGATGGTGTTGGTCTGGGAACTACCCGGTGCGATCATCGCGGTGTTCATCAGCTATGTCGCCCAAGCGTTGACGTTGATTCTGATGGGCGGCCGAATCATTCTGCACGCGGCTTCGCCCCTGCCGCCCGAGGACGACCCGACCCTGCAGCCGATCGACCTGCCCCCGCTGCCGCAGCAACCTTTGGTCTCGGTCATCATGGCCAACTACAACTACGGCCACATGGTCGAGGCGTCGATCCAAAGCGTGCTCGACCAGACCTACGGCCGGTTCGAGCTCATCGTCGTGGACGACGGCTCGACCGACGATTCGGCTGCCCGTATCCAACGCTTCGTCGCCAAAGACACCCGCATCACCCTCATCCGCCAAGACAACGCGGGGCAAGGCGGCGCATGGAACACCGCGTTTGCCCGCTGCCGCGGCGATATCCTCTGCCTGCTCGATTCGGACGACCTCTACGAATCTGGCAAGCTCGCGGCGGTGGTCAACACGTTTGAGCAAGCCGCCGACGTCGGCATGGTCCAGCACCCGCTGCAAGTCATCGACCCCGACAACCAGCCGCTGCAAGTGATCCCGTTTCTGAGTCGGCTCGAAGAAGGCTGGCTGGGGCCGACCGTGCTGCGTCGCGGCGGACGGTGGAACTTCATGCCGACCTCCGCGTTGGCGTACCGCATGGAAATCGCCCGGCACTTCTTCCCCATGAACGGCAAGCGTTTCCGCGGCTGCGCCGATGCGCTCTTGTTCACCGTCGGCCCGCTGCTCACCCGCGTCCGGGTGATCGCCACACCGTTGGCCCGCTACCGCGTCCACGGCACGAACCTCATGAGCAGCGGCCGCACCGACCGCAAGCACACCCGTAAACACCTGCGGTCGATCTACGACACCGTCGCCGGGACCAACCAACTCCTCGATCAAGTCAACCCCGCGATCCCCCGGCTGGATTCCCGGCTCCATCTCCAGTGCCGCGAACATCTATTCGTGCTCTCGATGCTCCGAGGTCGGCGCCGCGGCTGGGTCGGCCGATACCTCGGGCTGATGCAAATGCTCCTGACCGACGATATGTACGGAAGGACGCAGAAAGTCATGGCTCTACCGACCTACGGCCTGCTGCCGTTTATGCCCCGCGGTTGGCGGGGCCTGTGGTTGGACCGCGTCAAAGGCATGGGCCGGGCCAAAGGCATCGCCCAGAGCCTGTTGCGCCTTGGCCGATTCAAACCTCGACGTGTCCAAGATCATCCGCCGATGCAGCCCACACCCGCTACATAATTCAAAACTCCGTCACCTCGAATTCGACCCGTTGGGCTCATCAACCGCCGTTTTCCTTATCCGCCCTCATCCACCATGCCTGCCACCTCGTCCCCTACCCCCGCCCGGCTGCCGACGCTGACCGCCGCCACCACCCAACGACTCACCGCACGGTGGTTTGCCATGCTCGCGTTTCTCATGGCCGGCTTGGCGATCGGCGGCAAAGGCTTTGCCTACATCGGCCTGCCGCCGTTGTTCATCTCCGAGATCACGCTGGGCCTCGGGGCGTTGGCGTTCCTGTTGCAACCGCGTTGGCGAGAGGCGATGACCCAGCCGGTCGCGGTGCTGATCTTGCTGCTGTTTGCGTGGGGGGTGGCCCAGACGCTGCCGTATCTGGGGCAGTGGAAGCTCGATGCGATCCGCGACTTTATGCTCGTGGGTTACATGGCCACGGCCATCCTCGTCGCCGCCGCCATCATGTCCCAACCCAAGCTCATACCTTGGCTGCTGGGCAAATACCAAACCTTCGTCAAAGTCTTCCTGATCGTCATGCCGCCGCTGTGGCTGTGCGACACCATCATAGGCGAGTCGATGCCGACCTGGCCGTGGGCCAGCGACGTGGGGATCATCACGCTCAAGCCCGGCGACATGCCGGTGCACCTGGGCGGGATCGCGGCGCTATCCATCCTCGGGGTGTTCCGCGGCAAATCGCTGGTGTGGATGCTGCTGCTTTGTATGCTCCTGGGCGTCACCGGGGCGATCAGCCGCGGCGGGTTGGTGGCGTTTTCGATCGCCTTTGGCATCGCGTTTCTGATGAGGCCACGCAGCGCCTGGGCCACCCGGCTGGCGATCACGATGACCGTCGTCATCACCCTCGTCGCGCTCAGCGATATCAGCGTCAAAGTCCCGGGCCGTGAACGCGAGTTCTCCGCGCAGCAGCTCCTGCTCAACGTCATCACCGTCTTCGACACCGGCGAAGCCGCCGGCGACCTCGACGACACCAAAACCTGGCGCCTCGACTGGTGGAAAACCATCTACGACTATACCGTCATGGGCGACTACTTCTGGACCGGCAAAGGCTTCGGCGTCAACCTCGCCAACTCCGACGGCTTCCAAGTCTTCCTCGAAAGCGAATCCCTGCGCAGCCCGCACAACGGCCACCTCAACATCCTCGCCCGCACCGGCGTGCCGGGCTTTGTGTTGTGGTGCATGATCCTCGCGGCGTGGTGTTGGACCATGCTCAGCGGCTACCTTCAAGCGAGGCAGCGCGGGGATGCGGCCTGGGCGATGTGGTTCGTGTTACTGGTTGCCTACTGGGTGGCGCTGACGTTTAACGCGGCGGTGGACGTGTATTTCGAGGGGCCGATGGGCGGCGTGTGGTATTGGGCGGTCACCGGGCTGGGCTTTGGCAGCGTCTGGGTCTACCGACGCTACCCCGAAGTGATGAACGTCCCCCACGCCCAACCTCGCGAAGTCAACGAACATGATTGATGCTGTCTCCGACTCCGTTTCACGAATCCCCAAAACGATGATCACCACGAGTTGGGACGACGGCCACCTCGCGGACCTGCGTCTGGCTGACCTACTCGAAACCTACCAGGTCCCCGCGACGTTCTACATCCCGCAGTTTGATCGCTTGGCCGACAAGCCGGTGTTGCAACCCGCGCAGCTGCGCGGTTTGGCCGACCGCGGCTTTGAGATCGGGGCGCACACGATCCATCACACCGTGCTCACCACCGTCGCCGACGACGTCGCCCTCCGAGAAATCACCGACTCCCGCCACTACATCGCCGACGCCATCGGCCTCGACTGCACCGCGTTTTGCGCACCTCAAGGCAAATTCAACGCCGGCCACGTCGAGATGATCCGCGACGCAGGATTCGCCAGCCTGCGCACCGTTGAGATGTGGTCCACCGATTATCCCCGCCCCCGCCCCCGGAAGACATTAAGCCAAGACGGCGTCGGCGGATTCGTCGAGATGCCCACGACCCTGCAAGCCCACCCGCAAACCCACACCAGCATCGCCCGCAACCTCCTCAAACGTCGGGCGTTTCCCAACGCCCGGCTCTACCTCAAGCACGGCCGCGCCGCCGCGAACGACTGGCCCACCCAAGCCGCCGCCCTGCTCAATCACGTCCTGACCCACGGCGGCGTCTTGCACCTCTGGGGCCACAGCTGGGAACTCGACGCTTACAACCAGTGGAACAACCTCGAAGCCGTGCTCGCCCAATTCCGCGACGCCGCCGACCGCGCGACCCTCGCCACCAACGGCCAACTCTGCGCCGTCCATTCATCGTCCTGCGTCAAAGCAAAGACTTCAGTTCAACCGACACCCGGCTAAACGCCGCGGCCGGCAGACTCACCGTGTCCCACTTCGCCGACCGATCCCGCATGTGCGCAACGTAATCGCTGAGCTTCACCGCCAGCACCGCGTACCACCGCTGATTGAACTCAAAGACTTCAAGAAACAACGCGTCCGGCGGCTGCGCATCACACCAAAATAAAAACGCAAACGCCGGCTCAAAGTCGTCCCCGAAAATCCCCGACCACGTTTCCATGCACGAGACATCGTCCCGCGTCACCCAGTTCTGCAAGGACTTGCCGGTCTTACCCGAATGCTTTCGCCCCTTCACGTCGACGAGCAGGTTCGACCCCGACTCAGAATAGACAACGAAATCAAAACTCTTGAGCTTCTTCGCTCCCGCGATGCCGGTCTTGCCGTGCAGCGCCCGCTTGGCTTCGTCCACCGCGACGTAAGCGATCCCGTTGGCCCGCAGATAATGCTCGAAGGCTTGCTCGTAATGGAATCGGCGCTGGGCCACGACCTCGTTACCCCCGTTGGATGTTCTCGATCAAGTCGCCTACCGCGACGGCCACCTGCGCGCCGGTTTCCAGATTCTTGAGTTGCACCTCTTCACCCACGATCACCGCGAAGCGGGCCCGGGCCTTTTCCGCATCCTTCAGCAGTTTGCCGACGTTGCGCGTGGTTTTGTAACTCATCCGTGCGTGCAGGCCCGCCCGGCGGAGCCGCGCGGCGACCCCGGGAAGTTGGGCCGCGGCTTCGTCCGAAGTCGCAAAGCAAAACACATCGGGGCGGGGCATGACGTTGTCGGGGATCAGGCCTTTATCAGTCAAGAGGTTGGTCAGCACGACATCGCCCATACCGAAGCCGATGGCGGGCGTGGGCGGACCGTCGAAGAGTTCGATGAGTTTGTCGTAGCGTCCGCCGCCGGCGATGGCGCGTTCGACGCCGGTGGTCTCGTGGACCTCGAACACCGTGCCGGTGTAGTACGCCAACCCGCGGACAATGCCCAGGTCATACTCGCACCACTCGGCGATCCCGAACGCGGTGAGTTGTTCGTCCAATGCCGCGAGGTCGGCGGGCGCTTCGTCCATCGCCAAACTTCGCGCGAGGTGGTCCAGATCGCCCGCGGGGTATTTGCGGCGGCAGACCTGCTCGAAGCGTTCGACTTTGGATTCGTCCATGCCGAGGCTGCCGGCCGCTGCGGTGAAGGCTTCCGGGGGCATTTTGTCGCGGGCGTCGAGCAGGTTAAACGCCTCGACGCGTTTGTCCGACGGGACGCCGAGCTTGCCGAGGATCTCGCTGACCACGTCGCGGTGACTGATCTTGACCTTGACCTGACCTTTGGTGAGCCCGCACTCGGCGAGGAAGTCGACGAGCGTGAAGATCACCTCCGCATCCGCCGCGGGCGAGTCGAGGCCGAGCATGTCCACGTTCCACTGCCAGAACTCGCGCAGCCGGCCACGCTGCGGACGCTCGGCCCGGCAAAAATTCGGCGTGCAAAACCACTTGATCGGCTTGGGCAAACTGCTTGCCTGCTGAGCGACCATCCGCGCCAGCGTCGGCGTGAACTCGGGGCGGATGGCGAAGTCAGTCTTGCCGTTGTCCCGGCGGAAGCTGAAGAGTTCGCTGACGATGCCTTCGCCGGACTTCACTTTGTAGAGGTCCAGCGTCTCGAAGATCGGGCCGTCGACCTGCTCAAAGCCGTTACGGATCGAGACGCGCCGCCACAGCTCCATGAGGTATTGGTGCCAAGCCATTTCGGGCGGGTAGAAATCGCGGGTGCCTTTGGGGGATTGGATTTTGGGCATGGGGGCCGGGGATGTGCGTGGTTTATTGTGGCGTTACGTTTGAATCGAGTTGACTTGCCGCGGCGGCCCCGGGTCATTGACCCGGGGTTAATGCAAGTGAGGCTTGGACCTCACTTGATCGCCACGATGTAGCAGACCCAGCTGGGGTCGCTGGGGGCTCTGAGGGTGCGTTCCCACTCGCCGGTCTCTTCGCCGGCCTTGTCGAGCACTTCCCAGTAGACGTGGCTTTCGCTGAAGCCGGCTTCCTCGAGCATCTCCATCACCTCGGGGACGGTCCAGAACCGCCACTCGTAGGTGAACGCCGGGGCGAGTTTGCTGCCGTCCTTGAACTTGAAGCTGATGGTGAAGGTCGCATCCGCGTTGATCGGGTTGTGGGTCTCTTGGGTCCAGATGTATTTGAACCCCTTCTTGCCTTTTTCGATGGTGCGTATGTCTTGGTGTTCTTCTTCGAGGCACTCGCCGCCGCCCATCATGTCCATGACCATCAGGCCTTGGGCCGAGAGATTGGACCGGGCGACTTTGAAATAATCGACCACCGCGTCGCGGGTTTTGAACAGCCAGAACGAAAAGTTCTGCGCTGCCAAGATGTCGGCCGGCGGCCGATTGCGTTTGCGCACGTCCTGCTCGACCAGCCGCACCCGCTTCTGCTGGGCCTCGGTCAGCCGGCTAAGGTTATTCGCCTTGCCCCACGCCAGCGGCTCGGGGTCGAGGTCGATCCCCAGCGCGGTCCGCTTGGGCGAGCTCTTGACCCACTCACAACAGACCGCGAACGTGCCGCAGAAATCTTCGCGGAGGTGCAGCGCTTTTTTGTTGCCGAAGGCGTCCTTGTACGCTTGATCGAAAAACGTGATCTCGTGCTCGGGCTCCTGCACCGACTTCTGGTAGCAGACGTATTTGTCGGCCCGCTCGGCGAGGGTCGGCTTGGGCGGTTTTTGTGGTTTGTCTTTTTTGGGCTTGGACATGCTCGCAATATAGCGTGTTTAGACGTTAGCCTTTCGCCGTTGGCCGTTAGCCCGAAGCGTGGGGAGTTTTTGTCTTTCGCCAACGGCCAACGGCTAGCGGCTAACCGCTCCCACTCGCTAAACTGTCGCCCATGCGCATCATCGCCGGCCAATACCGCGGACGTCCCCTGATCAATCCCGAAGACGATCTCACCACCCGGCCGATCACCGACCGGGTCAAGGAAAACCTCTTCAACCGCCTTCAATCGCTGGGCCTCTTGGGCTACGGCCGAGTGCTGGACATCTACTGCGGCACCGGGTCGATGGGCCTCGAAGCCCTGTCGCGCGGGGCCGAGCACTGCACGTTTGTCGACCAGTCCCGCGACGCGATCGACAAGCTCGAAGGCAACCTCGATAACCTGAAGATCGACCCCGACCGCGCCCGCGTCGTGTCGGGCAGCGCGACCCCGCCGGTGTGGAGCTACCCGCTGGACGACGGCTCGATCACGGTCGCGTTTCTCGACCCGCCGTATGCGATCACGGACGACATGACGCCGTTCTATGGCCTGCTCGAAGCGATCTGCCCCAAACTCGAACCCGGCGGCGTCGCCGTGATCCGCACCCCCGCCGAAGTCACCGCCGACGAAGTCAAAGGCTACGACGGCCCCGCGTCGATCACCTACGGCAAGATGACGCTGCATTTTTATCAAACGCCGCTGTCCCCGGAATCTTCGGAAGATGAATACAGCGAAGATCCGGCCGACGCATGAACAAGGCCGATGACGCCCCCAGCGCTTGGCGGTTACTGTGGTCGCCCCTAGAGATGGCGTGTTGAGCGCAAGTCGGGATAGGGGGCCGGTCTTAAGTGAGTTAGTGACCGGGTCACTGGAAGCGGTTAGCCCGCGGCTATTGGGGGGGGCATACAAAGGCATTGGGGGCGAAACAAAAAACGCCCCGCGGTGAGGTGTTCACCGCGGGGCGTTAGTTTTTGAGGGGGTGGCGGGTTTAGGCTTGGCCGTTGGATTCGCCGTTGTTTTTGGAATGGCCGTTGCTGTTATTCTTTTCGCCTTTGACGGCCCCGAAGAGTTCTTCGACCGAGCCGTTGAACTCGCTGGTGCCTTCGAGCTTCCAGTCTTGGCTTTCGTAGCCCGAGTCGGCGTCGGAGAAGACGGCGGCGGCGAGGATGCCTGAGCCCAGCGGGGCGTCGCCGTTGAGGTATTCGCCGTCGTCGTCGGTGGAATGTTGCTGTTTTTCGAGTTCGACGAGCATGTCGCCGTTGACCGGTTCGCCGTGGCGGTGGGTTTCACCTGCGGCGGCCGCGGCGGCGACGGCACCGCCGACGCTGGAGTTTTTGGGGCTGCTGGGGGCTTTGTCGGTGGTGTTGGCGACGCGGTTGAACACGGTGCCGGTGACCTTGGCCCCGACGACCTTGAGGTAGGACATGGTGCGGTCGAGGGCTTGGCGGGATTCGCCTTGGGGGACGACGACGACGACGCCGTCGACTTGGCTGGTGACCAGGAGGGCTTCGACGCTGCCGGGGATGGGGCCGGTGTCGAAGAGGACCAGGTCGTAGTGGCCGGCGGCCTGCTGGATGACGTCGCGGATGAAGGCGTCGGACATCTTGCCGATGTGGCGGGTCTGGGCGTGGATCGCGGGCAGGAGCCAGAGTCCCGGGACGGTGGCCTTCACGACGCAGGCTTCGAGAGGCGCTCCGTCGAGGACGCCGGTGATGCCCATTTGGCCGGTGGCGTTGGTGGCGAGTTGGTGGGTGTCGTCTTCGGAGATGTAGCCTTGTTCGATGACGATGTTATCGAGGCTGGGGTTGTCGCCGGAGGAGCCTTCGGGGTCGATGGGTCCGAAGCGGTCGCCCACGACGTGGCCGTTCGCGGCCGAGCCGTTGGCGGGGGATTGCTCGGCGGGAGCGCCGGTTTGGCCTCGGGAGATACGGCCGGCGAGGTCGCAATCGACGACGAGGGTGCGGGTGCCGGACATCGCGAGCGACGAGGCGACGCCGATGGTCACGCTGGTCTTGCCCGCGCCGCGGCGGGGGCTGGTGAAGGCGTAGGCCTTGGTGTCTTGCGAGCGGGCCTGGACCTGCAGCACGGCCCGGATCTGGTGGATCGACGAGGCGGTGGCGTCGAAGTTGGGCGAAGTCAGTCGGCTGCCGGCGGGGACCTCGGGTACGAGGCCGAGCATCGGCGGGGCTTCATGGTTGTCCGACGACTCAGACATGTCTTCGCCGTTCATGAGGAACGGCAGGGCACGACGGGGCGCGTCGGCTTGGCCGGTGGTGTCGTGGACCGACAGGGCTTGCCGCGCGGCGGAGGCTTGGCCATCGGCGGCGAGGGCGGCGACGCCGGCGACGGAAGCGGGGCGTTTCATCTCCGTCCACAGGGTCCACATCAGCCCGATCCCGAGGCCCAGGACGAGCGAGATGCCCAGGGTCTTGATGCCTTTGGGGGCGATTTTCTTGGTCGGGACGTAGGGCTGCTGGTAGATGTTGACCGGCAGTTGGGCGATCTGCGAAGCGCGGGCCTGCTGCGTGGTGATGCGGCGGTTGAGTTCGACGACGCGCTCAGCGGCGTTCTTTTGGTTGGAATGGATCAGGCCCAGCATCGTGGCTTGAGCGTTTTGCGTAAGGTTGGCGATTTCGTATCGCAGGGCGTCGGCTTGGCGTTGGACGGGGCCACGCACCTTGTGCTCGGGGGCCCAGTTGGTCGGCATACCTTCGAGTTGTTGGTCGAGGCGGGCGAGCTCGGCTTTGAGGTAGGCGACCTCGGCGAGGCCGTGGACTTGGGCGTTGAGGCCCGCGTCGGCGAGGAGGGACGACAGCGTGGCGAGGTTGCCGTTGGAGGCTTGAGCCTCGGCGACGCGGATCTCGGCGGCCTCAAGTTCGACTTCGGCGGAGGTGAGTTCTTCGGAGAGCTTCATCAGCCGGGACGCGACCATTTCTTCATCCATCACGCCGCGCGAAAGTTCTTCGGCGAGGACTTCGGCGGGAACCGCGGCGGCGGGCATCACTCCCACTTCGACCTGGAGCTCGGCGAGGTATGCGGCGAGCACAGCGTCGAGGACGGTCTTGGTGTCTTCGGGGACGGTACTCATGAACGAGACGGTGACGACTTCGGATTCTTTGGAGAAGCCAACGCTGAGCTTTTTCTTGAGGTGGCGAAGCTGAGCACCTTCGCCTTGGATCTTGGCCATGGTGGCGGACTCGGCGACGTCGGGGGACTGGAGGGCTTTGATGAGGACCGGGACCGACTCGAGGAGCCGGGCGTGGGTCGAGGGCAGGCCGGCCGAGAGGCCGCCGGGCGAGAGCGGCGAGTTGGGTTGGCCGTCTTTGGATTGTTCGATGAAGATCTCGGCGGTGCTCTGGAACACCTTGTCGGTGCTCAGCTGATAGACCACGCCGAGGCACAGCATGACAAATACGCACAACGCCATCTTCAGCTTGTTGCGCAGCAGGATCTCAAAGAGCGTCAAGGCGGGCTCGATGGTCACGATGTCCGGCGACGCGACGGCGGCTTGCGACGCGGCGTGACTCATGGGGACCGGCAGATTGGACTGGCTCATGGCTTATTTCTCTCTCGATCGCCCCGGAGGGGCACCCTCAAATTCACTGAATCCCTTGCACTGCGGCGGCCGCGGCATACTGCACCGGACCCCGGACCCTATCGACGCGGGTACAACCCGCGTCAAGACTCCTCAACCTTCAGACTGTACACCGTGCAGGCTTCGACACCTACCCCCCGGACACCCCCGCACACCGCCGGACACCCCCGGAGCCCCCGGACTCCTTGGACTTTATCCCCAAGGTCTCGATGAACCCCCTTCAAATGTATACGACGGATGCGCCGGGTCAAACGAAAACTCCACTATCTCGTAATTAACGGCAATTTATTGCTCCCCACATCGGGCGAACCCGAAGGCTCGATGGGCTCATGCAGGCTGTCTTCGGAGTCGGCCAGCTCGACGGGGCCATCGGTCCGCTCAAAACGCATCAGCGTCAGGTCGAAAAATTTCTTGACCTCGGCCAATTCCAGGCCGTGGACCGCTCCGTCGGCAAACGAGGTTTCCAGCCCCAGAGGCCGATCGGGATCACGCCACATGACAAGCCAGACCCCCGCGTAGGGCTCAGACACTTGCTTAAGGTCCCGAACCATATCGGTAAACTCTGATCTGACCCTTACTTCGATTTGTTTAAAGTCTTCCCCGCTCTGCGCGTACCAGAACCAGTTGGCCCGGACGTTGGCGTTTTCCAAGCCGATGTCGCGTTCGGAGCTGAAGGCCAGGGCTTCGCCATCGACCCGGTTTTCGTCCAGCCAGGCGGCCGCCTCGGCCCACGCGCCTTTTTCGGGGTGTTCGTAGTAGTTACTCAGCGACCCGGCCATGCCCAGCAGGATGACCCCCGTCATCGCCCACAACGGCACCACCCGCGACAACGCCACCATCCCCGCGGCCATCAGCAAATACAGCCCCGCAGTCGATGCGATCAGATACCGGTCGTTATAAATCGGTTTGATCGTATAAGAGAGCGCCAGCACCAACAGCAACGGCCCAAACGTCCACGCCCCCACCATCCACCACGCCCCCCGGCGATCCGCCCAGCCCCAAGCCCATGCGTGAGCCACCTGCGAGGCCCAACGCTTAAGCCCGCCGCTCCGCACCACCGCGATCGTCACCCCCACCCCCAACACCAAAACCCCCGCCACCACCCAAGGCACACTCAGGTACTTCGCACCCAGAAATAGAAAATTGCCCACCGTTCGCACCGGCGCCCACCACGGCGGCGACGACACCCAAGGCACCACCAACGCCCCCGACGCTTCGGCCCCGCCCGACGCTTCCCGCAGGGCAAACGCCATCTTCACCACACCCCACGGCAAAATCACACCCATCAGCACCACCTGGGTACTCAAAAATATCTTCATCCGGGCCATATTCACCACGCCCCGGCCGTACAACACCACCACCGCCACGCCGATCGACGCCAGCACGAACAACGCGAAGCCGTGGGTATAAAACGCCAACGTGCTAAACACCACATAACCCAGCCACGACCACCGACGCGGCGCTGCTTTGGGGGACTCCATGCCGCCCGACCCCTCGCCATCGCCCACCCCCAGCCCCCGCAAAAGCAGCCCCATCGACGCGAGGCAAAACGCCAAAAACATCGCGTAGTAACGGTATTCCTGGCTGTAATAAACCTGATAAGGCGAAACCGCCATGAGCAACGCCGCCACTAGGCCGACCCGCCAGTCGAACAGGCGACGCCCGATCCCAAACAAGAGCGGCACCGACGCCACCCCAAACACCACCGACAGCGAACGCATCGCCGCGTCGCTATGACCAAACCACTCGGTCCATAGCAGCCCCGCCGCCGGGTAGATCGGCGGCCGACCCCGCAAGATTTCTGACCACCACATCGACCACGTCCCGTCGGTGATCCGCGCCATGATCAGTTCGTCGTACCACAGCCCGCCGTGGTCCAGTCGGCAAACCCGTAGCACCGATGCGAGCAACGTGACCCCCGCGACCGCCCACCACAACCATCCCGGCCCCAAGCGCGATCCCGACGTCTGCGGGGCAGTCGTGTTCAATAAAGACCCACGCGACAACTCCCGCTTCAACCCCGGGGTGGCCGTGGATGGGCCGAGTTTCGGCGAGGGGATGGATAGGGTGGACGTCGATTCAGGCACGCATGGGCTCTCTGGGTTTCCCGTCGGGTAGTTTTACCCAAAACCCGGCGTTCGCAAGACTTCCTGCGCTTTCGGGAGAAAAAACTCGAAATCCCTTTGCTCGCTGGCCCGAATCATCGGACAATTCAGCCCAATGTACGGCCCGCATCGCCGATTCCGTTGCCCAACGCGCCAAGGTCCGCCAACATGACATTCCTCCACCACCACACCCTCCCGAGCCCCGTCATCACGCGCATCGTCCTGCTGGCGTTCGCCGTGGGCATCGTTCCCTTCGCGGCCGGCCAAAGCGACCCGCTCGCCGCCGTCAGCCCCGCCGAGGCCCTCCGCCCCGCCGGGCAGGTCATCCGCTCCATCACCCCCGCCCCCAACCCCGCGATCGTCCTGCGTGATCGCACCGGCATCACGATCCGTGAGTTGTCCATCGAAGACGACGTCTCGATCCTCCTCGAAAACTGCACCGACATCACCATCATCACCTGCGACCTCCGCTCCATCCGTGCCGCGGGCGTCACCAACCTGCGCATCTACAACTCCCGCATCCGCAACAGCAAGAACAACGCGGTCAGCCTCGACGGCTGCCACGATGTCGTCGTGCAGGGCAACCTCATCGAAAACGTCGCCACCGGCGTCTACGCCCACCAGTCCACCGCCGTCCAGGTCGTCGGCAACCTCTGCTACGACGTCCAAGGCCCCATGCCCCGCGGACAACTCGTGCAGTTCGACAAAGTCACCGGCCCCGACAACCTCATCCTCGGCAACATCGCCATCAACCGCCACGGCCGATCCACCCCCGAAGACATGATCAACCTCTTCCAATCCGTCGGCACCCCCGACTCGCCCATCCGTGTCGAACACAACCACCTCGCCGGCGACCCCGAACGCGGCAGCCAAGACCTCTCCCGTTCCGGCTCGGGCATCATGCTCGGCGACGGCGGCGGGCAACACCAAGTCTGCGCCCACAACACCCTCGTCAACCCCGGACAAGTCGGCATCGGCGTCGCCGGCGGCGGCGACATCCGCGTCGTGGGCAATACCATCGTCGGCACCAAATCCAACGTCGCCAACGTCGGCCTCTACACCTGGAACCAATACGACGCCCCCCCCGGCGACATCACCGTCGCCGACAACCGCGTCCAGTGGATCAACGCCGAAGGCCGATCAAACCCTTACTGGAACGGCGAAGGCTTCACCCAAGTCACCCAGCAAAACAACGCCTTCGGCGACGCCTCCCTCAACCCCCACACCCTCGCCCCCGACCCCACCCAAACCGTCCCCCCCATCCCCCACGGCAAGGACCCCTACTACACCTTCCCCGTGCAGTGACCCCGCCCTCGGCAAATCGTCCGCTGTGGCTCGGGAACCCGTCACGTTACGACGACGGGATCCGGTTGATTCAGTCCACCTCCGCCAAGCCCTCCCGCACCGCCGCGCCAATCCCTACAACCCTCCCCGGCCCACGGGTTGACCAGCCGACCCGCGATCAAGTCGCCCGACCCACTCTCCGATGGGGTCCACAGCGGTTACACCATCTGCCCACCCGTCGCGCCCATTGTGTCCGCCGATGGAAACCTCCCCGGAGAACGCCCGTGGCCCTACGTCCCCCCAGCTACCTCGACGAAACCGACAACTCGCCCGACCTCGCCCGCGGCGTGCCCGGCCTCCAGTGGAACAGCAAAGACAGCCATGCCGCGACCGCCAAGCTCCGCAGCGCTAACATGCCCGCCGACGACAAAGAGTCTTATGCTCTGTACATCGGTCTGATCTTGGGCATCGCCTTGGTCCTTCGCGTGTTGGTCGTCCTCATGGGACCGATGTTCGACCTCGACAACGCCTACACGGCGATGACGCCGCAGGATGCGCAGCTCGCCGAGAACTTCGCGGCCGACGGGGTCTTTGGCCTCGAAGCCCAGCCCGCCCAAACCCTGACCGCCGAGCTCGAGGCTCTGCGTGCGCAGCGCGGCGATCTGGCCACCATCGAAGGGACCACCCTCCACCCCGAGTTCTACGCCTCGCCGGGCTATCCCGCGGTGCTCTGGGTGATGAACCTCACGGGGTTGTCGTGGGTGTGGTTGCTGATGATTCAGTGCGTCATCGGCGCGGCCTGCGTGCCGGTGGTGTATCGCGTGGGCTTGGCGCTGATCGGCCGGAAGATGCCGTCGGCTCTCGCGGCGGCGGCGGTCGCGCTGCACCCGGCCTTGATCCTCTCACCCGCGACGCTCGCCGCGGACGCGATCGTGGTCTTGCTGGTGCTTCTGGGTTTGTTCGGCGTGGCTCATGCCGAACAGCGCGGCTTCCGTAGCGCGATCGGCGGCGGCCTCGCACTGGGCAGCGCCGCGTTGTTTACGCCGATGCTCGCGTGGCTCTCGCCGTTGCTGGCCGCGTGGATGATTATCAGCGAACGCCGCATCAAAGCCGTGGGCCTCGCGGTCGTGCTCATGGCCGGCACCGCGCTGCCCGTCGGCGCATGGATGATGCACAACGACGACATGGGCTACGGCCCGACCCTCAGCGCCCGGCCCGCGATGGATCGGCTGTTCGGCACGCTCGCCGCGGCCCAGGACCCGGCGCTCGGGCCATACAACCTCGACAGCAACCGCGAAAAAATGGAGGCGTTCAAACAATACGCCACCGCTCCCGAACACGCCCAGACCCACACCCTCGTGCTGCTGGATCACTTCGGCAAGGATCAACTCTCCGGCCAATTCACCGCCACCCTCGGCCGGGCCGTGCAAGCCACCGCCCTCAAGTTCGCCCTCGACCACTCGCTGGACCAGGCCTACGCCCGGCTGGGCATCGAGTACACCCCCGCGGGCTATGCCGCGCAGCTCATGGGCGAAGACGTTGCCTCGGCCACGACTCCCGACGCCGCGACCGAATGGGTCGTCAACGCTTGGGTCGCGCTCAATGCAGCGATGGTGGCGGGCATGACGCTCGGCGCGACGCTGATGCTTTGGCGTCGCCGTTGGGCGGGGCTGATGCTGATGGTGATCGTGATGGGCTTCTTCCTGATCCTGGCGACCAGCGGGCCGAGCGAAACGCTGCGGCTGCCGCTCATCGGCCTGCAAGCCCTGATGATCACCGCGATCTTCGCCCCCGGCCCGCTGCGGGTGAAAAAACCCAAGAAGGCCAAGATTCGCAAAGCTCAAAAACTCGACGAAGTGCAGAGCATGAGAACCGGCTCGCCGTTGGCGTCCGAAGCCTCGTTCCGCCCCGCCTCAACCCCGTCGGCGGGTCCGGTGATGGGCTCGGGCGAGATCTCGCTCAAAGACGCGATCCACCCCGCCCTCGCCGCCGCTGCGCTTGCGGAGTCGCCTCGCCCCCCGTCGGGCGACGAAGCGAAAGACTTCGCCGCCAGCGTGCAGGACGAACGCCTCAGAAACCTCGCCACCAGTGGTCGACCGATCTGAATCCCGTAGCTCGCCGATCACCCGATCAACCCAAGACGCACGCGGTCCGAGAATAACCCGCAGCCGCCACGCTCAGCCAATCGTGGCCTGTCCGAAAACCAACCCACGCCAACCCGATCAAGACGACGGGCGCACGCGACGATACGGACTGTAACGGTTATGCCCTTTGCATCACCGGCCGACGATCCACTTGGGAACCCCCCGCGATGAGCCGACCGAACCCGCTGCCCCGCATCACCGTCATCATCCCCAACCTCGACCAAGATCTTTACCTCGAGCGGGCCATCTGCTCGGTCCTCGATCAGGGCTACGAGAACCTCGAACTCATCATCATGGACGGCGGATCGTCCGACCAGAGCGTCGAGATCATCCGCACCTACGACCGCGACATCGATCACTGGCAAAGCACCTGGGACTCCGGCCCCGCTGAGGCCGTCAACACCGCCCTGACCTGGGCCACCGGCCAGATCGTCGGCATCCTCGACGCCGACGACGCCTACCTGCCCTACGCCCTCCACGAAGCCGCCCAAACCATGGGCGATGTCGACGGCGACAGCTTGCAAGGCCCCACGGCCGGGAACAAGGCCGATGCGAACGACGGGGCCGACTGGATGGTCGGCCAAGCCATCCGCGTCGATGAACTCGACGACCACCTCGGCGATCTCCCCGCCGACCCGCCGCGCACCCTCTCCTCGTTTCTCATGCAAGACGCCGGCCCGCTCGCCCGCAGTGCCGTGTTCTACCGCACCGACCTGCTCAAAGCCATGGGCGGCTTCGATAGCCAACTCAAACTCGCCTACGCCCACGAGATGCACGCCCGGCTCTACGCCGCGAACCTCAAGCCCGCCGTCGCCCGCGCCGCCGTCGCCGCCATCCGCGACCACGACCAAAGCCTCAGCGCGACCCACGCGCTGTCGTGTGGCCCCGAGTTCATCGACGCCGCCGAACGCTACTCCACCCACCTCGCCCCGACCCACCGCTACCTCCTGTGGCGCAGCTGCGACGAGGCCCGCCGCCTCTACGCCGCCGCCGAGATGGAAATCCACGAAGACGCCAGCCGCCGCCTGCTGTGGAACCAACTGCTCAAACGCCCGCACTGGCTCGCCAGCAGCGACTACCGCCGCAAGCTGCTGCAAAACCTCGGCCGAGATCAAGCCGCCGCGAAACAAAAGCTCTTCGATACCGACCAAGGCCCCACCGACCAACGCCACGCCGCGTAAAACGTAAAAACGCAACAACGTAAGTTATGCTTCACCATAACGCGGCTGTGAATAACCCCGCGTTATGCTGAAGCATAACCTACGAAAACACGTCAAAACCATCTCAGCACCACACCTCAATCCGCTTCGACGAACCTACTAACCGTTCGCCGAAGGCTTTCGCTTCCACGCACAACCCGCCCACGCGGTAAGGATTGTCGTCGCGCCCGATCGGCTCCACCACTTCGCCGTCGAGCATAACCCGCTCAACCCCGCCGCCCTCGCCCGAGACGTGATATGTCACCGTGCACGACTCACCCAACAGCGACACCGTGGCGACTAGGCCGTCGTGTTCGGCGGTCAGCACCGGATCGAACACCAGCCGATCGTATTCACGACGCAAGCCCAACCACTGGCGCACGATCAGCCCGATCACGATGCCGGGCCCGCTCGAATACACCCGCCACCCGCCGTTCACCGGCACGTCCCCGCGCATCAAATCCTCATACCGCGCTTCGGAATCGGCGCGGTTCACAAACGCCGCGTCGCTGCTGCTGAAATAGCAGTTGGCTTGCCGGGGGTTGGCGTTGGGCACCGCGTGTTGGAGGCCGACCGGGCAGATCGTGAGCAGGGCTTGGAACAATTTTTTGGCCTCGCCGAGCTTGGCCATCGCCTCGGCGTAGCGCAGGTGGGCGTGGGTGTACATCAGCCCGATCTCCCGGCCGAAGAAGGATGCAGATTCGAGCCGCTGGAAATGCGTCATCGTTCCGCCGGTGTACTTCGGGGGCCGGTCCATCAGCCGAGCGCCGTCGGGCGCCAGCAGGTGCGTATCAATGAGTTTCGCGTGATGCCGAGCTTGCTCAGGCGTGAAAATCCCCGAGATGATCCCGCGGATCATCGGGAGCAAGCGGTGCTTCACGCCGGTGTCGGTGTCTCGAGGGTGCAGCAGCACCTTGACCTGGGCGGGGTCGTCGTGATGCAGATACAACCCTACGGTTTCGCCATCGAGTACGAGGCGATGATTAAAGTCATCGCGGATCGCGTCGGCCGTGGCGTTGTGCCTATCAGCCGCGGCGTCCTCGCCGCGTGCTCTTAGCGCTTGCGCCCACCCCCGTAGCGCTTGATAAAACAATTCGACCGTCCACGTGCTGACCATCGAATCGCGCATGGCGGGCTGGGCGGGTTGGAGCGAGTCGTTCCAGTCGCCGTCGCCGTAGGCGAGCAATGATGTCCCGGGCACAAACTTTTCGATCAGTTTGTCGATACCCGCTTGGAGGTGTTCGCGGATCGTCGCGGTGCGCTCGGTCGCTGCGAACGGGGCCTCGGGTTGGGTGTACGGCACCACACGGTCGAGCAGCGCGACATCGCCGGTGGCGCTCAAATAATTCACCGTGGCGATGATCGGCCACACCGCCACATCCCCGTGGCTGTGCGGCGCCTGGATATTTTCAAACGGCGGATGCATGTACCACTGCGGCCACGCACCCGCATTCTCCGCGTCGCTCGCCGGGTCGTACTGATGCGAAAACACGTCCTCGATAATCCGCGCCACCGTGGCGGTTTCGCCGCGCGCCAGCAACCATTCGACGGGCCCCTGACACACATCCCGTACCCCCCACGCCGCCCCGCCGTACTGCTCGATCCCGTGCGGAGCCGTGAGGTGGATCGACGCGTTGTGATCGAACCACGGCAGGGCTTCGTTGAGACATGCCGCTCCGCCAGAAACGGAATCTTGCAACACGACCGATGCTTCATCGGGATTAAGCAGTCCGCGGTCTGGCAAATCTCTTGCACCACCCGCCACCTCTCCAAGTTCGCCAACGATCTCCCAACTCATACCCATCGTTTGATATGCCTCGGCCACCAGCCAAGGCCAACCTCGGCGTTCCCCATCATCAAGAAGTAACTCATCGCCTCCGATTTCGTTCAACGGCTGCGTAAAACGGATCGACCACTTCGCTTCGGGATAGCGGTCGGCCAAGAGGCCCGTGGTCGCGCGACATTCCACGACGCCCGCCGCCGCATCGAAATCTACATGCACCGGTTGATCGTGTTCGCGGTCGCCCAACACCAGATGAGCCGTCATCCGAAGGTCCATCGGCGTCCCCCGATCCGGCCGCACATCGAAACCCAACTTGGCGTAATTGCTTGTTTCTTCATGGGCAAATACCCACAGCAATCGCCCGCCCGGCAGCCGGTAAGTCCACTCGCACCCGTTGGGCGTCATCGAAAACGCCGAAGCGCAGCCGAGTTGACGCCATCGGGATTCACCGTCCAGCCGGACAAATAAACGCAGCCCCGAGTACCGCGCAAGGTTGAGTGGGTCACGGCTCACGCTCAGCAGTTTGTTGAAGCTGGTATTGCCCAAACATACATGCGACGCAAAGATCCCCGACGCATACGCGGTGCTGCACATCATCTCGCCGCCGGGCAGGGCATCCCAGCCGGAGCGATAGAGGTGAGCGTGGCGGCGATCAACCTGAAGTTCTTTGGTCAAAAAAACCACGTGCGTTCGATCTTCGGTGAAGAACGATGCGATTTGACCGTCAAGATATTCAGCCTGCCGCCACGACACGGCCAGGCCAAAACATTCGGACATCTGCTGCTCATCAAGCGGTTCGCCGTTGAGCAGTTCCACATCGACCTCGCCTGCGGCGCGTTTGCCGAACGATTCATATCGTTGCGTGATCGCGGCGGCCCAGGTTTCTGAACCGCCAAGTTTTTCCAAGGACTGTATATCCTCGGCCGCGCTCGCCGCGGGGCGGTCGGCTTGAAACGACATCACAAAAGTCAGGCTTTGAGAATCGCTCGCCATCAACTCGATCGGCTGCGATTGCGAGACGTGGCAAGAAAATTCGTACTGCCGGTTGCGCGTCGGGAGGGTGGGCGTGGCGGCGTGGAGCGGATCGTGGCCGGCGCGGGTTGCGGGGCCGAAGAAGTCGAAGGCGTCAGTGAGGGCGCCGGCGGCGCCGGTGGTGCAGGCGGTGAGGAGTTGGGGGTGTTGGGTGCCGTGTTGGGCGAGGTTTTGGCGGGTGGCGATGACGGGGCCGAGGGTGGCGTGGTTGAAGATTTGGTGATCAAGGTATTGGCTGGTGTAGGCTTCGTTGTTTTGGATTTGGCCGCGGTCGGCGAGGCCGACGTCTTGGATGAGGATCGCGTCGTAGGTGCCGGCGGCGGTCTGGTTCCCGTCGGGATCGAGCGTGACCCGCCAGGCCCACGCGGGTTTGGTGGCGTGCAGGATCAACTCGACGGTGTAGCCAAGCGAGTTCCATTTGCCCGACCAGCGAATGGCGTGGTCGCTGGCTGCGACGTCGGCGGTGCTTTCGGGGCCGACGGCCTGGGTGTGGGTGACGGTGTCGCCGTTGTGTTTACGGATGAGCAGTCGCATCGGTCCGCCGCCGAGGGGGTGGCCGACGAAGAGGTTGATCATGGTCGGGCCGACGGTGATCCACTGGAGGCAGCCGTTGGCGAGGACGCTGACGCGGACGCCGGCTTTGTTCTCGATGATGCGTTGGTCGAACTCGGGTTCGGTGAGGGTGGTGAAGGTGTCGGGCATGGGCGGGATTCTACGGGAGGACGGTGCGCCGCGTGGGCGCAGAAAAAAGCCGACGGATGGCCATCCGTCGGCTTTGGGGTTTTGATGTATGCCTCCGAGGGCTGGGGCGGGGAAATCAATCAAACTCGTCGTCGCCGTCGACGAAGCCGACGAGTTTGCGGCTGCGCACCGGGTGTTGGAGTTTGCGGATGGCTTTGGCTTCGACTTGGCGGACGCGTTCGCGGGTGACTTTGAAGATGCGGCCGACTTCTTCGAGGGTGTAGGTGTAGCCGTCGCCGATGCCGTAGCGGAGTTTGATGATCT
>CAYPCC010000004.1:33679-39047 GCA_964409095.1 uncultured Phycisphaera sp. | reverse complement strand
CTGCCACGGCGGAAAGGTGAGTGGGAATCATCGGCTCGCTCTTTGACAAGTGAATTGGGCGCAACAAAAAAGCCGAGGGATGGCGATCCCTCGGCTTTGGGGGTTTCGTAGTGAGTAGAGTGACGTTTTTATTCCGCACCCGCGCCGACGGGCGCGTTGACCCCGGCTTTGTCTTTGATGGCTTGCCACTGGGTCTTGGCGTTTTCGAGCTCGGCGGTCCAGGCGTCTTGGTGGGTCCAGCCGGCGGGGGTGAAGGCGATGGTGAGTTCGCCGTCGTCGAGGCCGGTGATGGTCGGCGGCGTGTCGCCGAGCATGTCGGTGGCGGTGAGGGTGGTGGACGCGATGTTGCCTTGGGCGGAGTAGCCCTCGGCGTCGGTGACGTCGCCGGGGACTTGGTAGCTCTCGGTCATTTCGAGGCCTTCCATCATGGGGGCCATCATGGCTTTCATCTGCGGGTCTTGCATTTGGGGGTCTTTGGTCATGGCTTCGATGACTTGGCCGAGCATGCCGTTGCTGACGGTGAAGGTGCCGTCGGCGAGGCTGTAGGACGAGTCGATCATTTCGCCGTTGCCGCCGTCGCCCGAGAAGGTGACTTGGTTGATGTCGTCGAAGTAGCCGACGAAGGTGGCGTACTTGAAGCCGCCTTCGGTTTTGATTTCGGGTTTGGTGAAGGCGACCCAGCCGTTGTCTTCCTGGTCCATCATGTCCGAGGGGTCGTCGAGGTCGGCAAAGGGGTCTTGATCGCCGGCCATGGCGAGCATCTGCTCGCTGACGCCGAAGGTCATGACCATCTTGCCCGAGCCGTCGGGGTTGATGGTCCAAGCCTGCTTGAACTTGACGCAGCCCGTGGCGGCGAGGGTTAGGGTGAGGACGCCGCAGAGGGTAAGAAAGTGTTTCATGGATGACTCCCGAGGGTGAGGATGGAGGCGGGCGAAAACCGCCGCCATGCGTATTGCTGAGACATTCTACGGCAAAATCTGGGCGAGCAAGGCCGCAGACTTGGGGTCTCGCCGGAAAAAATTGTCATATCCGGGGAACCCAGGGCAGTATTCTATGATCTGAAAGATATAGGGTCGCAAGCCGGAAAGGGGCCAACATGCTGGGTAAGACATTGCAACGGGTGATCGATCAGAAACTCACGTCCGCGAAAGAAGTGGGAGACTTGGCGGGGGTATCGACTTCGACGGTGTATCGGTGGATCGCGGGTCAGTCGCAGCCGGACTTCGATTCGATTCGGCTGCTGGTTCGGCACTTGCCCGACAACCTGGCGCAGGAAGAAATCCTGCAGGCGTTTACGAGCGGCACGGATTGGCTTTGCACCCGATTGGACCTGGAATTGGACGTGAACGACGACGGACAGATCGACGCGGACGACGCGCTGGACGCGACGATCGAGTGTGTGAAGGGGGCCAGTGAATCGTTGGCCGCGATCCGGGCGTGGAAGCACGGGCCGATGACGGCGGACGAGACGCTGCAGACGGTGGCGCTCTTGAACCATGTGATGAAACACTGCGCGATCACGCAGCGCGTGTTGGTGGAGATGAACGAGCAGCGGCAGAAGCGGAAATTGAAACTGGTGAAATGAAAAAGTTTGCGGCGGGTGGGTTGATTGGTGTCAGATCGCCTACGCGGCGGGCGGTCAGGTCGTTGCCCCGACACCCCAAAGGCAGAGAACACTTAGGAGCATAACGGGTAGGTTATGCTTTAGCATAACGCGAGGTCTCTCACCCTCGCGTCATGCTGAAGCACGACCTACGCAGATCAGTTGAACACGATGGCGTCAGCTGAGCATCAGCTCGGCGTTGACGAAGCTGGGTTCGTCGGGGTCGGGGGTGATGGTGAAGCCGTGTTCTTTGAAGGTGGCGATCATGCGTTTGTTGTCGGCGCTGGTGGTACCGAAGAGTCGCTGAACGCCCCATCCGCGGGCGACGTCGAGGCTTTGTTGGGTCAGGGCGTTGCCCAGGCCTTGGCCTTGGTGGTCGTCGGCGACGACGACGGCGTACTCGGCGGAGTGGCCGTCGGGTTCGCAGACGAGTCGGCCGACGCCGATCATTTTTTCGTTGTTTTCGTTAGGATTGCTGGTCATGGCGACGAGGGCCATTTCGCGGTCGTAGTCGATGTAGCAGTAGCGGGTGGCCATGGTGTGGGTGGTTTTGCCGATGCTGTGGAAGAAGCGGGCGTGCAGCGTTTCGGGGGAACACGCGGCGACGAGGCCGTGCCACGCGGGTTCATCGGCGGGACGGATCGGGCGGATGGTGACGGGGGTGTTATCTTTGAGAATGAGTTCGTGTTCGAGGTCGGCTTGATACGGGCGAATGGCGAGGTGGCTGAACCGCGCGTCGGCGGTGACCGGGGCGATATCGGTCATGACGCGGGCGTCGAGGGCGATCGTGCCGCGGGGCCCGACCAGCAGGGGGTTGATGTCGAGCTCGGCGATGTTGGGGCTGTCGGCAATCAGATACGAGAACCGGATCATCGCTTCGATCAGCGCGTGCTTGTTGGTCTTGGGTGCGCCGCGGTAGCCTTCGAGCAGGGGTTTACTCTTGAGGCCGTTGATCATGTTGTCGGCCAGTTTTTCGGTCAGCGGCGGCAAGCCCAGCACGCGGTCTTGCCAGACTTCTGCGGTCACGCCGCCGAAGCCCAAGAGGATCACACTGCCGAACACGGGGTCTTTGATGGCGCCGAGGATCATCTCGACGCAGTCGCGGGTGTCGATCATGGGCTGCACGGTTGCGCCGTCGAGCTTGGCGTGGGGTTTGACCTCGGCGGCGCGTTCCATCATGCGTTGCCAGGCGTAGCGGACGTCTTGCTCGTTGGCGAGGTTGAGTTTGACGCCGCCGACGTCGGTCTTGTGGGTGATGTCGGGCGAAAGGATTTTCATCACGACGGGGTAGCCGATGGACTCGGCGTGCTCGACGGCCTGGTCTTCGGTGGCGGCGATAAGGGTCTCGGCGACGGGGATGCCGTAGTCTTTGAGCAGGGCTTTGCCCTCGGCTTCGCTGAGGGTGTTCTGCGGCTTGGCGAGCAGGTCGGCCCGCGTGTTTTCGATGTTTTGGGTGTTGAGCTCAAACTCGACCGGCACGTCCCGCGGGGTTTCGTAGAGCGCGGCGATGTTGCGTTGGTAGTTGACCAAGTGCATCAGGCCTTGGATCGCTCGCTCGGGCGTGGGGTAGGCGGGGATGCCGCGGGCGCTGAGCAGTTCACGGCCCGCGATCACGCTCGCTCCGCCGGCCCACGCGGTGAGGACGAGTTTATTCGAGTCTTTCACCGCGTCGGCCACGGCCTCGGCGGCGGCGTACGCATCGGTCATCGCTTGCGGCGTCAGGATCACCAGCACCGCGTCCACGTCGGGGTCGTCGGCGACGATCTTCGTCGCCACGCCGTAACGCTCGGGCGGCGCATCACCCAGCACGTCCACCGGGTTGTTGTGCGACCAGAACGGCGGCAGCGCGGCGTTGAGTCTCTCCATCGTCGCGTCGGTGAGTTTGGCGAGCGTGCCGCCGCGGGCAATCAGGGCGTCGGTCGCCATGACACCCGGGCCGCCGGCGTTGGTCACGATGCCCAGCCGACCGCCGCGCGGCACCTTGCGACGGCCCAAGAGTTCGGCGCAGTCGAACATGTCGTCGATCTCGTAAACCCGCTCGATCCCCGCTCGGCGGAACGCGGCGTCGTGGACATCGTCCGCCCCCATCAGCGCCCCGGTGTGCGACGCGGCGGCGGCGGCGGACTCGGCAAATCGGCCGGCTTTGTAGGCGATGATCGGCTTGGTCTGGGTGAATGCGCGGGCGGCGGAGACGAAGGCCCGAGCGTTGGAGATGGATTCGATGTAGAGCAGGATCGCGTCGGTCGCGGGGTCTTGGCCGAAGTAGTCGATCAGGTCGGCGAAGTCGGCCTCGGCCATGTTGCCGACGGACACAAACTTGGAAAACCCGATGCCCTTGCGGATCGCCCAGTCCAAGACACTGGTGCCCAGCGCACCGGATTGCGTGATGAACGCGATGTTGCCGGCGGCGGGCGTGCCGACGGTGAAGCTGGCGTTGAGGCCGATGCTCGGCACGATGACGCCCAGACAGTTGGGACCGATCATGCGGACGCCCTCGCCCTTGGCGATCTCGGCGAGAACTTCGCGTTCAAGTTTGATGCCTTCGGGGCCGGCTTCGCGGAAGCCGGCGCTGATGACGCAGACCCCTTTGACGCCGAGTTCGACGGCCGACCGCACAATCGCGGGCACGGTCGGAGCGGGCGTGCAGATCACCACGAGGTCGGGGACGTGCGGCAGCGTCGTCAGGTCCTGATAAGCGGCGATGCCTTGGACGGCTTCGCGTTTGGGGTTAATGGGGTAGACGACGCCTTTGAACCCGCCGCCGATCATGTTGTTGAGCACGGCGTAGCCGACGCTCGAGGTTTTGTCACTGGCGCCAACGATGGCGACCCGCCGGGGGTTGAACACACGATCCAGGTTTCTGACCGACATCTTGGTGATGCTCCAAATGCACAGATTGACCGAGGCTCCACAGCCGTGCTTAGCCGGGGCGCACGCACCATAGCACAACCCGAATCCGTACAGAATCAGTGGGTTTTGCGTTTTTTAAAGTGCCGCTGATCTGTTGTCTATAGCCGTATTGTTTTCAATTTTTCTTTCAACGTATCTCTGAATCAGATGCCTCATCCGCGTGTTATGGGGTAACACGATCGAGACTTCGCTGCCTTTGTGCCGTTCAAGGACCATCCGGTACTAGGCAACAGGTTGTTCATCTTCTTCAACGTGGATACGAGCAAAGCGTTTCCAAGTCTGGGTTTCCCGCGAGCCACGGCTAATTCCGAAACCTGACATCTGATAGCCGGGCATTGGGAAGTAGTATCTCAAGGGAATGACCCACCAATAGACGGCGGTGAGCCAGATGAAAGCGTGGCCAGCTAAATTGGTTATTGCTCGCGGTGTGAATTGATGCCAGTAGATGAAGCCGTACCAAGTGGCATCACCCACTAGCAAAGTCGTCAATGACAAACGCATCGCTTTTCTTACCGCAACGGGTCGGAGGCGTTGTCGATACAGCAGATCAAAATCTTGAGGAATCTTCCACTTTAGTACGCACCGCATGGTTGTAATTTAACGTGAACCTAATAACAAATACGAGAAATCACTGTCAAGATGTGGCATTCTTGGAGCCATCGATCGTCAGCGGGATCGTCGCGTTTTTGCCTTCGCCGCCGGGGGATGCGCCGTTGGCGGCGGCGGCGTCTTTTTTCTCGATATGCAGGGCTTTAGCGCGTTGGGTGGACCAGTCTTGAACGCGGCGATCGGGGGAATCTTCGCCGTCGTGGACGGCTAAGAATTCGTAGCGGTTGTTGCGCTGCGCGGGGGTGA
>CAYPCC010000004.1:29396-33669 GCA_964409095.1 uncultured Phycisphaera sp. | reverse complement strand
GGCGTCGCGGATGAGGTGACAGAGGACTTCTTCGCTGAGGCAGTAGGTCGTGCCGGCGGCGCTGACGACGTTTTCTTCCATCATCACGCTGCCCATGTCGTTGGCCCCGTAATACAAACCCAACTCGCCGATGCGGGGGCCCATGGTGACCCAGGAGCTGCCGATGCTGTGGATGTTGTCGAGGTACAGCCGGCTGATGGCCTGCGTGCGGAGGTAGTCGGTGGCCCCGGCGAGGCGGACGGTTTTGCCAGCCCGGGGCGCGATCTCGCCGCAGGCTTTTTTATCGTCGGGGTCCACGTCGCCACGCATCACAGCCTCGGCGAGCACGTCCCCCGGAAATCTTTCGCCGCTTTTCTCCAGCGATAGATCGAAGTCGGGCAGGTGGCCAAGCGGGGTGTTTTCGCGTTGGAAGGGCCAACTGATAAAGCTGATGTATCGGCCGGGGAAGTTGTTTTGGATGGCGCGGTCTTGGCGTTGACGGATGGCGTCCATGTGGAGGATGCGGTCGGCGGCGCCTTCGATGTGGCCGAACATCATCGTGCCGCTGGTGAACATGCCCAGCTTGTGGGCGGTTTCCATGACGTCGAGCCACTGCTCGGCGGACGCTTTGCCGATGCCGATTTTTCGGCGGACGTGGGGCGCAAAAATTTCTCCGCCGCCCCCCGGAAGTGAATCCAGGCCCGCGTTCATGAGCAATGTCATGATCGCTTGGAGTTTGGCGAGCCAGACATCGCGGGGCAGTTCGTGTGATTTTTTCGGGTCGGTCTTGGGGAAGCCGGGCATGTCGTAGACCGCGACAAACTCGACGAACTCCGGCGGGCTGAAGCCGTGGATATGCACGCCCGGGAATTCGGCTTTCAATCCTTGGAGCAACTCGACGTAAAAGTCTACGCCCAGGTGCGGGTGCATCCCGCCTTGGAGGAGCACCTGCGTGCCGCCGATGTCGACGAGTTGTTTTACTTTTTCGTGGAGCTGGTCATTGGTCAGGACGTAGGCGTCGTCGTCGCCTTCTTTGCGGAAGAAGGCGCAGAAGGTGCAGGAGGCGGAGCAGACGTTGGTGTAGTTGATGTTGCGGTCGATGACGTAGGTACGTTTCGCGTCTGGCCCGCTGCCGTGGATGCGGTCGCACACGGCCGAGGCCCAGCGGCCCAAGTCGTGGAGCTGGGCTTCGTGGTAAAGACGCAATGCGTCGGCGGGAGACAAACGGGCTTCACCGGCGACGACGGCGTCGAGGTGGAGTTCGTCGGCCAGACGCCGGGAATCGGTAAGTGGAGCGGGGGTGGTGGGGCGTAACATCGTGGTTGGATGTTACGCCGGGTCGGGCGAGATTGCGCCGCGGCGAGGCGAAGAGAATCGCCGGCCAAGACCCCGTGGCGAGATGGGTTTACGCGGCCTTGGCGGGGGTGTCGTAGGCGGGCCGGCCGTCGCGGGTCTGGGGGGCCGAGGCGGGGGTGGTGTCGCTGATCGAGCGCGGGTTTTCTTGGAGGTGGGCGGGCGCGGCGTGGAGGCGTTTGTTGGCGTAGAGCTTGACCAAGAGGTACAGGCCGTAGGCGTAACAAGCGGCGAGGTAGACGATGACGGCGACGAGGGTGGCTTTAAACAGCATGGCAAACTTCCTCCACGGGAGCGGGATCGACGGGCAAACGGCGTGTGCCGGGGAATGCCATCGGGCGACGCGGGGTGGGTGCTGTAAAAAAAGTGGGTGGGACGTAAAGCGGTTGCGTGTTGTTGCCCGTTGAGCTTTACACGGAGTGTCGCAGGTCATCGAGCATCAATGGGTGATCGGCTTTCACGGGGCGGGCGAGGGTTTGGCCCAGGACGGCGGAGAGTTGGGCGGCGGGTACGCCGGTGCCGGGGCGTTTGACGTCGAGGTCGTCACGGGTGAGGGCGTGGCCGGCGGGCAGGTCGCGGTTGAGGCAGACGCTTTGGCGGGAGACTTGCTGGACATTGCGTTCGAGCGGGGTGCAGGTTTTGGCGAGTGGGCCGAGCATGGCGGACGCGCGGCGGACGGCGGCGATGTAGGTGGCGAGGTCTTGGGGTTCGAGGCTGGCGGCGTGGTCGGGGCCGGGGGCTTGGCGGTGGTGGGTGAGGTGTTTTTCGAGGACGACGGCCCCGGCGGCGACGGCGAGCGCGCCGGTGTCGAGGCTGGCGGTGTGATCGGAATAGCCGACGGGGCAGCGGGGGAATCGTTGGCGGAGGGCGGCCATCCCGCCGAGGCCGGCGGCGGCGTCGGGCGTGGGATAGGCCGAGACGCATTGGAGCAGCGCTCCGCCGGTGGCCTGGGCGGCGCGGCCGGCGGCGTCGAGTTCGTCGAGGTCGCAGGTGCCGGTGGAGACGATCATCGGCTTGCCCAGCGCCGCAGCGGCGTCGAGTAGAGGCGTATTCACCGCGTCGGGCGAGGCGATCTTCACGACATCCACGTCCAACGAAGCGAGGTCGGCCACATCCGCGAGACTGAACGGCGTGACGATGAATCGCAGGCCGAGTTGCTCCGCGGTGTCGCGCAGGCTTCGCATCGCGTCGAGTGGGAGCGTCAGCGCGGCGAGCAGGGCGTGGGCGTCGTCGGCCTGGCCGTCTTGGTAAGTTGCCAAGCGGGCGGCGGCGGAGAGCAGGCGGTCGGGCCGAAAGAGTTGGAACTTCACCGCGTCGGCTCCCGCGTCGGCGGCGGCGTGGAGGAGGTGGTCGGCCCTCTGGGGGTTGCCGTCGTGGTTGACCCCGACCTCGGCGATGACCATCACGCGGGGGCCGTGGTCGGCGTCGGCAGAAACGAAAAGCGGCGGGTGATCGGGCTGGCCCATGGCGTCATCGTAACGGGTGCGGGGCGTGGGGTTTGACCCGTGTCGCGGCGGTCGATATCTTATTCCGCCCGACGCGGATCGACGGCCTATACTGTGTTGTCTCCTTGCTGACTAGGTAGCTCAATCGGTAGAGCATCGGCCTTTTAAGCCGCTGGTTGTGGGTTCGAGTCCCACCCTGGTCATTTTGAAGCCCTCGCAAATCGATGATTTGCGAGGGTTGTTTTTTTGAGAATCAAGCGTGTTCGCGGTAGGTGGTGGGGGCGTGGCCGGTGGCGTCGCGGACGTGGCGGGCGAGGCTGTGGGGGTTGGCGTAGCCGGCTTGGCGAGCGACCTCGGCGATGGGCAGCCGGGTTTGTTTGAGCAGGGACAACGCTCGGCGGCATTTGGCTTCCGCTAAGACGTCGTAGGCAGATCGGCCGACGGTTTGGCGGAAGGTGCGCGACAAGTGCTCCCGGCTGACGCCGAAGTGGGCGGCGATTTCTTTGAGCGACCTGGGCTGGTGCGGGCGACGGAGGATCGACTGGACCGCCATGTCCACGGGGGCGAGTTTTTCCTTGAGCCGCAGCTCGGCCAAGTCGTGCAGGCCCATCACGAAATGATGAATATCGCTGGCCATCTCGGTGGGCTCGGCCGGGTGTCGGGGGTGGGCCAGGTCGATGAGCCGGTCGTGCTGGGCGACCAACGGGTGGTCGAGTCCGACGTGGTGCACCGGCCCGTGGCGAGCGATCAAGGCTTGCAGGTGCTCGGCGACACCCGCGCCGAAGAGCGACAGCCACCGACAAACATAGGGATGGCGTAGCGGCCCGGGATGGCCGTAGGCGCTATTTTCGCCATAATTAAAGAGCAAAAAAGTTCCGGCCCCGGCGGGTTGTTCGCCCGACGGGGCGCGGTGGACGATCTCGCCGGCCAGGGTCAATTGAACCACCCCGCCGCCGCGGGGGAGGCGGGTGTTATCCCACCAATACGTCCGCCCGGCGGGGTGGGTCTCCCGGCCGTGGCCGCGGATGTGCCAGAGGGCACCGTTGTCCAACTTGGGGTTATGCGACGACATATCACGAAATGTACACGAATTGTCACGAGACGCCACTTTTCATTTGTGGTTTCGGAGGGATAATTCAGACTAATCGCCGCGGCTGTCGTCGCGGGTTTCACTTGTCAATCGCATTCATTTTGGAGACGTCTCGATGGCCACTACCGCCACCCCCGAACAATCTCAACTCGACGAAGCCGCCCGGGGCCACGACGCCCACACCAAGGCCGCCGACGATGTCACACCGCTGCCCGGCAAGATGACCCGGCCGATCAACGTGGTGTTCTTGGGCGCAGGATCGACGTTTTGTCCGAAGATCTGTCGTGATGTGTTGACGATCGAAGGGGCCGACCGCGGCGAGCTGCGGCTGGTGGATATCGATGCGGACCGCTTGGCGTTGACGGCCAGCGTGGTCGAGCAGGTGATTAAGGACTTGGGCAAAGAG
>CAYPCC010000004.1:24242-29386 GCA_964409095.1 uncultured Phycisphaera sp. | reverse complement strand
GAGTGGCTGGTCGGTGAAGGCGTCGATCGACCGCCGCGAGGTGCTGGTTGGGGCGCACTACGCGGTGTGCAGCGTCGAGGTGTCGGGCACGCAGTGCGTGGCGTGGGATAACGATATTCCGCTGAAGTACGGCGTCGATCAGTGCATCGGCGACACGATCGGGCCCGGCGGTTTGTTTAAGGGCCTGCGCACCGTGCCGGTGTTCCTCGACATCCTGCGGGATATGCGGGAGCTTTGCCCGGGTGCGGTGATGTTGAATTACACCAATCCGATGAACATGATGGTGCTGGCTGCGGGTTACGCGGTGCCCGAGGTGCCGGTGGTGGGGCTGTGCCACTCGGTGCAGGGGACGAGTCACTTGCTGGCCGAGATGGCCGACGTGCCTTACGGCGAACTCGATTGGGAGTGCGCGGGCATCAACCACTTGGCGTGGTTTACGAAGCTAGAGCACAAGGGTAAAGACCTGTACGAAACGGTGCTTCTCGAAAAATTCAAACGCGAATTGGCGGCGGGCATCGCTGAGGCCGAGGCGGGCAAGGGGGCGTTCGACAGCCGAGATGATTCTCACGGCACGACGGCCGAGAAGGATTACGAACAACACGAGCTCATCCGTAAAGACATGTGCGTCCACTTCGGGGCGTTCATCACCGAAAGCTCGGGCCACCTGTCGGAATACCTGCCGTACTACCGCAAGTCCGAAGAGGGCCGAAAGCTGCTGCGGCTGGGTTACGAAGGCGGCAGCCGGTTCTACGCCAGCAATTGGCCGACGTGGCGGAACAACATGGATGAAGAACGCCGCAAGTGGGTCAGCGGCGAAGAGAAATTCGACCTCAACCGCTCGTGGGAGTACGGCTCGTGGATCATCGAAGCCATGGAGAAAAACGCGCCGCTCCGCATCCACGGCAACGTGATGAATCACGCCACCGCCGTCGGCAAAACCTCGCGCGGCGAGGCGGGCAAGCTGATCACCAACCTTCCCGGCGACGGGTGCGTCGAGGTCGCTTGCTACGTCGATAAGAACGGCATCCAGCCCACGCGCTACGGCGCATTGCCCCCGCAGATGGCGCACATTTGCGCCAGCAACATGGCGATGTTTGATCTCGCCGCCCAAGCGATCGTCACCCGCAGCAAGCAGGCCGCGGCCCACGCGCTCATGCTCGACCCGCTGTGTGCCGCGGTGCTGACCCCCCGCGAGATCAAAGCCATGACGATGGAGATGTTCGACGCGGAAAAAGACTTTCTGCCCGAGTATGCGTGAGCTGACGCCCCAAGGTCGACTTCAATTGATCCGGGCTATCCGCACGATGTACGGCGAGTACGTCGTGCGTGGCCTTGCCGAATCTAGGGTGTGCGACCCTTCAACGACGCCGCCACGGAGCTGGGTGTGTCGTTCTGCGTTACGATTCGGACGAATGGATGGGCTGGATCGAGCTTGAGTCGCATTGTGAAGTCGCCCTGATGAGGCGGCGTTAGCATCAAAGTCAGGCGACATGAAACGAGCCCCCAGCCTCATTGCTTTTCATCCCGCGTTACGCCCCGACGGACCGCGAACTTCACAGAAACAGAACCACCTCAATGAAAGCTCGGCCCTTCAATATCGTTTACCTGCACTGCCACGACGCGGGCAGGTACATTCAGCCCTACGGCCACGCGGTACCCACCCCGTCGCTGCAGCGACTCGCCGAGCAAGGCGTGCTCTTTCGTCAGGCGTTCACGACCAATCCGACCTGCTCGCCCAGCCGGGCCTGTCTGCTCACCGGCGAGCACGCCCACGTCAACGGCATGTTGGGTTTAGCTCACCGCGGCTTCCGTCTGAATGATTATTCGCACCATCTGATCCATACCCTGCACGATGCCGGCTACACCTCGGCCCTCGCGGGCATGCAGCACATCGCCTCGACCGCTGCGCCCGGATCGGCGGACCTCGCCGCGATCGGCTACCACCGCGTGCTGACCGAAGACCCGCACTTCCTTAAGCCCACCGATGCCGCGGTCGACTTTCTCCATGAGGACCACGAGCGGCCGTTTTTCCTGTCGGTCGGCTATTTTGCGCCGCACCGCGGTTCGGTGAAACACCGCCCCGACCAGAGCTTTCCGTCGCTGGGCCCCGCGTTTGATGAGCGTTATGTTCGTCCGCCTTCGCCCTTGCCGGATACGCCCCAGACCCGCCGGGACATGGCCGAGTATGCGTCGAGCATGCAGAGCACCGACTTTTGCATGGGCCGGGTTCTCGAAGCACTGGACCGCACCGGTTTGGCCGAGAACACCCTGGTGTTGGCGACGACCGACCACGGCATCGCCTTCCCCGGCATGAAATGCAGGCTCACGGATCACGGCACCGGCGTGATGATGATCGTCCGCGGGCCAGCCGGCAGCGCTTTTTGCGGGGGCAAAGTCGTCGATGCGATGGTCACACACCTCGACTTCTTCCCGACGGTCTGCGACTTGCTGAATCTCGATGCCCCGGATCGGTTGCAAGGCAAGAGCTTGTTGCCTTTGGTCAGCGGCCAGGTCGATCAACTTCACGACGAGGTCTTCGCGGAGGTGAACTACCACGCGGCGTATGAACCGATGCGGGCCGTCCGGACCCCGCAGTGGAAATACATCCGGCATCTCGCGGGCCATGCGAAGCGGGTCCTACCCAACGTCGATGATTCGCTCAGCAAGAGCTACTGGGTTGCGCAGGGCTGGGCGGAGCAGGCTTTGCCGGCGGAAGAGCTCTTCGACCTGACGTTCGACCCCCACGAAACCCACAACCTCGTCCACGATCCAACGCACGCCGCCACGCTGGCCGACCTCCGGCAGCGGTTGGACCAATGGATGCGACGCACCGACGATCCCGCGCTGGACGGCCCGATCCCCCTCCCGCAGCACGCCATAACGACCGACATCACCAAATACTCCCCCAATGGCGAATAGCTCAGGCCAGTCGGGGAACTCAATCTTTCCTTCGTCCGGATGGCCATAAACCACGCCATCATCATGATTCATGATTTTTTAGGCTTCAGCCATTCATCTCAAAACATGGCCACGGTTGGGGGCATCCGAGTCGCGTCGTGGTGCAGCTATGGCATCGCCGTGGGCGAACGAACATGCCTGCCGTAAAATTTGCATAAATTTTTGCAGGACGCTTGTATTTTTAAATTTCCCGTGTAATATCTATTCTCTCTCTCATTTGGATTCCTCTCTATGGCCGCGAATCAACAATCCATTGCGAAACATCTGGGCCTTTCGATTGCGACGGTCAGTCGGTCGCTCAGCGATCACCCGTCGATCAATCCGAAGACTCGGGCCCGCGTGCTGAGTGCGGCTTCGGCGATGGGGTACAAGCCGGGGGGAAAGCGTGAATCCAAGAAAATGACTTCCGTGCCGACCATCGCGGCGATCAGCTACGGCAGCGCCAGTCTCGATGGCTACAACGCCGTCGTCCGCAACCGTGTGCTGCACGGCATGATCAGCGAGGCCCGCGAACGCGAGCTCTCGCTCTCGCTCGATTACATCCACCCCGACCAGGCGAAGCGGATCGACGACCTCGAAGTCCTGCCCCCGATCGTTCGGTTCGGCCAATGCCAAGGCCTGTTGGTGATTGGCAACTTCCCCGCCGAAGCGGTGGACCGTTTGGCCAAGCAGCTGCCTTGCGTGAAGGTCGCGGGTTTCGTGCCCAACGTGACGGTGGATTGCATCGACCACGACGACCTGGGTTCGATGGAGATGCTCGTCAAACACCTCTGGGGGCTGGGGCACCGCCGGATCGGCTTCATTCCCGCGTCGGACTATTCGGTCGAGCGCATCCGGTGGAGTGGGTTGGTCTTGGCGTTGCAGCGTCGGGGCGTGTCGTTGTCGGACATGGCGTCCTGGGGATTCGAGCCGGGCTTGGTCAAGGATCACGACGCGTTGACCGCTAAGGTTGAAGCACGGCTCAAGCAAGGCGTTACCGGTTGGATCGCCGCCAACGACGCGGAGGGCTATCGCCTGCTGGATAGCCTCAAATCGCGTGGCATCATCTGCCCGCGGGACCTTTCGGTGTGCGGCTTCGATCATCTGGATCCCCCCGCGAATCTGCCGCGCATGACCTCGATCGAGGCCCCGTTTGAAGACCTGGGCAAGCTTGCGGTGGCTCGGCTTCATCAGCGCGTTCGGCAGGTCGTCTCGTCTACGAATCACACCATGCTCAGCTGCCAGCTGGTGCCCGGCAAAAGCACCGGGCCGGTACCGGCAGCCCGAGCACACTAATCGTGCGTTACTTCTGTTTCTGTTTCTCTGTTTCCCTTTTCATCCTTTGGAGGATTTACCCATGAATCGCGTTTCTTTCGTTTCTGCGTGGTTAGGATTGGCAGCCATTGCGGTAAGCCCCGGCATCGCAAATGCCGCGGTGTACAACGCAGCGGCCGGCACGGGCCTGTGGTCCACCCCCGGCAACTGGGCCAGCAACATCATCGGTGACAACGGCGAGTTCGCTCAGATCAACCCCCCCGCCGCGGTGAACGTCGATGGCAACTTCAATATCAGTCGCCTTCAAAATTCGGGTGGATCGACTGGCGGCTTTACCCTATTCGGCGCCGGCTTACTGACGATCAATACCAACACCGCAGCCAATGCCGTCGCGATCCGGAACCTTACAAACAACGCCTCCACGACGACGATCAACGGCAACGTGGTGATCAACAACACCAACGCCACCCCAGGGTTCAGCCAGATCCAGCTCAGCAATAGCACCAGCAACGCGATCGTGTTCGGCAGCCCTAGCAACCTGAACCTCACCACCAGGACCGAGGTCACGGGGGTTGGCAGCGTCCAGTTCAACGGCGCCCTTCAAGGCGCGGGGAACCTCCGCTTCGCCCAAAACAACGTGTCTTTCGGCTCGACCTCCAACAACGCGGGCTATTCGGGTGAGATGGTGTTTGGCCCCAGCGCCAACGTCACCGCGAACACCGCCGCGGGCGTCTCGTTCTACGGCGGACCCAAGTTCCAGTTCAATAACAGCTCGACCCTCACCATCAACAACGCCGACGTGGTGAAGAACGCGGCCGCAGTCCAGATCGCCGGCACGTCGACGGTGGTGAATCTGAACGTCAACGCGAATCAGACGTTCGGCGTGGTTGGGATCGGCGACGATATCCTGAATCTCACGCTCGGAGCCCTCG
>CAYPCC010000004.1:21763-24232 GCA_964409095.1 uncultured Phycisphaera sp. | reverse complement strand
CCCTCGTCACCGACCTAAACTTCGGCAACAGCGCTACTCAGGACTGGGCCGGCGGCACCCTCAACATCGTGAACTTCACCTCCGGCGTGGTCGGGTTCGGCAACATCAACGGCCTGACCGCTCAGCAGCTCAGCCAGATCACGGTCGACGGCTCCGCGGCCACGCTGGTGTTGGACTCCAACGGGAAGCTGATCATTCCCGAGCCCGGCAGCATGGCGCTGCTCGGCCTGGGTGCGACCTTCATGATTCGTCGCAAGCGGTAATTCACCTTGCCCCATCGTCCGGCCCGTCGTCACCGCGGCGGGCTGGGCTTTTTTGCACCGGCTTCTCCCCTCTCTGATTCGTTTTTTTCTCTTCGGATATCTTCGCCATGAAGCCAGCCACGCCATTCATTTCCGAAGCCGCGGGCACACTTCCCGGCCCGCGTACCGGTCAATCTTTTCTCGCGGGCCTCCGTGAGCAGGTGGACCATGTCAGGTCCGGGCAAAGCGACGTGATCCGATTGGCTCCCGGCCGCCACGACATATTGGCCTCCACGCTTTCACGCCGGGCCTGCTACATCAGCAACCACGACGCGGGGGAGCGGGCGGTTCTGTTTGACCTGTCTCATCTCCAAGGCGTGACGATCGACGGCCAAGGGGCCGAACTCGTTTTCCACGGCGAGTTGATTCCGTTTTTGTTCGAGGATTGCCGTGATCTGACGATCCGCAATTTGTCTATCGACTGGGATCGGCCGTTCTTAAGCCAGGGGCTGGTGCTCGACGCCGACGAATCGCGCTTGGATGTGGAGATGGATGCCGACCACCCGTTTGAGATTCGGGACGGCCGGCCGATCTTTACGGGCCATGAGTATCAGTCGGATTGTCTTCACAACATGCTGGCGTTCGATCCGGTCCGGCGCGAGACGGCGTTTCGCGCACCGGATCATTACGGCGTGATGCGATCGCTGCGGGCGGAGAAGATCGACGGGTCGAACCCCCATCGTCTGCGTCTTCGCGGTGAATTCGCCCAGCCGACCCCGGCGGGCCAAGTCATGGTGATCAAGCACCATACGCGGTCGTCACCGGGACTCTGCCTGATCCGATGCGCGGGCGTCGAGATCGAGGGCGTCACGATCCATCACGCCGGGGGGATGGGTTTTGTTGCTCAGGCTTCGCGCGACCTGACGCTGCGGCGTTGTGTCGTGGCTCCGAAGCCCGGGTCCAGCCGGATGTTTAGCACCCACGCCGACGCGACCCACTTCACCGACTGTCACGGCAAGATCGAACTGCTCGACTGCACCTTCGAGAACCAACTCGACGACGCCACCAACATCCACGGCGTCTATCGCCAAATCGAGGGGACCGGCCGAACCCGCCAAGTCCTGGCGCGCCTCGTCCACGGTCAACAGGATGGGCTTCATACCGTCTCGAAGGGCGATCAACTGGCCTTCGCCGACGGCCGCAACTTTTCGACGATGGGATTGGCTCAAGTGGTCGGCGTGGACGTCCTCGATACCCGGTCGGTCGTTTACACCTTGGACCGCGAAGTGGACCTGGGCGACGGACACGCGGTGGCGATGCGTTGGGACCCCGAGATCGACGTCCGGATCGCGGGGTGCACGGCGGGCAATAACCGCGCCCGCGGCTTCCTGATCTCGACGCTCGGCCGGGTCGTCATCGAAAACAACACCCTGCACACGCCCGGCTCCGCGATCCAGTGCTGCTGCGATGCGTCTTCTTGGTACGAGTCGGGCCCGGTTCACGACCTGACGGTGCGTGGCAACCGCTTCGTGGATTGCCTCTACGGCGTGTGGGGTCGCGCGTTGATCGTGGTGAGCCCCGTGTTCGACTCCTCCGCCTCCGCCGACGCGCCCGCGGTGAACAAAAACATCCGGGTCCTGGACAACGAGATCGTGACCTCGGACCCAAGGCTCGTGTACGCAAAGTCCATCGAAGGCTTTGCGTTTACCGGAAACCGGTTAGAGGCCTCATCGACCTACCCGCACGATCAGCGCGGCCCGGTGTTTGAGGTTGACGCCAGTGATGCGGCCGCCGAACTGCAATCCGCCGATTCCTTTGCCGCCCGCTTTGAATAACGACTTTTTTGTTCTTCTCAGGTCAATCACATCTTGTGTTCTTCGAGAAAGAATCACCATGAACCACTTCTTTCATCAAACTCGTCGTACCGCTTTCACCCTGATCGAACTGCTCGTGGTGATCAGCATCATCGCGCTGCTCATCGGCATCCTGCTGCCGTCGCTGGGCGCGGCCCGGGCGTCGGCCCGCTCGATCCAGTGCAAAAACAACCTCAAACAGATGGGCCTGTCCATGGCGTACTACGCCAACGACAACGACGGGTTTACGGTGCCGAACCAGCCCGACACGGCGGACACGCAGTTTTATGCCCCGCAGTCCCCGAATCAGACGCCTTGGGGCGCGACCGCGTGGTGGCACCACATGTTCTACAGCGACTACCTGGGCGGCAACG
>CAYPCC010000004.1:0-21663 GCA_964409095.1 uncultured Phycisphaera sp. | reverse complement strand
GGCGGCAACGACGACATCTCGATGCTCAAGGATACCGAGCTACGCGAACCCACCAAGTCGCTGGTGTTGACCGATTTTCACCAACCGACCGCAGCCCCGCTCAACACAAATAACAACTACAAGCAGCCCGCGTCGTTTGGTTTCCCCGCGTTTTTTGATACCAACGAGCGAGCCATTTTCGTGCACAACAAGAACGATGTGAATCTGTTGTTCAACGACGGCCACGTCGAGGGCGGCCAGCGCGAAGATATGGAATGGTCCAACGGCGAGTTGGCCAACAGCCGCGGCGAAGACCCGTTTATCTCCAAGTTCCGCGTCGAGTTCTTCACCAAGCCCAACGGCTATCGTTGATCCTCCGGGACCGCTTGAGCGCCCCAGTTTCTTGTTTTTATCTTTTTTGAACGCGAATACCCCATGACACCATTTCATCAAAAACGCTGGCCGAGTCGCTTGCTGTGTTTGGCCGTGCTTGCCGGTTTATCTGGCCCGGGGAGCGCGTGTGCCGCAGAGCCTCAACCTCACGGCACCATTACTAGCGTCATGACGGACCTCCCGGGCCTCATCGCGGATCAGTTGGCCGAAGGCAAGAAGCAGGTGGTGATCCCGCCGGGCCAGTACCGCGTCACGCCGCAGAACCGCGAGCACCTTCGGCTCCAAGGGCTGCGCGACGTGGAGATCATCGCTCACGGGGTCGAGCTCGTCTGCACCGAAACCACGCGGGCGATCACCATCGAGGATTGCGAGAACCTAACGATCCGCGGGTTGACGATCGACTACGACCCGCTGCCGTTCACGCAAGGCCGGATTGTCGAGCGTCACGGCCACGAAGGCTTCACGTTCGAGGTGATCGACGGTTACGCGGTCGATGGCATCTCCCGGCGCGGCAAGGTGGAGGTCTTCGATGCGGCCACCGATCGTTTGCGGTCCAACACGTTTTTTGGGGCCAGCGTGGAGCCTGCGGGAGAGGGGCGGTTCCGGGTGCAGCGTCCTGCGCAATTCCAGCGGGACCTCGGCGAGCACGAGCCGCGCTCGGGAGACATCGTGGTTGCGGGGGCCGAGCATGCGCCGGGCGGGTCGATCCCGCACGCGATCATGGCGAGCGATAGCCGGGGCTTGGTCTTCGAGGATGTCACGCTTTACGCCTCGAACATGTTTGGGTTTTTCGAGCGGCATTGCACGGAGAGCGTGTACCGTCGGTGCAAAGTGGAGGTCCGCCCGTTGGCGGACGACCCAGTAAAGCGTGGCCACGCGCGGGTGCGCAGCCTCAACGCCGACGCCTTTCATTCCAAACACGCCGAAGTGGGCCCGCAGTATCTTTCGTGTGTCGCCACGCATCAGAGCGACGATTCGTTTGCGATCAACGGGGACTATCACCTGGTGATGGCGGTGGAAGGCGATCAGCTGCGTGTGCTGAGCAAACTCGATGAAGAGTTTGCGGTCTTGCCGGGCGATCCGGTCGAGTTGGTGACGTATCAGGGGGTCCGGCTTCCCGATGCGGTGGTGGTCGCGGTCGCTGCTGACGGGCAGATCACTGCTGACGAAAAGGCGTTTCTCTCTGCGCAGCGGATGAACGAACGGCTGAAGAACACCCAAAATATGCTGAATCAAGCGTATCGCGTCACGCTCGATCGCCCGGTCGATCTGGGCCCAGGGGCGGTGCTGGGGGCCACGAACCGCATGGGCAACGGATTCCGGATTGAGGGATGCGATCTGGGCTACAACCGGTCGCGTGGCATCCTGGTCAAAGCGAGCCACGGCGTCATCGCCAACAACACCATCCAAGGCAGTTGGGGCGAAGGCATCATGATCGCGCCCGAATGGTGGTGGCTGGAGTCAGGCAGCAGCGTGGACGTGATCATCGAGAACAACACGATCCGCGACATGCTGGGCATCCCGATCGCGGTGTTCGCCTTGGGGGGTACCGGAGAGATCGCGCCCGTGGGTGCGCACGATCAGATCGTCATCCGTGGCAATCGGATCGAGGGTTCGCCGTTCCCCGCTATTTACGTCACATCAACGCGCGGACTGACGCTGCAAGGCAATCGGCTTCCCGCTAAGCCGAGCCGGTCTTTGTTCCCGTGGACCCTCCAGCGGTACGGGTTGTCGGCGAGCCCCGCCGATGTCGAACTGATTAACACGCAGACCCGGTAGCGGATCGCCGACTTCATGATTTCTTGTCCCGAAAGTTTCGCATGCTCTTTAATTGTTTCTTCTCGTCTCGATGTCCACGACCCGCTCGCTTAGCCTTTAGGTTCGGTCTGATGCTGTTGCTCACGCTGGCGTTTCCCGCAAACGCAGGGTTGAGCGAGCAGGTTTCGATTGGCGAGGGCGATCGGATCTGGCTCGGCCCCGAACTGTGGGCCAACCCGATGTTGGACTGGCGGGTCGAAGACGGGCAGATCGTGGCTCAATCGGGCCAGAATCGCACGGCTCATGCGCTTGGCCGGCAAGTCGCATTTCAGGATGGCGACGACGCGGTTGAACTCTCGGTGACCGCGACGCTCGATGATTTAGTCACCCGTGCGGGCTTCCGACTCGGGATCAAGGGGCGGGTAGACGATCCGCGTGCGGCGTTGATGGAACATGGCCGGGGCATCGACGCGGGCATCGACGCCGACGGGCGTCTGGTCCTGCACCAACAAACGGCGGACACCTCATTAAAACCAACCCGCGGGCCGATCCATCTCCACTTCACGGCTACGCCCGAGCAGAACGGTCAAGTAATGCTTCGTCTAGTGGCGCGAGATGGCGCAGGTCAAACCGCCGAACTACAAATCAACGTGGCCAAGAGCGCGGTGGAGGGGAACGTGGCGTTGTTGGCCCATAGCGCTGACGAAGGCTCGTCGAACGGCAAGCCGCGCGCTTCGGTGCGTTTTAAAGATTGGCGGATCGCGGGCGACGGTGTGGTGCGCGATGCCGACGGCCTGTTCGGGCCGATCCTGTGGTCGCAGTACACCTTGGCGGACGGACGGTTGAAAGTTTCGGCCCAGATGCCGCCGTTGGGGCCGGGCGATCCGTCTACGGTGTACTTGGAGGTGGCCGAGGGTGAGTCTGCGGATCGTTGGCGTGAGGTCGCTCGGGGCGAGATCGACGCCGATGCACGGGTGGCGCTCATGGTGGTCGAGGGCTGGGATCGACCGGCCCCCACGGCGGCCCGGCTCAGATATTCATGGCAAGGGCAACCGGCCTACTGGTCCATGACGATTCGGCCCGAGCCCGCGGCAGACGCGCCGGTCCGGATCGCGGCATTCTCATGTGACCACGGGTATGCGTTCCCGCTGACGCCGATGGTTGAACAGGTCACCGCCCAAGACCCGGACCTGGTGTTCTTTGCCGGCGACCAGATCTACGAGCATTACGGCAATTTCGGCGTCCTGCGCACCGGCCCGGTCGATCTTTCCATCCTCGACTACCTTCGCAAGTATTACCAATTCGGGTGGAGTTGGCGAGACGTGCTCGCCCATCGGCCGAGCGTGATTATCCCCGACGACCACGATGTGTTTCACGGCAATATCTGGGGCGACGCGGGGCGGTTGATGCAGCCCGGCGAGAAGCCGATTGACGGCGGGTATCTCATGCCGGCGTCATTCGTCAACGCGGTGCAGCGCACGCAAACCGCGCACCTCCCGGACGCACACGATCCCACGCCAACGGCTACGGGAATCGGGGTTTACTACACTTCGTTTCGTTTCGGCCCGCTCGATATCGCGGTGATCGAGGATCGTAAATGGAAGCAGGCGCCGAGCCGGGTCAACGGGCCGCAATACGATCGTGCGTCGTTGCAAGATGCTCCGCTGCTGGGTGAACGGCAGGAGCGTTTCTTGGCCGAATGGATGCAGCGGGAGGCCCCGTTCAAAGTCGTACTCGCGCAGACCATGTTGGCGAAGCCCGCCACGCACGCCGGTTGGAAACTTGATCCCCAGCCGCGCGACTTGGATTGCAACGGTTGGCCGATGCCGGCGCGTGATCGCACTGCCCGCCTCCTTGGGCCCAAAGTGGTCATGATCGTTGGCGACCAACACTTGGGGATGCTCGCCCGCATGGGGATCGATCGCTGGGACGACGGCCCGCTCACTCTGATGGTGCCGGGCACGGCCAACGGCCACCCGCGGGCGTGGATGCCCGACACCACCGCCGAGGGTCTCGACGCCAAAGCGCAGGGTTACACCGGCGACTATATCGATGGGATGGGCAACCGCCTCGCGGTGCTGGGCGTCGCTAATCTCGAGCCGGGAAGCAACACACTGCGACAGCACACGACGCACCCCTACGAGATGGCCCAACGCCGGGGGTCGGGCTACGGCACCGCGGCATTTGATCCTCAGTCCGGCCACATGACGTTTGACCTGCTGCATATCCCGACCTCGACCTCTAAGTCTTCCGGGGCGTCCGGGGCTACCGGGGGTTCCGCCGGATCTTTTGCGGGTTTCCCGATTGAACTCAAACCCTGATTGCACATGACAACTTCACACTCCTCCTTTATTCAATGGAATTTTCCCGCATGGTCAGCCACACTTCATCTATCTCTCGCCGTGAATTCGTCAAAGGTGTCGCGGGGGTCGCTGTGACCGGGCTGGCGGCCGATCGAAGCGCCTTCGCTCAAGCGCAAGCGTCTTCACCGAAGAAACCCAACATCCTGTTCGTCTTGACGGATCAGTGGCGGGCCCACGCCATGGGTTACATGAAGCAGGACCCGGTGTTGACGCCTCATTTGGATGCGTTCCACCAAGAGGCGGTAACGTTTGACCACGCGATCGCCTGCACGCCGGTGTGTAGCCCAAATCGGGCGTGCATCTTTACCGGCCGTTACCCGCAGCATAACGGTGTCCTGCGTAACGGCGGGGCGGCGGTTCGGCCCGAACAACTGTTGAGCCGTGGGTTCAAAGAAGCCGGCTATCGAAACGGATACATCGGCAAGTGGCACTTAAATGGGGACGACGCCCACACGCTCTACAAAGGAATCACGCCCGAACACATACGAGGGGATTACGAATACTGGACCTCGGCGATTCACAACCACGCCCACTTCGACCTCGATTTCGAGGAGCAGGGCCAGCGCGTGGATTACGGCACCGGCTGGCAGCCGGACCATGTGACCAAGAAGGCCATAGATTTCATGGAGCAGGCCGACGACCGCCCCTTTAACTTGGTGGTTTCATACAGCCCGCCCCACAACGGAAATTATCACCCGGACTACTGCGCTGAAAAACGCTACACGCCCGGCGATCTGAGCCACAAGCAGGGGGGCTACGGCTACTACGCCCCGGCCGAATACGAAGCGCCCTACCACGACTTGGGGCCGATAGATATCCGCCCGAATGTTCAGCCGATCCCGCAGAAAGGCGGCGAGGGGTACGACACCATCGCCACCGCGATCGCGGGCTATTTCGGATCGTGTACCGCGCTCGATGCGTCGTTTGGCCAACTGATGGACTATCTCAAAAAATCGGGACTGGACGACAACACGATCGTCGTGTTCACTTCCGACCACGGCGAGATGATGGGATCGCACGGCCTGATGACCAAGGGCGTCTGCTTTGAAGAGTCGATCAATGTTCCCTTGATGATCAAGGTCCCGGGCGTCAAAGCGTTTTCGAGCGATCTGCTGTTCAACTCGGTGGACTTGATGCCAACGCTGATGGGCCTGAGCGGATTGGACGTCGCACCTGATGTCGACGGCCGAGATTTCGCGGGCCTGTTTTCCGATCCGGCAAGCATCGACAAGCCCGACAAGGCCTACATCGGCCTCTCGGACTTCCGCGGATGGCGGACCCACGACTACACCTACATCACCACGGTTCACGAATCGGGCAACATCACCGGCCGGGAGTCGCGGTATCTCTTGGAAAAACGAGATACCCGTTCTTCACACCTGCTCTTGGACTTGAAGAACGATCCCTACCAGCAGCGGCCGATCCTCCGCGGGGATCACGCAGCCACGGATGAGGTCATCGACCGCCTCCATCACGAAATCCACCTGGAACTCGCCAAGCGAGGCGAAATAATCCCCGAACGGGTGAGCTAAGCAGACGTTCGGCCCCGCCCGCGGGGCAAGAAAATCTCGGAATTGACTTGCAATTCAAGAGAAATAGGTTAAATTTTGCATAAACGTTTGCAGTCATATTTGCGTCTTTGCATTGTGTTTCAGGTCGATTCATTGGAGGAGTATCGTGTTGCATCTTGATTTAACTACGGCGACCCGATGGGTCGTGAGCCCGGTGGTTTTGCTGGCGCTGGGGGCGGGTTCCGCGGGGGCTCAGCACCTTCATCACGCAGGCTGCTCGATCAGTTGCGGGCTCATGGTGACTGAAGCCGGGACCAACCCCTATGCCGTGAACCTCCCGGCGATCGAGCCGCTCGAAGTCAACACGTTTTCCCAAGGCGACGCCCCGGTCGCCAGCGAGTTCCGCATTGCCGGCAACTGGGGGTTCACCGCGACCAACGGCACCATCACCGGCAAACGCGGCGACCCGATCACCTTGACCTACGGCGTCGTGCCCGATGGCACCTTCATCGGCCCCCGCAACAATCAACCGGCCAGCGAAGGGACCGGCCCCAGCGGCCTCAACAGCAACCTCCGAACCTTTCTCAACAACCAGATCGGCCCCGAGGCCAAGTGGATGGCGTTGATCGACGACGCCTATCAGCGCTGGGGCGAAATCTCGGGCCTCACCATGATCCGCGAAAACAACGACGACGGCGCCACGATGGGCGGGTCAGGGTCGCTGCGCGGAAGCCTCGGCGTCCGAGCGGACATGCGCATCGGCGGCCGATTCATCGATGGCCAGGCCGGTAGCAATACGCTGGCCTACAACTACCTGCCCAGCAACGGCGACCTCGTCGTTGACACCAGCAACTTTGGCTTTTTCACCGACACGACCAACAACAACCGCGGTTTGCGTAACGTGTTCATGCACGAGGCCGGCCACGGGCTGGGCTTTGCGCACCTCCTGTCGAACAACTCCAACGCCCTCATGGAGCCGATGAACAACAACAGCTTCGACGGGCCTCAACACGACGACATCCTTGCGGCCCACCGCAACTACGGCGACGCGCTGGAAAAGAACGGCGGCAACGACGATATCAGCCTGGCCACTAATCTGGGCAGCCTCATTCCGACCTCGATCACCGGCCCCACCGCATCGCTGGCCATCGGTAGCGACGCCAAAGACAACACGACTTTTGTCGCGGCCAACGCGACCGACTTCGTGAGCATCGACGGGGGCTCGGACAAAGATTGGTACGCTTTTTCGCTGACGGCCGACGCGCAGGTCTCTCTGCAACTCGACCCCCGCGGCCCCACCTACAACGAGGGACCCGAAGGCGGAACGCAGACCTTGATGAATACCAAAGCACTGGCCGACCTGGTGATCCAACTGCACGACAGCATGGGCACTTTCATCACCATCGGCAATCTCACGGGGGCGGGCTTCGGCGAATCGATCTCGAGAGTGCTCCAAGCGGGTGACTACTACGCCCTCATCCGCACGCAGGCCGGCTCGGCCGACAACGTCCAGATGTACTCACTGAATATCAGCGCCGTCCTCATCCCCGAGCCGACGACGATGTTCGTCTTCCTGGGCGTGGCGGGCGTGGTGCTCAGCCGCCGCCGCGTTGCGTCATGACCAGCCGACCATTCTGATGTCGCGCAACCCGGGGGTTTTCTTTTCAACGAGACGATGACACCTTGGCCCCGGAATTACCCGGAATATAGCCACACATTGGTTATCCCGCGGCAGAGGATTGAGGGCATCCCACTTGGCGCGGTGAAAGGTTAACGAAACCACCGGGGTTACGTGTCGCAAAGCCGCTTGGGGTTCGCTTCGTCTCGCGCTTAGGCCCCCGCCACGCGGTGCGTCGGGCTGGGCTCGCGTTCCAAATCCGCTTGAACCAGTTTGCGATACATCTGTTCACGGATGGTTGCGTAGTCCGCGTCGTCGTACCGGTTCTCCAATTCCTCGGGGTCGGCCTCCAGGTCGAAGAGTTCGCCCCAGTCACGACCCCGATAGACCGTTAGCTTGTAGCGATCCGTGACGAGCGTCCGAAGGTGGACCTCCGGGCCGGACTGGTGATGGTTTTCGATGATCGCCCAGTCTCTTGCGGATGCCGATTCGCTCCACGCCTCGACTTGACTTATGCCTTGCATCGAGAGCGGCACGCCGAGGCCCGCGGCCTGAGCAAACGTGGCGGGGATATCCACCAGGGATTGGATCGCTTCCGACGAGGTGCCGCGCGGCAACTGCGCCGGCCACGATGCAATCAGGGGAACGCGGACGAGTTCTTCGTAATGGAACGGGCCTTTGGCGACCAAGCCGTGCTCGCCGATGAAGTGGCCGTGATCGGAAGTGAAAACGATGAAGGTGTCGTCAATCAAGTCGAGAGCTTCGAGCGTATCCAGCGTCTTGCCGATCCAGTGGTCCATGAAGGATATCATGCCGTAGTAGGTGGCTTGCGCGATTTTGAGGTCGTCGTCTGAGATGCCCGCGTGCTTGGCGTAGCCGTGGTTGCCCATGCCGTCGACATTGAACGCCGCGAAATCGCCGCCGGTCTGCGTCATGCGGTGGGGCGGAGGCATTTTCTCGGCTTCACCCTCACGGATGTGGCCAACCGTCATGTCTTGGGGGTCGTACATCGACGCCCATGGCTCGGGCACACAGTAGGGCGGGTGGGGATCGTGGTAGCTCGACCAGATGAAGAACGGCGTGTTATCCCGGTGCGCTTGCTCAATGGCCGCGATCGTTCGTTGGCCGGTCCAAGTCGTGTAGTGAAACTCTTCGGGGATGGCCCAATGTGTGTCCGCGGGGATCTGCGCTCCGGGGCCGTCCTTAATCGGCGGAGCTAATGCGCCGTCCCGGGGGGTGTCTTTGACGCCGTCGGTGCGGGGCTGAAAGTAGGCGCGCCAATCGGTGAAGCCCTGCTCCTCCATCCAGATCGCGTAGTGCTGACCGACGTGTCCTTCGTCCGCGTGATTGCGAGCCAGTTCGATATGATCAAAGCCGTACCAGGGTGTTCGGCTTGCATTGAAGTTGCGCCAGAAATTCAAATCGCGGAGCGTCGGATAGCTTTCGACCGACTCGCACGTGTCGGTTGAACGCAGCGGTTGAAAGTGGGCTTTTCCGATGAGTGACGATCGGTATCCCGCGGTGCGCAGATAATCGCCGAGGGTGGGGACGTGCTCGGGGAGTTTGGTGCCCAGGGTAAAGGCGCCGTGGGTGGAAGGGAACTGGCCGGTGATGAGCGAAGCGCGGGTGGGGGTGCAGGTGGGGTTGGGGCAATACGCCCGGTTGAAGTGAACTCCCCGGCGAGCCAGCCGATCAAGATTGGGCGTCTTGATCCGGGGGTTGAGGAATCCAAGCGTCATCCATTGCTGTTGGTCTGAAGTAATCAGTAAAAAATTGGGTTGGTTCATCGGGTGTTCAAATTTTGAAATAAAAGGTGATGCGGGGAGATACGTTACGAATGGTCTTCGTACTTTGAGCCGGTCCGCGTTGATCCGGCATAACTTGCGTTTATGCCGGGGTGTTCCCGGGTATTGGGAAATAGCTTTATTTTGACACTCACATCCAGTTTGCCGCTCATCACGGTTGAGCACGCCTCTGACCATTTTCTAGGTTTTGAGTCTACCAAACATCTCAGCGAGTGGGGCGGGGATTAAGGCAGAGCCAGCCCGAATTCATCTAAAAATAAATTCCTCGCTGATGGTGTGAGGGATAGGGTTCAGAGTCTACAGACTGAAGCAAATAGACCGATTAAGGCATGTTCACTTGAAGCCTCCGATTAAGTACTCGAGGAGCGCATGGGCCATCGCTTTTTCGAGTGAGAGTATTGACGATCATGTCGACGCGAATCGTGACCCTTCTCCCTTAAACCGCGGGTTGAGGGCTTACGTCTGATTTTGGGTATTTTCAGATCTTTGGCTTTACGCGATGATTTATATAGACGCCCACGTTGGGGGTAGGCATACGTCGTGACTTCACGTCAGGGGGCGGTATGCAACCCGCGCGGCCTATCGGACGCGCGGTTTGGGCGGGTGATGCCGATTGCCCGGCTTGTCGTGGTCCGCGAAAATTATCAATTTCGCCCCGTGAAGGGCTGCTTCAAGTCTCTATGAGGCCAAGGCTTAGGCCGCCGTGTATTTCATGGCCTTGCGACCGCTGCCCGCGGAAGCTCGCCTAACCCGCCTATCCCGAAAGGTTTAGCTGATTCGCCCGGGTTGCCCCAAACCCGTGGGCTTTGCCATTTGCCCATCAAGCGCGATCCGATCCTGCCCGATGCGTGTGGGAGAGGGGGCTCACCAGCCCAAACCTGTATTACGAAGGACCCCGCCCATGCTTAGTTCTACCGAAACTCAGCCTTATCGCTTCAGCCGCGTCATGCTGAACGTCTTGACCGCTTTGCTCCTGCTGGTCGCCGCCCCGGCGATCGCCAACGTGAGCATCGAAGGCGTCGCCGAAGGCCAAGTCGTCACCGGCGACCTCGAGGTCTCGGCATTCAGCACCGATAACCGCCTCACCGATCTGATGATCGTCCTCAGCGGCCCCAACGGGACCGAACTGTTCAACCGCAGCGGTGTCAGCCGCGTCCACCTGATCAACCCGACCGACGACCCGGCGGCTGGTTTGGCTTGGGATTCGACCCAGGCGACCGCCGGGGCGTACACCGTCGCGGCCTACGCCACCACGCGTGGACGCACCGGACGTAAAGTCGATATCGCGGTCGTGAATTTCGTGGTTGAAAACGACAACCAACCCGCGTCCTTGGCCGCGCCCACCCCCGACGCCCCGGCCCCCACTCAGTCCGAAGGTACGGCCGACGTGGTCGAAGGCGACGCAGAAGCCGTCGATGAACTTCAAGTCGTCCCGGCCGCCGCCGCGAAGCCCGCCGTCACCGTGGACCCGCCTGTGTTGCTCACGCCCACGGCCAGCACCCCGACGATCGCGTTTGCCTCCAACACGCCCACGCAGCGCATCATCGGCGACAGCGCTAAGGTGACGGTCGAACTCAAAAACGCGGCGTCCAACTCGGATGTGTTGATCCTCGTGTGGGACCTCGATCGTCGGGCGTTGGTCGAAGGTGTCTCGCTGGTGCTGAGCCCCGGCAGCCTGGTGATCCCGTCGAGCGTGCTCGACAGCTTGCCCGCAGGCAACATGGAACTCCAGGCGCACTACCGCGTGAACGACAAGATCGAACAAACCGTCAAGCACGTCTTGGTCAACGATGAGCCCGCGGTCGTGGCCACCGGCCCCGACGCGATGCCGACGGTCACTTTCGCCGCCGACGCCGCGCCGACGTATATCACCGGCTCGACCCATGGCCTGAGCTTTAATCTCGACGGCGAACTGCCGGGCAACGGCGACGTGCTCGCTATCGCTTGGTCGCTGGACGAAGGGCGATTGGTCCCCGGTTTCGCGGAGGTGTTCAGCGAAGGGCCTTGGACGATCTCGGCCGAGATGCTGAACCTGTTGCCCCAGGGCCGAAACGAAATCCAGCTGCGCCCCCGCTACAACGGCCAGATCACCGGCAAGGTCGTTCACGCGCTGACCGTGAGCGCCCCGACCGCCGCGGAACTGCCCCAGCCCGCCGAACCCGCGGACGACAGCAACCCGGGTAGCGGCGGCGACGCCCAAGCCGACGGTGGCGACGGCGCGACCGACAACGACTCCGATCCCGTGGTCGATGCGACGCCCGGCGCGGGTGCCGGCGACCCGGTCGCCACCCCGACCGAATCGGCCAACGTCAGCATCGCTTTCGCCGCGGGCAGCGTGACGCAGTACACGCCCGGCTCGGGCAGCAGCATCAAGATCGACCTCGACGGGACCCTCCCCGCGGGCGGCGATGTGCTCATGCTCATGTGGCACAAAGACCGCAGCGAAATGGTCGATGGCTTCGCCCACGAACTCAGCGGCACCAACCTCGTGGTGGACAACGCCAAGCTCGACGCCGTCCCCGCGGGCAACGTGGAACTGCAGGCGCTGCTCCGCGTCCCCGGTCAGCCGATCGTGGTCCGCAAGATGGGGATGTTGATGATCGACCCCAACGCTCCGCTCGACGAACAGCTTGCCGACAACGGCGGCGACACGAATACGAACTACGACGACCTGGACCTCACGTCCGACGGCTTCACCAAGTTCACCAAGAGCAGCGACACCCGTGTGATCTACGTCGCCGCCAACGGCAACGACAGCAACGACGGCCTCTCGACCGCCAAGCCCATGCGGACCGCGTCGGCGGCTTACAAGAAGCTGCGTGACGGCTACCCCGACTGGTTGCTGTTCAAGTCCGGCGACACGTTCAGCGGCAACCTCGGCACGATCTCCAAATCCGGCCGCAGCAGCAAAGAGCCGATGCTCATCAGCACCTACGGCGAAGGCAAACGGCCGATCTTCCTGTCGCCCAACGGCACCTGGGCCGAGAAGTTCTTCCAGACCAAGGGCGACCACGTCGCCTTCGTCGGCCTGCACATCATCGCCACGAACCGCGATTTCACTCGCTCGGGTTTCAATTCCAAAAACATGAGCTCGGACGTGTGGAACGCCTCGGCGATCACCTTCCTGGGTGATGCCGACGATCTGCTCATCGAAGACTGCATCATGCAGTACTTCAAGTTCGCCATCGTCGTGCAGTCCTCGCCCAACGACGGCTACGCCACCAACATCAAAATCCGCCGCAACGCGGTGCTCAATAGCTACGGCCACTGGAACAAGAGCGTCGCCGGCCACAGCTCGGGCATGTACGGCGCGTACATCGACGGCCTGCTCATCGAAGAAAACGTCTGGCACCACAACGGCTGGAGCACCAAGGTCAGCGGAGCGGGCAAGACCAAATTCAACCACAACATGTACATCCAAGACAACTGCACCGGTAACTCAGTGGTCAAGGACAACATCATCAGCTATGGCTCGGCCCACGGCCTGCAGCTCCGCTCGGGTGGTGACATCATCAACAACCTGTTTGTGGGCAACCCGCTGGCGTTTTTCACCGGCCGATACGAGTCCGATGTGCTGCGCAACGTCGTCCTCAAGTCTCAAGATATGGGCGATGAAGACCGCGGCCACGGCTTCGAAATCCTGCCCTGCATCAACGCACGGGTCGAAAACAACATCGTCAGCCAAAAACAAGGCTCGGCCAGCTTCGCCTACGCCATCGCTTTTAACCACAACGATGCTTACAGCAAATTCCTCAACGGCCGGCCGTTCAAGGCTTCGCTCAAGGACAACAAGGTCTACAAATGGCCCCGTAACAACGGCACGTCCTCGGCGATCAGCTTCGGCACGCAGCCGCAGATGGCCGAGAACACTCGCAACGCTCTGGACAAGGCGTCGGGCGGCAGCAGCAATCCGCCGTGGATCGACCCCGAGCGTGACGTGGAGTCGTACATGGCCTCGATCGGCAAGTCCGCTTCGCTCGACGCCCTGATCCAAGGGGCCGCCTTCCGCCCCCGCGGGCAGTGGGTGGAAGAATTCTCCGCCGACGCCGTCAACCTCTACATCCGCCGCGGCTTCGACGTCAATCCGTTCGACTAAACCCCCAGCCGTGGCTGGCCGTACGAAATCTGCCGGGTCGACCTTAGGTCGGCCCGGCTTTTTCGTGGAGGGGTTTCACGGCCCGGGATCGCTGCGGGATCAACCCGATTTCGCGTCGATTTTCCGAGAATTGGCCGATAATGGTAGGGAGCAAAAAAGCGTGTCCAAACGGTCGATACACTAGGAGATTGCGGCGCAACTCCCGCTCGCTGCTGCAGGAGCCTCTCCCGCCCGCCGCCGTGACCCGCCCGGGGAGAAAAAGACGACATGAAACCGCTTCGCCGGTGCGTACAACTCGATCAGGGAACCGCAATGACCGCGATTCACGCCGCCCGTTGGGCATCGCCCACGGCCAGGCTTCCATGTGACCGAGGGGTGGCGTGATGACGTCGCTAGCCACGGCCCAACCCGACGCCCCCGTGTTGCGGGTGGGCTACCTCATTCCCGAATTCCCGGGGCAGACCCACGTCTGGATGTGGCGCGAGATCGTCCACATGCGAGAGGCTGGGGCCCAACTGCACCTGTTCTCCACCCGCCGCCCCCCCGAGCGTGACAAGGCCCGGCACGACTTTGCCGAGGCCGCCGCCGCCGAGACGACCTACCTCTGGCCGATGTCGGCCGGGGCGATGCTTTCGTCGCTCGCTTGGGCGACGTTCACCCACCCGCTGGGCTTGCTGAAAGCCGTGCGGTGGGCGATGACCCTGCCGGTCGAGAAGAAGCCCAACCTCAAGACCGTCCTGCCGCTGGTGATTCCGGCTTGCCGTTTGGCGCGCGAGGTCAAGCGTCGGGGGCTGACGCATCTGCATTCGCACACCTGCGCGAACAGCGCGGTGTTGGCGATGTTGGTCAAGGCGTTGCGGGGCACGCCGTACTCGTTGACGCTCAACGCGAACATCGAGTGGTGGGGCGGGGCGATGGCCCAGAAGTTCGGCCGGGCGGATTTCACGATCGCCATCACGCACTGGCTCGAAGCCCAGGTGCGCCGCGACTTCCCGCAGTTGCGCGAGGAGCAGGTCGTGCTCGGCCGGATCGGCGTGGACACGTTCAAGTGGACCCCGTCTGCCAGCAAAACTCGAAATGAAAATAGTTCCTGGCGGGGGCTGCGCCTCATCACCGTCGGCCGGCTGCACACCAGCAAGGGTTACGACGTGCTGTTGGAGGCGCTGGGCCAACTGCAAGCCGACGGCGTCGCGTTCGACCTCACCATGATCGGCGACGGCCCGGATCGGCAGGACCTCGTCGATCAAGCCGAGCGTCTGGGCTTGGCTGACCGCGTGACGTTCACCGGGTCGTTGGGCGAGCGCGAGATCATCGACGCGATGCGCAAGAGCGACGTGTTCGTGCTGTCGTCGCACGCCGAGCCGCTGGGCGTGGTGTCGATGGAAGCGATGTCGATGGAAGTCGCCACCATCGCCACCGACGCGGGCGGTGTCGGCGAGATCATCACCGACAACCAAGACGGCAAACTCGTCCCCCCCGGAGATGCGCAAGCGTTGGCCGACGCGATCCGTGAGTTGGCCGAAGATGAGGCGTTGCGGCAGCGTTTGGCCAAAGCGGGAAGGGCGTCGATCATCCGGAACTTCGACTCCCGCCGCGGCGCCGCGACACTGTTTGAACGGCTGACGGGCCAGCGACCCGACGCATTACTCGCCGTGCTTAACGATAACGAAACATCTGGAAAACAACATAAAATCCGTGCGGAGGTCACTCAGCCATGAGCAAGCCGCGCGTGCTGCTCATCGCCGAGCAGGCCAACCCCGAATTCGTCAGCGTCCCGCTTGAGGGCTGGTCGCACAGCCAAGCCATCGCCGAGGTCGTCGAGGCGCACTTGGTCACGCAGGTCCGCAACCGCGAAGCGATCCTGCGGGCGGGCTTGGTCGAGGGCGAGGACTTCACCGCGATCGACTCGGAAAAAGTCGCCGCCCGGATGCACAAGCTCTCGGGCGTCTTGCGCGGCGGCAAAGGCAAGGGGTGGACCACCGTGATGGCGATGAGCGCGGTGAGCTACGCCTACTTCGAGAAGCTGGTCTGGAAACAGTTTGGCGACGCGATCAAGCGCGGCGAGTACGACGTGGTCCATCGGCTGACGCCGCTCAGCCCGACGCTGCCCAGCAGCTTGGCGAAGAAGTGCAAGAAGGCGGGCGTGCCGTTTGTGTGGGGCCCGATCAACGGCGGGGTGGCCTGGCCCAAAGCGTTCAACGCGGCCCGGCGGGCCGAGCGCGAATGGCTCAGCTATGTCCGCGATGCGTACAAACTGTTGCCCGGCTACCGCGCGACCCGCCAGCACGCCCACACGATCATCGTCGGCTCGACCGCGACCCACGCCCAGGTCCCCGCGGCCTACCACGACCAATGCGTCTACATCCCCGAAAACGCCATCGACCCCCGGAAGTTTGTGGCCAAGCGGACGCGGACGGCACAGCCCGGTGAGCCGATCAAACTCGTGTTTGTCGGCCGACTCGTGCCGTACAAAGGCGCGGACATGCTGCTCGACGCGGTCGCGGAGTTGGTCCGCGCAAAGCGGGTGACGGTGACGATCATCGGCGACGGGCCGGAACGCGGAAAACTCGAAACCGTCATTGAGCGTGAGGGTTTGGCCGACGGCGTGACGCTGGCGGGCTGGGTCGAACACGCGCAGCTGCAGCATACGTTGGCCGAGCACGATGTGTTTGCGTTTCCTAGCATCCGCGAGTTCGGCGGAGCGGTCGTGCTCGAAGCGATGGCGGTGGGCTTGGTGCCCGTCGTCGTGGACTACGGCGGCCCGGGCGAACTGGTCACGGACCGCACGGGCTACCGCGTGGCCATCGGCCCCCGCGAACAAATCGTCGCCGACTTCCGCGCCGCGATCCAAAAAATCGTCGATGATCCCGCGTCGCTAGAGCCGATGTCGCACGCCGCCATGCAGCGCGTCGAACAGGCTTTCACTTGGTCGGCCAAGGCCCACCAAGTCGCCGCCGTCTACGCCCACGCCACCGGCCAGTCGTCCCAGCGCCCTGATTTCGGGATGCCGTTACCCGATGGCCTGTCCGATGACGCCTTATCGCCATCCTTGGCTGCGGTTGGGGGTGGCTCGTGACTTTAGGAAGTAATCCTTCAATCGCCGATTCATGTGCCGCCGACGGCGGGTCGGGTCTGACCGAACTCGAAATGCCTTCGGCCCCTGTACCACCGGCCATCGTGGATCACGCTAAGCCCAACGCGAACCAGCGTGGTCTCAAAGCCCGCGCGATCAGCGGTGGGCTATGGACCGGCGTTAGTTTTGGCGGTAGTCAATTTTTGGCGCTGCTGAGCAATGTTATTTTAAGCCGGCTGCTCGTCCCCGAGCACTTTGGTTTGATGACGCTCATCACGACGATCGTGGTGGGTCTGAACATGTTCTCCGACGTGGGGATCGGGCCGAGCCTGATTCAGAATAAACGCGAAGATTCCGCGTTTTACAACACCGCCTGGACCATGCAGGTGTTCCGCGGCTTTGTCTTGTGGCTGATTGCTTGTGCGATGGCTTGGCCGATCTCGTTGGTTCAGGACGATTGGGCCGAGCTCGCGTGGTTGCTGCCGGTGGCGTCGCTGACGTGCATTCTAAACGGATTTAGATCGACCGCTTGGGTGACGGCAAGTCGTCGGCTCAACATCCGTTTGATCGCGGTGATCGAATTGATCACCGCGGTGATCCGGATTGCCACGATGATCGCGGTGGCGTACTTCATCTCACGTTCTGCTTGGGCCTTGGTTTCGGGCTTACTGATCGGGAGCTTGTTCACCTGCGTGCTTAGCCACCGCATGATCCCGGAGATCAAGAACCGCTTCCGTTTTGAACGCGAAGCCTTCTCTGATCTTTTGCGGTTTGGTAAATGGCTGTTCCTGAGCACCGTGATCACTTTTTTTGCGGGTCAAGTCGATAAGTTTTTGATCGGCGGCCTGATATCGACCGCCACGTTGGGGCTGTATTTCATCGCGTCGCGTCTGGCGGATTTGGGGCCGATGTTCTTCAAACAGCTCGGTAGTTGGGTGGGGTTTCCGGCGTTGTCGGAGCTTTACCGCAAGGAACCCGAGCGATTTGGATCGCAGCTTCTGAAGATGCGGATGGTGATTACCCTGCCGATCAACTTCCTGCTGGTGGTGATGATCTTGACGGGGCCGGCGGCGGTGGTCTTGTTGTTCAGCGATGAGTATCTCGAGGCTGGGCTGATGGTTCAGATCATCGCGTTCGGGTCGTTGGCCGGGATGGTGACAACGCCCTACGGCCACGTCTATATGGCCAGCGGACGAACGAAATACAACATGTTGTCGGTGTTGGCTCAGTTCATCATCATCACCACGGCGACCTTGACCGGTTATGCGTTATACGGCGAGATCGGTTTCTTCTACGGCGTTGGTGTTTGCCAGTGGTTGAAGTATTTGGCGGATTCGGTTCTGGTGCATCGTTGTGGCTGTTGGCAATGGCGTTTTGATTTATCGGTGCTGGGCGTGAGCTTGATTTTGGGGATCCTGGCCATGTGGCTATCGCCCGAAATCACGCAGATCGCCGACCAGATTGACCCGTGGTTGACGGAGCAGGCCGTAGCGCTCAAAGCGAAAATCAAAGGGGTTTTTTGATGAATCATGCGATCCCCGAAATCTCGGTGTTGATGTGTGCGTATAACGCCGAGTATTACCTAGCGGAAACCCTGAGCAGCGTGCTTACCCAGACGTTCAAGGATTTTGAGTTGGTCGTGGTGGACGACGGCTCGACGGACCAGACGCCTGACATCCTCGACACGTTTGCCCAGAGCGACCCGCGGGTGCGCGTGATCACCGGGCCCAACGCGGGGATCCCGCAGGCGGCGAACGTGGGGCTGGCGGCCTGCCGGGGCGAGTTTATCGCGCGGATCGACGCGGACGACATCGCCAAGCCCCGGCGGTTCGAGGTGCAGCTGGCGTACATGAAGAAGCACGGCCTCGTCGCGTGCGGGACGTGGCACGATTTAATTGACGAAGAGGGTCGGCTGCTGAAGCTGCTCAAGACGCCGGTGGACGACGCGACGATTCAGGACCTGGCGCTGCGGGGCCACGGGTCGATCTGCAACCCCACGTCGATGTTCCGTCGCGAGGCGTACATGAAGTTGGGCGGGTACAGCGAAGACTTGCCGGTGGCGGAGGACTTGGATTGTTGGCTGCGGCTGGGCGAGGTCGGGAAGCTCGGCAACGTGCCCGAGTGTTTGAGCCAGTACCGATTGCACAGCCATTCGATCAGCGAAAAGAAGTGCCAGCTGCAACGCGACTTCGCCAAGCTCGCCTGCGAGCGGGCGTGGAAACGCCGGGGCATTCAAGGAGTTTTCGAGGCCGCGGGCTTGTGGCGACCCGGCGTGGACCGCGGCTCGCGGCACCACTTTGCGATGGAATACGGCTGGTGGGCGTTCGGTAGCGAACAGTTCCAGACCGCCGCGTCCTATGGCGGCCGGGCGATCAAGCTCAAGCCTTGGCATCCCGCGGGTTACAAATTGTTGGCGGTGTCGCTGCTCAAGGGCGGCGGGAAAAACCGGCCGGCGAAGACGGCTTCCGAGGGGGTGGCGGCGTGAACAAAGCAGCGACTCGTCCGCGCGTGTTGTTTGTCGGCCGGGGTGCGCCGTGGACCGGCGGCGCGGGGTATCTCGTGCGGCAAAAGATGTTCATGGAGGCGTTCACGCGGTTCGCCGACGTGACCGCCGCGATGTTCGAGTTGGACGCCGACCACGCGGAGGCGGGGTTGGTCGACGGTGGCTGCGTGCAGGTGGTCTCGCTGCCGCGCAAGCCGCTGCGGCGGGAAGGGCGTTGGGAGATGTTGGTGAAAGACACGCTCTTGCGAACGCCACGGAACATGCGGGCGTTCGACGCGGACGCGGCCCGGGCGATCATGCGGACGCTGGATCCCGATTCGTTCGACGCGGTGTTTTGTTACCGGATCGACACCGCGGCGTGGTCGGGCGTGTTGGGTCGGCCGGGCTTGATGCTAGACATCGATGACCCCGAGCACGCCCGCACCGCCCGCCGGGTCGAGTTGTGCGGCGAGACGCCTGACGCGCGGACGCTCCGCGACATGGCCAAGGTCAAGCGGTTTGAACTGGCCGCGGCGGCTTCGGCGAAAGTGGCGTTTGTCTGTCAGCCGACCGACCGCGACCGCTTCGGCGAGCCCAGACCCGAGGTCGCGCCCAACGCCGTGCCGACCCCCGCCGCGTGCCCGACCTACGCACCGGACCCGGACACGTTGCTGTTCGTGGGCAACCTCGACGCGGGCATGGAGAATCCCAATGTGCAGGGGCTGCTTTGGTTTTTGGATGAGGTGTGGCCGTTGATTTTGGAGCGGCGGCCCGCGACGACACTGCGGATCGGCGGGAAGACGTCGGCGATGGTGGATGATCGGCTGCACGCGACGCCGAGGAATCTTTCGCTTTTGGGCTTCGTGCCGGACATGGCGGCGGCGGTTCGGGCGGCGGCGGTGAACCTCGCACCGATCCGCTTCGGCACCGGCACGCGGATCAAGGTGCTCGACGCGTTGGCCCAGGGCGGGGCGGTGGTGGGCACGACGCTAGCGTGCGAAGGCATCGGCGTGGAGGACGGCAAACAGGTGTGTTTGGCCGACTCGGCCGAGGCGTTCGCGGCGGCGTGCGTCGAATTGTTGAACGATCCCGGCCGGGCGGCGACAATGGGGCGGCAAGGCCACGCGCTGATCCACGAACAATACAGCACCGCCTACCATGTGCCGCGGTTGGCCCGGCGGTTGGCCGAGTTGATGGGCGTTGAACCCTTCGCGGCGGAAACGCAGCAGAGCGTAGAAAACATCACGAAACGCTCGCCCGAAACGATCAGGACGACTTAATGCCACCGATGCGGATCAATTTTGTGTTGCCCGAAGCGACGCGGGCCGGCGGGGTCCGGGTCGTGGCGATCTACGCCGAGCGCTTGGCGCAGCGGGGCCACCACGTCACGGTCGTGTCGATGCCGCGTCGGCTGAAGTGGAAGCGTCGGCTCCGCCGTGGGCTTCAGGGCCACGGCTTTTCGTCGATCATGCGGCTCGACGGCAACTATTTCGATGACCTCGAAAACGTCGACCACCGCATCATCGAGCAGCCGCGGCCGATCGTAAACGACGACTTGCCGGACGCGGACGTGACGATCGCCACTTGGTGGAAGACCGCGTACTGGGTCGATGCGTTATCGGCCGACAAGGGTGCTCGGGTGTACTTCATCCAGCACGATGAGCGCCACGTCCACGGCACGGCCGAGGGCGTCATCCCGACGTGGAAGTTTTCGAATCACAAAATCCTCGTCGCCCAGTGGCTGGACCCCGTGCTGCGAGAATACGGCGTCACCGGCCCGCTCGACGTCGTGCCCAACGCGGTCGATACCGACCAGTTCCACGCCCCGCCGCGCGGCAAGCAGGCCCGGCCGACGGTCGGGCTGATGTACGCCGACTCGCCCTTCAAAGGCGCCGACTTGGCCCTCGCCGCGTTCGCCAAGGCCAAGCAGTCGCTCCCCGACCTGCAACTCGTGGCCTTCGGCAAAGACAACCCGTACCCCGACCTGCCGTTGCCCGATGGCGTACGCTACGAACAAGACCCGGCGCAAGACAAAATCCGCGAGGTCTACGCGGCGTGTGACGCGTGGCTGTTTGCGAGCCGATGCGAAGGTTTTGGGTTGCCGATTCTTGAGGCGATGGCCTGCCGGACGCCGGTGATCGGGACCCCCGCCGGGGCGGCCCCCCAGCTCATCGGCCAAGGCGGCGGCATCCTGGTCGGCCCCGACGACGTCGACGGCATGGCCGAGGCGATCCTCAACATCTGCCATCAAGACCAGACGCAGTGGCGAGCGATGTCCGACCGCGCCTACGCCACCGCGACGGGCTACACCTGGGACCACGCGACCGACGCGTTCGAGGCGTCGCTGCGCCGGGCCGTTCAGCGGTTTGACGAGAGCCGAAAGGAGTTGGCATGTACCAAATAGCCCAGGCGGTGTTGTGGGGTTGGATCCCCTTGGTGTTGGTGTTGTTCGTGGTCATGCCGCCGCGGCGGGCGGTGATGATTGCGCTGATCGGCTCGTGGTTGTTCTTGCCGCAGTTGTCGCTGGCGGTGCCGCTGATGCCCGACTTCTCGAAGGTGACCGCGACCTCATACGCAATCATCTT
>CAYPCC010000003.1:12110-39754 GCA_964409095.1 uncultured Phycisphaera sp. | reverse complement strand
AGAAAATCACAGTCATGTCTTACGATCTCATCGTCATCGGCGGCGGCCCCGCCGGCTACGTCGCCGCCATCCGCGCCGCCCAACTCGGCAAGTCCGTCGCCTGCGTCGAACGCGACAAGCTCGGCGGCGTCTGCCTCAACTGGGGCTGCATCCCCACCAAAGCCCTCATCGCCGGGGCCGAGATGTACTCCAAAATCCAGCACGAAGGCGAAACCTTCGGCATCAAAGTCGAGGGCCTGTCCTACGACTGGGATAAAATCATCGGCCGATCCCGCAGCGTCGCCGGCAACCTCAGCAAGGGGATCAACTTCCTCTTTAAAAAGAACAAGATCACCCACTTCGACGGCCACGCCTTCATCCCCACCCCCGGAAAAGTGTCGATTTATGACCATGCGGATGTCGACACCGCCCTCGACCCCAAACGCCCCGCCATCGATCAGGACATGCCCGCCGAGGTCCGCTTCAAGAGCAAGCCCAAGCAGGTCATCACCGCCGACAAGATTCTTATTTGCACGGGAGCCGCGCCGCGCGCACTTCCGGGGGCGCCGTTCGACGGCGAGAAAATCATTACCTCCAAAGAAGCGATGAGCCTCCCCCAAAAGCCCGAAAAACTGCTGGTCGTCGGCTCTGGTGCCATCGGCATGGAGTTCGCCTACTTCTACAACGCCTTCGGCACGCAAGTCACCGTCGTTGAGATGCTCGACCGCGTCCTGCCCGTCGAAGACCACGACGTCTCCAAAGCCGCCGAGAAAGCCTTCAAAAAACAAGGCATCAACATCCTCACCGGCCACGTCACCAAGTCCATCGAGAAAACCAAAACCGGCATCAAGGCCGTCATCGCCAAAGCGGATGACGACTCCAAAACTCAGGAAATCGAGGCGGACAAAGTCCTCGTCGCCATCGGCGTCCGCGGCCGATTCGACGGCCTCTTCGAGGACCAACTCGGCATCGAACTCTTCAAAGGCCACATCAAAGTCGACTACAAAAAAACCGGCGCCGACTACCAAACCTCCGTCCCCGGCATCTACGCCGTGGGCGACGTCATCGGCCCGCCCTGGCTCGCCCACGTCGCCTCCGAAGAAGCCATCCTCTGCGTCGAACGCATGTACCCCCCGGAGGGTGGCCACGACGCCCCCGACGTCGACTACGGCTCAATCCCCGGCTGCACCTACTGCAACCCCCAAGTCGCCAGCATCGGCCTCACCGAACAAGCCTGCAAAGCACAAAACATCGAGATCAATGTCGGCACCTTCCCCTTCGCCGCCTCGGGCAAAGCCCAGGCCCTCGGCGAAACCGACGGCTTCGTCAAACTCATCACCGGCAAAAAACACGGCGAAATCCTCGGCGCCCACATGATCGGCGAAGGCGTCACCGAACTCGTCGCCGAGATGGGCCTCGCCATCCGTCTCGAAGCCACCGCCGAAGAACTCATCAACACCATCCACGCCCACCCCACCATGTCCGAAGCCGTCCACGAGGCGGCACTAGGAACTGATGGGCGGATGATCCATTTTTAAGCCGGACGTGATTTGATCGATGAAAGTGAAAAGTGTTGGACTTCGTAACCAATGATCCCGATACTTAAGCTATGTCGAAGTTAGAAAATGACTTCCCGGAACTCGCCAAACCGATTGAGCCCAAGTGGACCAGCTTTCCTGTAGGTCAAGAGCCCCCGGCTTATCTGGATTGGATCGATCACACGCCCCAACAACGGCTCTGCTATCTCGAACTCCAACGCAGGATCAGTTTTGGATACGACGCAGATACCCCCGAGGTTCCTCGAACTGCTCGCTTCGTTAAACCAGGCCAATCTTGAGTATCTGATTAAACAGCCGAGCCACAACCGCCCTTAGGCCGTGGCCGTCACCGGCTTCGCCTCATCCTCTTTAATCACCGCGTGATCCTGCTCGCTGTCCGTGCTGACTTTCAGACGCAGCGTTTCGCTGAGCCGGTCGCCGACGTGGGCTTCTTCGTCGACCACGACGTTGGCCCCGGTGGCACTCAAGAGATCGACGTAGCGGTGGTACCGCGATCGACAAATAATCTGCAACTTCGGGGCCAGCTCCCGGGCCTCGACGATCACCGCCATCGCGAGGTAGTGGTCGGGCAGCGTGATCACCAGCGCCTCGGCCGAGTGGATGTTGACCTGTTTCAACAGCTCCGGCGACGACGCATCGCCCAACACGCCCCGCATCCCCGCATCCCGGGCCGCCTTGATCGATGTCGGGTTGAGGTCCACCACTACCACCGTCGAGCCCGACTGCACCATCCGGTTCGCCACCGCCCGGCCCGCAGGGCCGAAACCCACCACCACGATATGGCTCGCCAGCTCCCGGCCGATCGACCCATCCGCCGGGCCGCCCAGCTTCGCCAAGCCCCACTTGCGGAGTTGCCGCTCGCCCTTCGCCCCGGCCGTGGGAGCAAACGCCACCAAGTACGGCGTCAAAAACAACGTCAAGATCGTGATACTCACCACCAGCGAGAACATCTCCGCCTCGATCACGCCGCCGTCCTGTGCCAAACGCGCCAACACAAAGCTAAACACCCCGACCTGCCCCATACACACCCCCGCCGCGATCGCGTGGCGGTGGGCCAACCGAAACGTCCGGCCCACCATCCAGATCACCGTCGGCTTCACCAGCAGCAACATCGCCAACGCGATCGCCACCTTCCCCAAGTTCTGCACGATCCACACCGGATCGCCCAGCATCCCGATCGACGCGAAGAACAGCGTCACGAAAATCGTTTTCAGCGGCCCGACATCCCCCCGCAGCCGCGGCGCGATCGCCGACTCGCCCAGGAAAATCGCCGCGATAAACGCCCCCAGTGCCGGCGACAGCCCCAGTTTGTTCGCCCCCCACGCCGCCCCCAGCGACAGCACGATCGCAAACAACACCGTCACTTCCCGGTTGCCCGTCGGCGCGTTAAACGCCACGACCCGCGGCACGATCACCTTCACAAACAACACGCAAAACAAGATAAACCCCGCCACCACGCCGAACTGCCCCGCGGTTTGCAGCATGACCTGCCCGACCGTCCCCGTGCCGCCCAGCGCCGCGATCACCAACACCAGCGGGATCACCGCGATGTCCTGCACCAGCAAGATGCCCAGCGCAAATCGGCCGTGAACCGAGTCGACCTCGGACCGCCGCGCCAACGTCGGCATCACCACGCCCGTCGAACTCAGCGCAAAAATCCCCCCCAGCGCGATCCCCGCCGCCAGCGACAACCCAAACAGCATGGCGATCCCCGCGACCACCGTCATCGTCACCAGGATCTGCATCACGCCGGTGGCGATCGCGGTCATGCCCAAGCGTTTGAGCCTCGACCACGAAAACTCCAGCCCGATGGTGAACATCAGCAGCGTCACGCCGATGTCCGCGATCGCCGTGATCTGCGCCGGCTCGATCATCGTCCGCAGCATCGCCGGGATCTGCGGCATCGCCTCGTTCCCCCCCGCAAGGCCCGGCAACACCCCCTGATCCTCCGCCGCCTGCCACCACCGCAGCACCCGCCCCAGCACGTTCGGCCCCAAAAGCAGTCCCGCGAGCATAAACCCCACGATCGCCGACTGCTTCAGCCGCTCCGCGATCGACCCCAGCGTCATCGCCAACGCGAGCAAGACAATGATTCCAAATAAAGGTTCCCAGATCGAGGGCAAGGTCGTTCTCCGTGAAATACGAATCCGTTTCCTGTGATCGTATCACGACCCCGTGGCGTAAGCCCCGCTTCGTTATGATGAGGCGTGTTTTCCAAAAATATGTCCAACTCCACGGAGACATAGCCATGGCCCAAACCCCCTCAACGATGCTTGCGCTGGGGACACCCGCGCCCGACTTTTCTTTGACCGACACCGAGGGTTCGGCGGTGTCGCTTGCGGACTTCCGGGGGGGGCCGGTGTTGGTGATGTTTATTTGTAACCATTGCCCGTTTGTGCATCACGTTGCGCCGGAATTGGTGCGGTTAGCCGAGGACTTTGGCGATCAGGTGGGGATGGTGGCGATTCAGTCGAATGATGTGGCGAACTATCCCGAAGATGCGCCGGACAAGATGGCCGAGGAAAAATTGAAGCGGGGGTATACGTTTCCTTATCTGTTTGATGCGGACCAGTCGGTGGCGAAGGCGTATACCGCGGCGTGTACGCCGGACTTTTTCCTGTTTGATGGCGACCACAAGTTGGTCTATCGCGGGCAGCTCGACCGCACGCGGCCGCACCGGATCAGCAGCGGGAACTACGACGACCGCAACGGCGCGGCCAACGGCGAAGACCTGCGGGCGGCGCTGGATGCGTTGCTGGCGGGCGAGCCGATTCCGGGGGAGCAGTGGCCGTCGATCGGGTGCAACATCAAGTGGAAGCCGGGGAACGCGCCGGGGTATTTTGGGTGATGTTCTCGCAGTCGGGCCAAGGCAGTAACCGCAGATTTCGCAGATCAACGCAGATTTAAAATTGGGATGGTTGAGGTGATCTCGTGCTGATCTTGAAATGAGGGGTTTGGATTTTTCATCGGTGAAATCGGCGGAATCGGCGGTTTCGGTTTCCCCGGCTATCTTGTGGCATGCGCATCCTTGCTCTGAACCCGTATCACGCCGGCAGCCACGCGGCGTTTCTTGAGGGGTGGACCGCGCACTCCCGACACACGTTTGAGGTGTTGACGTTGCCGGGGCATCATTGGAAGTGGCGGATGCGACACGGGGCGGCGACGTTGGCGGATGTACTCCGCGCTAAGCCGCAAGCGGCGGAGAACGAAATTCCCGGGGGGTTCGATGCGATCTGGTGCACCTCGATGTTGGACTTGGCGGCGTTTTACGGGTTGTGCGATGCGCGGTTTCGGGACTTGCCCGCGATGGTGTACTTCCACGAAAATCAGTTGACGTACCCGACGCGGATGGACGACACGAGAGACCAGCATTTCGCAATCACGCATCTGACCTCGGCGATGGCGGCGATCCAGCGTTCCCCCGCCCCCGCCCCCGGAAGACGCGGGGTGATCGCGTGGAACTCGGCGTATCAGCGCGATTCGTTTTTGAACGCCGCACGGAAGCTGCTGATGAAGATGCCGGGGCGGGAGATGGATCATGTGCCGGCGATGGTTGCGGGCGCGTCGGGGGTGTTGTCGCCGGGGGTATCTCTAGGGAAAAGCGTAGACAAAACATCACGTTTGGCGAAAACGTCTGGCGGACCATTGCACATCCTTTGGGTCGGCCGATGGGAACACGACAAGGACCCGGATGCGTTTTTCGCGGCGCTCAAGAAACTCAAAAAACGCGGGGTGCGGTTTAAGTTGAGCGTGCTCGGCGAATCGTTCGAGCAAGTGCCCGACTGTTTTGCGGCGGCGAACAAGCGTTTTGCGGTCGAGATCGTGCGCTGGGGTTTTCAAGACACCCGAGAAGAATACGAGGCAGCGCTGCGCGAAGCAGACGTGGTGGTTTCGACCGCGCGGCACGAGTTTTTCGGGATCGCAGTGGTCGAGGCGGTGATGGCCGGCTGCTTCCCGGTGTTGCCGCGCCGCCTTGCTTATCCCGAGGTGTTCGGCGAAGACGAACGGTTTTTTTACGACGGCACTCCCGACGGCTTAGTGGCACGGCTGATGGAATTGGATGCAAACCGCACGCTCATGAATGCGGAAAACCTGCCGGGCGTGGTCGACCGGCACCGGTGGGAGCACGCAGCGGGGCGGTTGGATGACGCGATGGAAGGGTTGGTGGGGTGAGCGACGGCGGCCCCGGGTCAGTGACCCGGGACAAAATCATTTGGCGGACTCATACGGTGAAGAGTTGGACATACGCCTCGAGGCCGAGTTGTTTGGCCAGGTCGAGGGGCGTGTGGCTGTGACGGGGATCGGCGGCGGCGGGGTCGGCGTGGCGGTCAAGCAGTTGTTGAGCCACGGCGAACGCGGCTTCGCCCAAGGTGACGCAGCGGTGCAGCGGCGTGAACCCCGCGGGCTCTTTGGGACAGGTGGCGTTGGGATCGGCCCCGGCGTCGAGCAGGGCCAGCGCCGCCGCGGGGTCGAACGTGGGGGGCGATTCGAGGTTGTCGGACACAGACACTGAAGTGCCCGAGCCAACGTGGAAATCTAAGCGACGCTCTGTGAATAAGTCGTGGGTGGGCTTGGGTGAAACGGCGAGCAACAGCGCGGCGTGGAGCGGGGTGCGTTGCTGGGCATCGCGCGCTTCGAGGGCCGCGCCGCGGCGAATCAGCATCGTGGCCACGACCGCGTGGTGGTGGCGAGCGGCGAGCCACAACGGCGAGCGTTGCTGGGCGTCGCGCACCTCGACCTCGGCCCCGGCTTCGAGCAAGCGCTTCACGACCGCAACCTGACCCTTCGCCGCGGCGAGGTGCAGCGGGGTTTGTCGGGCGTGCATCGGCGTAGCAAACCGCGTCCGGCAATCCGGATGGACGCCGCGTGCCAATAACGCTTCTACCGCCGCGAGGTGGCCGGCTTGGGCGGCGTGGTGCATGGGCATCCACTGCTCGGGGCCGTGGGCCGCGGGCTGGGACAGAAACGTGTTCATCCGCCGGGGTTCGGCGTCGAGCAGGGCGGTGAGCTCGTGCAAAGGTCCGCGTTCGAGGGTCTGGATGAAACTTTCAGTGTCGGGCATGGGGCGGCCGATCAAGAGAAGGAACAAATCTTGGGGGGTCTTGGGCATCCTAGGCTGTGACCGGCCGCGGGGTGGATTAGGATACGCCTCCCGTCTTATGGTGTTTCGCCGACCTGCTGCCGTCTGATAACCGATGATGAACCCAACCGACCCCGACGCTCTCGACTTCCACGATGCGGACTCTGACGATCTGCTGACCAAGCCCTCGCGCCGCGGCCGTCGGGCCGACCCGATGCTGCTGGAGATCGCGTGGGAGGCGTGCAACCAGGTGGGCGGGATTTACACGGTGCTGCGTAGCAAGGTGCCGTCGATGGTGAGCCGGTGGGGCAGTCGGTATTGTCTGGTCGGGCCGTACAACGAAAAGAGCGCGCCGATCGAGTTTGAGCCGTCGCCCCTGGTCGGGCCGGTGGGTCAAGCGGTGAAGCAGATGAACGAGATAGGCTACCGCGCCGAATACGGGCGCTGGCTGGTCTCGGGTCGGCCGCACATCGTGCTCTTGCACATCGAAGACACCCACCGTTACCTCAACGACATCAAGTACCGCCTTTGGGCGGACCACGGCATACCGACGCCCAACAATGATGCGCTCGTCGATGACGTTTTGGCGTTCGGCGAATCGGCGCGGTTGCTCTTATCCATGCTGGGCGCTAAAGAATCGCACCGTCGGCGGATCGTGGCGCACTTTCACGAGTGGATGGCCGGCGCGGCCGTGCCGATGCTGCGTAAAGAGCAGTGGCCCGGGTCGATCGTCTTCACGACCCACGCGACGCTATTGGGCCGATACCTGGCGATGCACACCCCGGTGTTCTACGACCACCTGTCGTTCTTCAACGCCAGCGAAGAAGCCAAGCATTTCAACATCGAAGCCCAGCACGGCATCGAACGCGCCGCCGCCCACGGCAGCCACGTCTTCACCACCGTCTCCGACGTCACCGCCAGCGAATGCACCCACCTGCTCGGCCGGACGCCCGACATCCTGTTGCCCAACGGCCTGAACATCGAACGCTTTGCCGCGATCCACGAGTTCCAAAACCTCCACGAACGCTACAAAAAACAGATCCACGAATTCACCATGGGGCACTTCTTCCCCAGCTACCACTTCGACCTCGACCAGACGCTCTACATGTTCACCTCCGGCCGCTACGAATACCGCAACAAAGGCATGGACGTCACCATCGAAGCGCTCGCCCGGCTCAACCACCGACTCAAGGCCGCCGAGACCCCGGTCAACGTCGTCTTCTTCATCATCACCAAAGCCCCGGTCCACTCGATCAATGTCGCCGCCCTCGAAAGCCGGGCCATGCTCGAAGAGTTCCGCACCGCCGCCGACGCCATCAAGGAAAAGATCGGCCAGCAACTCTTCGATAACGCCGCGTCCGGCCACATCCCCGACCTCAACACCCTCGTCGATGACTACTGGCGCTTGCGCCTCCGCCGCTCGATCCAATCTTGGAAACGCGACGGCCTCCCGCCGATCGTCACCCACGACATGAAAGACGACGCCAACGACTCGGTGCTCAATCAGCTACGCCAGTGCCACCTCTTCAACGCCCCGACCGACCGCGTCAAAGTCGTCTTCCACCCCGACTTCATCAACTCGACCAATCCGCTGTTCGGCATGGAATACGAACAGTTCGTCCGCGGCACACACCTGGGCGTCTTCCCCAGCTACTACGAACCCTGGGGCTACACGCCCCTCGAGTCGATCGCGCTGGGCGTCCCCGCCGTGACCAGCGACCTCTCGGGCTTCGGCTCGTACCTCGCCAACGTCATGCCCGGCCACGATGACCAAGGCGTCGCCATCATCAAGCGACGCAACGCCGACTTCAACGGCGCGTCCCACGACCTCTGCGAAAGCATGTTCAGCTTCTGCCAACTCTCCCGCCGCGAACGCATCGGCCTACGCAACACCGTCGAATCCTTCAGCGAACACTTCGATTGGCACAACCTCGGCCGACGCTACCACGAAGCCCACGAGATGGCCCTCGACCGCGACGCGGTTTGATCCACGTTTCGTCGCCGCCGCGTAAACTCTTATCATGACCTTGCTGCTTGCCGCTGCGTCTGTCGCGTCCGGCCCCGCCGTCGCCGGCGAAGGGCCTACCGCCGCCAACCTCACCCTCTTGGGCATCTACCTCGCGCTGGCCATCGGCGTGTCGTTTCTCTGTTCGCTGCTCGAAGCCGGCCTCCTGTCCGTGCCGACCTCACACGTCGAGATCATGGCCAAGGAAAACCGCCGTGGCGGCGCACGCCTCAAACACATGAAGACCCACGTCGACCGCCCGCTCGCGGCGATCCTCACCCTCAACACCGTCGCCCACACCTTCGGCGCCGCCGGCGTCGGGGCACAAGTCCTAGTCATCTGGGGCAGCGGGGCGGTGGCCATCGGCAGCGTTATCGTCACCCTGCTCATCCTCGTCTTCAGCGAGATCATCCCCAAGTCCCTCGGCGCGGCGAAAGCCAAACCCCTCGCCACGTTCACCGCCTACGCCATCCAAGGCATGATCTGGCTGACGCTGCCGCTGCTTATCCCCCTGCAGTGGATCTCGGGCATGCTCGGCGGCGGACACGGCGTGGCCGTCACCCGCGACGAGGTCGCCATCACCGCCGAGCTCGGCCACGACGCCGGCGTGCTGGACCCCCGCGAAACCCGCATCATCCGTAACCTCTTCCGACTCACCCACATCACCGTCGAAGACATCATGACCCCCCGGCCCGTCATGTTTTCCCTCCCACGCACCATGACCGCCGACCAAGTCATCGAGCAACACGGCCGACTCCGCTTCACCCGCATCCCCATCCAAGGCGACAGCGTCGACGATATCGTCGGCCACATCACCCGCCACGCCATCCACCAAGCCCGCAACGAAGACCGCGGCGATCAGCCGCTGGACCTCATCGACACGCCCTTGCAAACCGTCAGCGAAGCCGACACCGTCGCCGACACCCTCGACCGCTTCATCACCGAGCAGCAGCACATGTTCCTCGTTCAAGACCAGTTCGGCGGCACCGCGGGCCTGGTCACCCTCGAAGACTGCGTCGAGACGTTGCTGGGCGTCGAAATCGTCGACGAAACTGACTCGGCCGACGATATGCGTGAGGCCGCTAAAAAACTGCTCGAACGCCGCCGCGCCGAGCGCGAATAACCTTTCGCCAATTTAGGCCCGGGTCAATGACCCGGGGCCGACCGCCTTTAAACTGATCATCGGTGGGTTTATCCATTTGGGGTCAAGCCAGCATGAGCAGCCAACACTTCCCGACCACGATCTGGTCCCTCGTCCGCGAGGCCGACCACGAACGCACCGTCGTCCGCACCGCGGCGCTCGACAAGCTGTTGCAGCAATACGCCCCGGCGATGGTCAGCCACCTGGTCCGCCGTAAACGTCTGAAGCCCGAACACGCCGAGGACATCGTGCAGGGGTTCATCGTCGAGAAGGTCTTGGAGAAAGGCCTCGTCGGCAAAGCCGACGCCAACCGCGGCATATTCCGCACGCTCTTGCTCACCGCGCTGGACCGCTACCTCGTCAGCGATTTCCGCGCGGCGGCGGCGCAGAAGCGCGGCGGCGGCCGCGTATCGTCTCTCGAAGCCCTCGGCGCTCCCGTGGTTGACCCCAAATCCGCAGATCATTCCGGGGGCGGGGGGGATGTGTTTGAGGTTGAGTGGAGTCGCACGCTTATGGATCAAGCCCTCGCCCGCATGAAGACCGAATGCGACACGTCCAAACGCCCCGACGTGTGGGGGGTGTTCCACGACCGCCTCTTGCAACCAACCCTCGAACGGATCGAGCCGCCCAGCTACGACACGCTCGTCGAGCGATACCACATCAACACCCCCGCCCAGGCCGCGAACCTGCTCATCACCGGCAAGCGCATGTTTGCCCGCGTGTTGCGCAGCGTCATCGCCGACTACGCCGGGGACGACGACACACAAATCCAAAACGAGATGGACGACCTCATGCACATCCTCGCCCGCCAAGGCAGCGCGTAATCACCGCCGCTGACGCCCTCGCGCTCCGCAATCGACCCCCTTCGGCGTGCGGGCTTGCGCCCGCAGGGGAAAACCAAATCACCTCCAAGGTTCATCCCTATGAGCGAACAACCCGATCCGTATCCCCGCCCCTCGGACCCGACCGCTTTAGCCGAGTTGTTCAACCTCGGGCAAGCCGACACGCCGATGCCTTGGTCCCGCGACGACCTCGCCGCGATGCTCCGCCACCAACTCCACCAACCCCTGGGCCCATCGCCCGCCGCCCAAAACGACGGCTACGCTTCCCGCCCTCATCTCGATCTGTTCACCCGCGATCACCCCCCGCTCGCCCGCCTGCGCCAAGTCAAAGATCAAGCGAAGGCCGGCGGCCGCGAGGACGACAGCGAACTGCCCCGCGACGTGGCCACCGTTCTGTATTACGCCGCGCTCGCCGCCGCCCGTATGCATCACCAAGACCAGCCCATCACCCGCCTCGATGACGAAGCCTTCCGCGTCGGCCTCGACTGGGCGCTGCAACTGCCCTGGCTCGACCCGGCGCTCAAGCCGTTGTTCAGCCAAGCCTACGACCACGCGCAAGGGGGCCGAGCATGAGCGAAGCCGATCCCCCCGATGTGCGAGCGGACGAAGACCTCAGCGTCACCCGCGACCCCAACCCCCGGAACTCCCCCCCGAACTCACCTCCACGGCCCGAGATGTCCGACGCCGACGACACCGTCGATCAGTCCGCCTCTCAACCCAAGTCGCACAGCTCGCTTCCGTCCCTGCCCCCGCCGCCCGACGATGCGCCCGTTGTGCCCGGCTATCACTTCTTGCACAAGCTCGGCGAGGGCGGCATGGGTGTCGTGTGAAAAGCCGTCCAACTCGCCACCCGCCGCGAGGTCGCGCTCAAGCTCCTCTCCGCCGCCGCCTTCGGCAGCGGCACCGCCCGACTCCGCTTCCAACGCGAAGTCGAACTCGCCGCACGACTCGAACACCCCTTCATCGCCCGGGTCTACGACTCCACCACCGCCCCCGCCCCCGGAAGTGCCCCCGGAAATGCCCCCGGAAATGCTCACTCCGTATCTGGCAACGCGGGGGTGATCTACTACGCCATGGAACTCGTCCCCGGCACCGACCTCGAAACCCACGTCCGCATGCACGGCCTCAAACCCAACGCCATCCTCGCCCTCATGCGCGATGTCTGCCTCGGCGTACAACACGCCCACCAACGCGGCGTCATCCACCGCGACCTCAAACCCTCCAACATTTTGGTGTTGGACGCTACGGCCAACCGCGAAGACGCGAAGGACGCGAAGTCGAACCCGAGCTTGGCTAAACGCACCAATCGTAAAACCGCCTCGCATCTCTCTCAATCTTCCAGCACGCACGAGGATCGTCCGACCCCCAAAATCGTCGACTTCGGCCTCGCCAAAACCCTCACCCCCGAAGACGGCCAAGTCACCCTCAGCCACGCCGGCCAAATCGCCGGCACCCCCGCGTACATGTCTCCCGAACAGGCCGCCGGCCGCACCGACGCCATCGACACCCGCACCGACGTCTACGCCTTGGGCGTCATCCTCTACCGCCTGCTCACCGGCCGATACCCCCACAACACGCAAGTCTCCTTCGCCAACCTCCTCCGCCACATCAGCGAAGACGACGTCATCCGCCCCCGCGCCGCCAGCGCGGATGCGTCCAAACTCATCGACCGCGAACTCGAAACCCTCTTGCTCAAAGCGCTCGAAAAAGACCCCGAGCGCCGCTACGACAACGCCGGGGCCTTGGCCGCGGACCTCGACAACTATTTGAACGACAACCCGCTCAACGCCCGCCCCGCGTCGGTGAGTTACTTGGTGCGCAAGCGCATCGCCAAACACCGCAAGCCTCTCATCGCAGTCGCGGCGCTGCTCGCCATCGCGGGCGTCACTTCCTCCACCATGGCGTATCAGCGTTACACCCAGAAAGCCCTCCTAAACATCAACACCTCGCCGCAAGGCGCACTCGTCGTGCTTAACGGCGTACCCCAGCGCAAATGCGGCGTGACGCCCTGCGTGGTCGAGTTACCGCGCGGCGACCACGTCCTGGAAATCATTCACGAATCCCTGCCCTATGCCCCGATCACCCGTCATATCACCGTGGCATGGGGCGAGGCGTCCAACGATGCGCGCGGCGAACTGGTCCTGCTACCCAAGTTCCGCACACTGACGTTCGTGAGCGATCCCGCCGGCACTGAACTGGTGTTGACTAACGTCGATCAGCCCGACGCCCCGAAAATCTATGTCACCCCGCCGGCGACCTCGGTGGTGCCCGAAGGCAACTACCGTGTCGAGGCGGCTGACGCTTCGCTCCAACTCCAACCCCTCACGACCATTGGGTCAACCGTGTCGGTGGTCCGCGGCCTCGAGCCGTTGACGCTGCGGTACGCGGCGCGACCCGCCGACGAAGCGGATCGTTAAGGGTTAACGGTTGGCCGAAAGAAATTGCACGATGGCGACGTCTTTGACATCGCCGGGCACGCCGCCGAACAAGCCGTCGGCGAAGAATATATTGTCGCGGCTACCCGAAGCACGGAGCGGGCCGACGTTTTGTTCATCGGCGAAGGTCGCGTGGCCATCGGCAAAGGCGATGTGTTGGCCGCGTTCGCGGTCGCCGTCGAGGTGGATGTTGCTACGGCCCGCTTCGCTGTTGCCCGACAAGTCGTTGTCCGGACTTCCGCAGCAGGCCGGCCCGCGGTCGGCGACCATGGCGAAGTCTGAGCCGTACTCGATCCGATCGGGGGTGAGGGTGTACGCGCCGACGCCCGACCCAAAGTCATCGCCGTAGTAGACGTTGTGCATCCCGTAACTGAGGTTTTGCGGATCGTCGAAATTGCTCGACACTTGGCTGAAGGTGATCTGTCCGGTTTTGTCGCCGGTGTTGACGAACGCATCGGGCGTGTGATTATCTAGCCCGGCAGACACAAACACCTCGGGCGTGGTCACATAGTCTTCGCGGAGCAGGCGATACAGCGCGATGCCGATATCGTTGTCCGCGCCCGGCAGTGCGTAGGGGTTTTGTGCCAAGCCGTAAAAACTGGCGGGACGGGCGGTCGGCTGGTCGGCCGGGTCGGTCAGGCCGCGGGGCATCTCGCCGTGGTCGGTGGCGTAGGTCGTGATGGCAAGCATGATGGACTTAAGGTTGTTAGCGCAGACCATGTCGCGGGCCGTACGTCGGGCGCTGCCCAGCGCCGGTAGCAGGATGCCGATGAGCAGGGCGATGATGCTGATGACGACGAGGAGTTCGATCAGCGTGAACGCGTCGCGGTGGGGCGTGATGCGGGAAAGGTGGGAGGATGCCATGACGGGGTCTCCGGTTTTTAACGGTCGTCTTGATTCGGGGCAGGGCGGTGTTGGCCGAGGTTCTGAAATTCGATTCGCCACGCGGGCTTGGGTCATGCGCGGCGGGCCAGTAAAAACGTCATATCGTCGTCCGGCGGCGAGCCGGCCTGGATCGCGGACAGCCGGGCGTTGAGCGTATCACGCACCGCGGGCAGGGTCGCTTCTGCATTGTCCCGCATCGCGCCGGCGAGTTGGTCGGCTAGGCCTTCGTGGCCGATCCAGTGGCCGTCGGCGGCGATCTCGGTGAGGCCGTCGCTGTAGAGCGCGAGCACCGCGTTGGGCGCGAGGAAAAACGTGTGGCCGACCATCGGCTCGGTCATCAGGCCCAAAGGGAGATTGTCGCTGTGATCCGAGTAGGTGACGGCTTGGGACTTTCCCGTAACGGCAGACGCCGACACGAGCACGGCGGGGGGGTGGCCGGCGTTGACGCACTCGGCTTCGCCGGTCTGCGGGTCGAGCGCGACTGCGATGCCCGTCACAAATGTGCTCTCGTCCATCGTGTCGCAGAGGTACAGGTTCAATGCGTTCATCAACTCCACCACACTCGAAGTCGTGGACATCCGGGCGTGGATGAAGGTGTGCAGACTGGAACTGATCAGCGCCGCCGCCATGCCCTTGCCGCAGACATCCATCACCAACAGCAGCGTTCGGCCGTCCGGCAGCGTCACCACATCCACATAATCCCCGCCCACACTCAAACAAGGCTCAAAATGCAGCGCCAACTCCAACCCCTCAACCACCGGCGAGGCGGGTACCAACGCCAACTGCACCTTCCGCGCCCGGTCGAGCATCACCTGCGTCTTGGCCTGCGACTCGGCCGCCGCCCGGGCCCGCCAGGCCCGCTCGACTAGGTCGTACTGCTCCACCGCCAACGCCGAGAGCGCAAGCCATTCCCCCGTCCCGCAGCGATCGGGCAACACGGCATATAACACGTCCATCACCTTGGCGGTTTTGCGCGGCCACGCCCCACCCTGCAACTCCGCGTCTTCCGGAGGCAGCGGGCAGCCGATCACCGACGCCTGCTGCGTCTCAGGCGCGATGGATAATGCCACCACCGGCGCGTCCGCATCCGACCGTCCATCTATTTCCAACCCGCTGCGGGTCGCCATGACCGCTTCGCCCGATTCGATCACCGCGTCGAGCAGGCTCCGCGAGATGTAGACGTCTTGGTCGGCCGAGACACAAGATACGGGATCAGTCACCATGGTTGGCTTGGTCCAACCCGCATGGGTTGGGTGCGTGACGAGGCGCAAGACCGCGGCGTGTCGACCCTGCATCCCCGGCTCGACCATGAACGCGCACAGCCGTTGCCGACGGGCGTTGAGGTCTTCGAGTTCGAGCAAGTCACGGCCTAGCGCTTGGACCGCGCGCAGCTGCTGCGCATCGACCTTGGGCCGACCCAAGTGGCCGAGTCGGCTGAGGTTCGCGGTGTGGTCGTCGAGGACCGTGAGGGACGGGGTGGTGGCCGAGGAGCGGTGCGCTTGGTACGCGTCCGCGGTCGTGTCCGGCGGCCAATCACCATTTGCATCGAGCACACCAAGCGTCAACACGTACGGCCCGACTTCGAGGCTGTCGCCTTCATGCAACACCGTTTCACGCACCGCTTCGCCGTTAACCCGTGTGCCGTTGCGGCTGTTTAAATCGTTCAACCTCCACGCTATAGGTGAAGTGACCTCGGGTTCGGCGGTGAGCGTGGCGTGTTGCCGGGAGACGGCCGGGTCATCGAGATGCAATGGTGTTTTCGATGATCGCCCCAGCGTGATCGGCGATTCGCGGAGCGCCTGTACCCACGGTTTTTCCCCTGAAACACCGGGAAAAACCACGCGTACCGCCCAACACCGAGTTTTGATCGCTGACCCCATGTGGTTCACCTGACCCCTTCCTCACCTACACACACCATACCCCAACCCGCGTGCTCGCCCAAGACGAATCCCGCGCGACGCGCTCCAAAACCTCACGCCAACTGACCGCGTGCACGCTTGGTTTTTGGGGCGCGATGCGCGGCGGCGCGAGCGCACGGCCACGCGAAACATGCGTGGCGCAACGCCAACGCGGTTACGTTAAAAAACGGATTGACACCGCGACGCGCGGCGCGGTACGTTTGGCCGCCGCGTCAGAAAGCTGACGTAAGCGAGCAGCGCTTTTTGTTTCGGGTCACGGCCGTCTTGGTGGGCTCCCGTGTACCGCGCTGCGTCGCCTTGTGTTTGGTTGGATGGATTGTTATTAAAATAACTTTAAGCGCTCAGGTGCGAACCGGATCTTGATCCGCGTTCCCGTGGGCTGCTCGGACGACGGCCACGCCATGCCCCAATTCGATACGACTCAATGGCAAGCGGTGCTCGGCGTTCTTCAGGAACGCCACGCCCCGATCTGTCGTCAATGGTTTTACGACGACCTCTCGCCGGGCCAACTCAACAACGGCCTCTTGGAAATCCACACCGCCACCGCGGTGCAGCAAAACTATCTGCAGAAGCGCTGCGTCGAGCCGTTCACCGAGGCCGCCCAGGCCGTGACCGGTCAACTCGTCGCGGCCCGCTTCGTCTGTGATCCCGCGTCATCCGCCGACGCGGCCGATCACGCCGATGCGGCCGGTTCAAATCACGACCCGGCGAAAAACAACGGCCACGCTCCACTGGTTGAGCCCACTATCGCCGACCTCGAAGCCAACCTGCCGCCCACGCCGCCATCGAACAACGGGTCGTACACCCCGCCGACCCCCAAGCCTGCGCCGATCCAGCTCAACCCCGCGGCCGGCAACGGCAGCTCGATGCCGCGCAACACCAAGGCCTTCGACTTCGACAACGAATCGATGGTGCTCAGCCCCGACAACTCGTTTGACCACTTCATCAGCGGGCCCAACAACCAGTTGGCGTATGCCGCGGCCGTGGCCGTGGCGAATCAGCCGGGCATTGCGTACAACCCGTTGTTCATCCACGGCGGCGTCGGCCTAGGCAAGACCCACCTCCTGCAAGCCATCTGTCAATCCATCCTCACCCAAAACCCCCGCACGCAGATTCTTTACGTCTCCTGCGATGCGTTTATGAACCAGTTCATCGCCTGCGTCCAAGCCGGCAAGATGGACGAGTTCCGCACGCACTACCGCCACGTCGATCTGCTGGTCATCGACGACATCCACTTCCTGGCCAACCGCGAACGCTCGCAGGAAGAGTTCTTCCACACGTTCAACGAGCTCTACCAGTCCAACCGCCAGATCGTGCTCTCCTCCGACGCCCCGCCGCACGAAATCCCGCACCTCGAAGACCGCCTCGTGTCGCGGTTCCAGTGGGGCCTGGTCGCCAACGTCACCAAGCCCAGCTTCGAGACCCGCGTCGCCATCGTGAAAGCCAAAGCCAAGATGCGCGGCTTCGTGTTGCCCGACGCGGTCATCGACTACGTCGCCAAGGTCCGCGAGACCAACGCCCGGGAACTCGAAGGGGCGATCAAAACCCTGCAAGCCCAGCAGATGGTCGAGAAACGACTGGTCGATCTGGCCATGGCCCGCCACGCGCTCGGCGAACCCGCGCCCCCCCCACAAGCCAACCAAACCACCCTCCAGCACATCGTCGACGCGGTCACCCGCTACTACAACGTCAAACTCGTCGACCTGCAGTCGCCCCGCCGGTTCAAGTCCATCGTCGAGCCCCGGCAGGTGTGCATGTACCTAGCCCGCGAACGCACCCGGTTCAGCCTCGAAGAAATCGGCGGTTTCTTCGGCGGCCGCGACCACACCACGGTCATGCACTCGGTCGCCGTCGTCGAAAACCGCCTCCAGGCCGAGGCCCAGTTCCCCGGGCAAATCAAACAACTGCTCGAAGAAGTCGACCGCGCCGCCGGGATCATCGCCTAACGCTCCCACCATCCATTTGTTCTCCCCACGTTTAGCCGGCGACGCGAAGCGTCCCGAGGTTTGGCGAGCGCCCCGAAAGCGAGACGCTTCGCGTCATCCGCTAAATGTGTAAACATGTTTCAATACCCCTAAACCGCTTGTCCACATCACGGTGGGTTGCCCGTGGATAACCCGGCGCATCGCGCCGATGCCCAAGCCTCACACCCCCGGAATCCGCCAAGCGGATCTCCTGATGCCCCGATTCCGACGCCCCTGCGCCGCTCACCACGCCCCAATCGCCTCGCTCGCCGAATCTATCGACAGCTTACCCACGCATTGTGGTGGCCCGTAAATCCAGCCTGATAAAAGACCTAGACCTAGAACCCCCGATTCTTCCACATTACGGCGCAGCTTACTACGGGGGAAGAGAGAGATTGATCTATCTCTCTCCAGAAAGAATCGCTCACAACTGACAACCGCCGCAGGCCGTGGTGGTTCGTCCCGCGATCACCATCGTGTCCAAGGGTTGGCCGCAGCCCCAGCAAGGCTCGCCGCCGCGGCCGTACACCCGATGGCTCGTCTGGTAGCCGCCTGTCTGGCCGGCCGCGTCCACGTAGTCCCGCAGCGTCGACCCGCCCGCCTCGATCGCCCGGCCCAGAATCCGCCGCATCGCTCGCACCAGCCGCCCACTCTCGCCCTTCGTCACCGCCGCGGCCAACTTCCGGGGGTGCAGCTTGGTGGCGTACAAGAGTTCATCGACGTAGATGTTGCCCAGCCCCGCGACGAGGTGCTGGTCGAGCAGTGCTGCCTTCAGAGCCCGCTGCGTCCGGCTCAGGGCCGTGTGGAGCTGGTTGGGGGTGATGAGCAGGCCATCGGGGCCGAGCTTGTCCCAACGCGTCTCGTGGAGCTGTGCTTCGCTGTCGAACGCCCACACCCCGCCGAAGCGGCGCGGGTCGCGGAATCGCAGCTGAGCCCCCCCCTCCAACTCCCACACCACGTGCACATGGTCCCGAGGCACGGGCGCTGCGGTGCGCGTGAACGGCGGCGCCCCGACCACCCGCAGCGACCCGCTCATGCCCAGATGCACACACACGCACGCCCCGCCCCCGGAAGTGGACTCCCCGATGATCGCCAGCTGTTTGCCGTGTCGCAGGACCCGCGCGATCCGCTGGCCGCGCAAGAGTGTTGTGGAACCCCGCACCACATCCCGCCGCGTTACCCGCACCGTTTGGACCCGCTGGTCCACCACCGCCGCGGCCAGCGTGCGGCACACCGTTTCGACTTCGGGTAATTCGGGCATCCCGCGATGATAGCTCGCGCTTGGCCCAGCTATACTCCCGTATCCCCTTTTCTCCCGGAGTTGTGCATGCCCGATGTCCCGCCGCCCGCCGACCCCCAAGCCCTGATTGCCGAGATCCGCCAAGCGTCTGCAGCGCTCTCCGAACAGATCGGCAAAGCGATCGTCGGCCAACAGGACGTCGTCGAACAAGTCTTCCTCGCGCTGTTCACCCGTGGCCACGCCCTGCTCGTCGGCGTCCCCGGACTCGCCAAGACCCTGCTCGTCTCCACCATCGCCAAAAGCCTGAGCCTGGACTTCAACCGCATCCAGTTCACCCCCGACCTGATGCCCTCGGACATCACCGGCACCGAGGTCATCGAAGAAAACCGCACCACCGGCAACCGCGAGATGCGCTTCGTCCGCGGCCCGGTCTTCGCCAACCTCATCCTCGCCGACGAAATCAACCGCACCCCGCCCAAGACCCAGGCCGCGCTCTTGGAAGCCATGCAAGAACACCACGTCACCGCCAACGGCGTCCGCCACCCGCTGCCCGACCCGTTCTTCGTCCTCGCCACCCAAAACCCCATCGAACAGGAAGGCACCTACCCGCTGCCCGAGGCCCAGCTCGACCGGTTCATGTTCATGATCCGCGTGGGGTATCCGACGCAAGCGGATGAACTCGAAATCATCCGCCGGACCACGACCCGGCAGAAGCCCAACGTGCAGCCGGTGCTCACCGCGGAAAAAGTCAGCGCGATTCAAGAGATGGTGCGGGATGTGCCGGTGGCGGACCACGTGATCGAATACGCCCTGCGTCTGGTGCGTGCGACGCGCAAGCCCGACAAGGGACAAACCGATGAGCGCCCCGACTTTATGCAAAACTATTTGCGCTGGGGCGCGGGTCCGCGGGCGAGTCAATATTTGATCTTGGCGGCCAAGGCCAAGGCGGTGCTCGGCGGCCGCACGCACGTCCACCCCGACGACGTGGCGGGCGTGGCCCGGCCGGTGCTGCGTCACCGCATCCTCACCAACTTCAACGCCGAGGCCGATGGCGTGACGACGGATGATTTGATCGACCGCCTGCTGGATCACATCACCGTCGCCGGGCCGAGCGACCCCCAGGCCGCGAGTGTGCTGCGATGATCGATCCAAAGGTTTTGACGCCAAGTCGCCAAGTCGCCAAGACGCCAAGAAGAACAAAGCCAAGCGTCTGGTTTTCTTCTTGGCTCGGTCGCCAACTTACCCGAAGGCCAGTCAAAACCATGGTCTTATTTGCTTTTCCTTGGCGTCTTGGCGTCTTGGCGACTTGGCGTTGATGCCTTGGTTCCGATCCGATGCCCGATCAACCCACCCCCAACTACCTCGACCCCCAAACCCTCGCGTCGATCAAAACGATCGACCTGCAGGCGCGGATCATCGTCGAAGGCCTGATGTCCGGCCAACACCGCTCGCCCCAGCAAGGCATCTCCGTCGAGTTCGCCCAGCACCGCCAATACACGCCCGGCGACGACACCCGCTTCCTCGACTGGAAGATCTACGGCAAAACCGACAAGCTCTACCTCAAGCAGTACCAACAAGAAACCAACCTCGACCTCGTCGTCCTCCTGGATTGCTCGGGCTCGATGGGCTACACCTCGCTCACCACGAACCGCCCCGGTTGGACCGCCAATTGGACGAAATGGAACCATGCCAGCTGCGTCGCCGCCGCGATGGCCAACGTCGCCCTACGCCAACAAGACCGCGTCAGTCTCACGCTGTTTGCCGATGACATCGTCAGCGGCTCACGGCTGAGCAATGCGCAAAACCACTGGAAAACCATCGCCCAACTTTTGCACCGCGCTGAACTGGTGAAAGAAACGAATGAAGAGTTGTTGGATTCCAAGGCAAAGCCCAGGGATAGCCATCCCTCGGCTTTAGGCCACACCGACCTCGAACTCATCGTCGATCGCACCGTCGCCCGCCTCACCCGCCGGTCATTGGTCGTCCTGGTCAGCGACCTCTTCGACGACCCCGCCCACCTCGAAAAAGGTTTAGCAAGACTGCACCACCGCCACCACGACGTGATCATCTTGCAAGTGATGGACCCCGCCGAGCTGGATTTCAACTTCCGCGAGGCCAGCGAATTCGTCGGCCTCGAAGGCGAAGGCAAACTCCCCCTCGACCCCGCCGCCCTCCGCGACAGCTACCTCGACATCGTCCAAGACCACCTCCGCGGCATCGAACGCGTGGCACGCAAGTTTGACTACGACTATCTGCTGCTAAAAACCGACGAAGCGCTGGGCCCTCCATTGAGTCACTTTCTGGCGAAGCGGTCGGCGTTGATTGGAAAGGGTTAGTTTTGAAATTTCTACGCCAAGACGCCGAGTCGCCAAGACGCCAAGAAGAACAAGCCGGTTTTTGCATGCAGGAGTCGAATCTTCAGCCAAATGGTTGTTTTGCATTATTCATGCGACAGATGCCATCTGTCTTCCTTGGCGCCTTGGCGTCTTGGCGCCTTGGCGTTTAATTTTCTCCAACGATGTCCGTTACCCTCGCCCAACTCGCCGACCTGTTCACCGCCCCCGCCCTCGCGGCGGCGGGGGTGTTGTGCGTGGCGATTCCGGTGGCGATCCACTTGTTGTCGCGGACCCGTCGGACGCGGGCCGAGTGGGGGGCGATGCGGTTTCTTCGGCTGGCGTTTAAGAAACAAAAACGAAAACTTCGGATGGAAAAGTGGCTGCTCTTGCTCACGCGCTGCGCGATCATGGTGATCGCGGGGTTGGCGTTGGCCGGGCCGTTACTGTCGGGGGCGTGGGGCGGGTTGACACCCGGAAGTGGCGGTGGGCGGACGGTGCATCTGGTGCTCGAAGATAGTTTGAGTACCCGCGCCGTCGTCGGCGAGGGCGTTCGTTTCGATCGGCTCCGCGACACCGCACTCGACCTCCTCGCCGGCCTCTCGCCCAACGACACCGTCCAACTCTGGCTGACCTCCACCCCCCAAGCCCCGCACCCCGCGACGCCGACGCCCACGCTCGACCACGGCCAACTCCGCGACACCCTCGAAGACCTCACCCCCGGCCACGGCCGATCGGCGCTGGCCGACGTGTTGCAACAGATCGCCGAGACCCTCGACGACGCGGCGAGCTTATCCCCTCGGCCGCCCGTGGTCGCGGTGCTCAGCGATTTTGCCCGCGGCGCCGACGACCTCGACCAGCCCCCACCCGCCGAGCTCGCCACCCTCGGCCAACGGGCCACCGTCCTGGTCACCCGCCCCGACGTCGGCTCGGGCAACCTCCAAGTCCAAACCCTCCGCCCCCGCCGCTCGCTCATTCTTTCCATGGGAAGTCAAGGCGACAACGGCGTCGGGTCCAGCGTTTCGGTCGAAGTCGTCGTCCGCCGATTCGACGGCACGACCGCGGCGGCGGCCGGGCAACTCGAGTTGTTCCTCACTTCCCCCAACGGCGAAACGCTCCCCGCGATCAGCCGCAACGTGAACTGGTCGGCCGGACAATCCACCGCCACGCTCAGCGTCGACTTGCCGTTGTCTTTACCCGACCAAACCACCGCGCCCAGCGCGGGCAACGCTAATTCTTCCGGGGGCACTTCCGGGGGGGGGATGTGGACGGTGACGGCGGCGTTGGTGGGTGAGGCGGGGGTGGCGAATGCGTTGCGTGAAGACGATCGGCGGTTGGCGGTGGTCGAAGTCCGGCCGCGGCTCAACGTGGGCCTGCTCGACGAAGGCCCCGAGGGCAACGCGGCCCCCGGCCTCAACCCCGCGGCGTTCGTCCGGGCCGCGCTCAGCCCCGAGCAGACCGGCCAACGCTTCGCCGTCGCCACCCAAACCCTCGGACCCACCACCCTCGACGCGGCCCGACTGGACAACCTCGATGCGGTGATCGTCCTGCGTCCCGAGCGATTGAGTAACGCGGGGTGGTTAGCCTTGGCCGAGTTCGCCGGGGCGGGGGGGATGGTGTGGGTGTATCCGCCGGCGAATGCCGACCAAGCCACGCAAGACTGGTTCGGGCTGATGCGCTCGGCGATGGACGTGGATTGGCAACTCAACGAGGCCGACCCGCTGATCCAAGCGGCGGCCGACGCTCCGATGCGTTTGAACACCGACGCCCGGCCTCCCGCGGCGCTGTTACTCCTCTCGGCCGACTGGTCGGCGTTGCTCGGCCCGGTGCGTCTCGAACGCACGCTGTCACTCAACACCCCCGACCCGTCGCAGGCCTGGATCACCCTCGCCACCCCCGCGACACGGCGCGACACCGATACCCGGAGCGAAAGCGCTACGACGGATCAAGTCTTCCTCGCCGCCGCGCCCGTCGGCGAGGGGCGTTTGTTGTTGTCGAGTGTCGCGGTAGACGCGGCGTGGACCAACCTGCCGACCAAGCCGGTGTTCCCGGCGCTCTTGCACGATGCGCTGCGCGGTGTGTTGGGGAGCGCGACCTTGGCGAACGAGATCATCGTGGGTGAAACTCCAACGCTCGGCCGGGCGTGGGCCGACACGACGCGGCTGCAACAGCTCAGCGGCGACGCGGCGGTGGCGGTCGGCGACGGCCGGCCGTTGACTCCGTTGGTCGAGCCAGGTGTCTACGGCCCGAGCAGCGCGGCGGACACGATCACCTCCGGCGAACGCTTGGCGGTCAATGTCCCCGCCGACGCCGGCGACGTGCAGGCGATCGACGAAGCGCAGCTCGCCGGGTGGCTCGACGGCCTGGGCTCGTGGGACTATTTGAATGCCGATGAACCCGCGGCCGTGCTGGTTTCCGCCGCGCAACGCACGAACCTGGGTTGGGCATTGCTGTGGGTGTTGCTCGCGTTGGTGCTGCTCGAGATGCTGATGGCGCGCTGGTTCAGCCACGCCAGCGCGGCACAGCGCGGCAGAGCCGGAGAACCCCAAAGCAAGAGGACGGTCAAAGCGTTGAGGCGATTTAGCCCATTCGGCCGTGCGGCGGCCGTGCTGCCTTTTTTAATCTCTTTCTCTCTCGCGGTTCTGCTCTCGACCACAGCGCAGGCCAACGTGATCGACCAGTGGCTGGGCCTAGACGAGGTGAGCTTCGCCGAGGCGACCGCCCTGGGTTGGCGTTTCGCGTTGCCGGCGTGGGCGTGGGTGCTGATCGTTGTCGCGGCCGGGGGCGCCGCATGGTGGAGCTACCGCCGACTATTGGGGCCGGCGTGGGCGCGCGTCGGTTTGGCGGGGCTGCGGGGTTTGCTATTGGTTCTCATCGCGGTGCTGTTGGCGGGGCCTCAGGTGGTGCGGACCGACGAGACGGTGGAGCAAGATGTGCTTTTGGTGTTAGTCGATCGCAGCGCCTCGATGACCGTGGCCGACGTGGCGGCGGGCGACGCGGGCCTCGTGAGCCGTGAGGCGGCGCTGCGGGAGGCGATGCAAACCCAGGGGCGGGTGTTTGGCGAAGACCAACTCGGGCGGGATCGGCGGGTCGCGTGGTTGGGGTTTGGGCAGCAGGCGTTTGAGTTGGCCTCGCCGGTGGGTGAGGCGGGGCTCGCGGCGCTGGGCGAGCCGAGCGATCAGACGACGGCGTTGCGGACCGCGCTTGAAGCAGCGCTGCGTCGCGGCGCGGGTCGGCCGATCAGCGGCATCGTGCTCATGAGCGACGGCCGCAGCCCCGAAGCGACCGGCGATGACCTTCTCGCGCAGCTCAAGCAACAATCGGTGCGGGTGTACAGCGTGCCGCTGGGGGCCGAGCGTTTGCCGTTGGATTTAACGCTGTCGCGGGTCGAAGCGCCGACCACCGCGTTTATCAACGATACGGTTCCGGTCACGGTGGTCGTCGATCAGCCTAGCCAGGTTCCGGGGGACGACCCGCTCGACGCTTCGCGTATCACGGTTCGGTTGATCGATACCGCGACCGAAGATGTCTTGGACGAAAAAAGCCTCGAAGAGGTGGGGTTAGGCCAACCGCTAAAACTCGAAGGCCGATCGAGTCAGACCGGCGAGTTGCCGTGGGCCGTCGAAGTCGTTTACGACGCACCGATCGACGGCGAACAAGAACTCAATCTCGCCAACAACGCCGAGTCATTCGCGGTCAATCTCATCGACCGGGCGATCCGCGTGCTGTACATCGAGGGTTATCCGCGGTGGGAGTACCGGTATCTGAAAAACATGCTGATCCGCGAGCCGTCGATCGACTCGAGCATCATGCTGCTGAGCGCAGACCGCGCGTTTGCGCAGGAGGGCGACACGCCGATCACGCGCCTGCCCGCCGAGGCTGAGGAGTGGCGGCGGTACGACGTGGTCATCGTCGGCGACGTCCCCGCCGAATCCTTTAACGCCGAGCAGCGCAAGCAGCTGCACGACTTGGTCTCGCAACGCGGCGCGGGAGTGATGTGGATCGCCGGGCCCGGGAGCATGCCGTCGACTTACGCGGCGACGATGTTGGCGGACCTCTTGCCGATGCGCGACCCCGAGGCGGTGAGTTTGTTGCCGTGGGCGCGGGCGAGTGTGGAGCCGACGGCGTTGGCGGAGTCGCTGAGTGTGTTGCAGCTACGCCCAGCCGCGGCGTCCTCGCCGCGCGGCGAGGACGCCGCGGCTGAACGCAGCGTGTGGCCCGAAGGGTTGCCGGGGTTGCGGTGGGTGCAAGACTTGGGCGAGCTCAAGCCGTCGGTGGAAGTGTTGGCGGAGGCACGAAAACCTTTTGATCTTGCCGATTCTCTCAGCAATCAAAACGGTTCCGGTGCAGGCGTCACCGATGCATCCCCATTAATCACCCGCTTGCGTTTTGGCGCGGGCCAATCCCTCTACGTCGCCACTGACGAAACCTGGCGGTGGCGCTACGCTCGGGGCGAGGTGGTCTTTGAACAGTTCTGGGTGCAGTTGGTGCGCATGCTCGGCCGAGCTGCGGCGACGCGCAGCGACGAGCCGGTCCAACTCGCCGTCTCGACCCGCAGCACGCCCGTCGGCGGCACGGTGGTGGTCGATCTGGATATCGAAGACGCCGCGCTGATCGCGCGGGACTTGCCCAGCGTCCGCGTCGCGGTCCGCCGGGCGGGCGACACGCTGGACCGCGACTTGGCCGAGTTTGACCTGCGTCGTACCGCCTCGGCCGACGCGGCCGGCGACACCCTCAGCCAACAATATTCCGCAGCATGGTTAGCCAATCTGCCGGGCGAACTCGAACTGGTCGTGACCGACCCGGCGATGTCGGGCTTGGATTTGCGGGTGCCGCTCGATGTGATCGCGTCGGACGACGAACTGCGTCGGGCCGAGGCGGACGTGCCCCGGCTCATCCGGCTAGCCGAGGCGACGGGCGGGCGGGTCGTGCCGTTGGGCGACTTGTCGCAACTCGCCGAGCCGGGCGTGGTGCGGAACCTGTCGCGGAAGACGGCCAACGATGTCGCCGAGCCGATCTGGAATTCGGCGTTGGCTTTGGCGTTGGTCGTCGGCCTGATCGCCCTAGAATGGATCGGGCGGAAACTGGTGCGGTTGGTTTGAACGGAAACAGCCGTAACCGCAGATTGACGCAGATTGAATACAACCCCCCCCCACGACCGACGAAGAATGATTCAACGCCCTTCGTGGCGTCGGGTGATTTGGAGCGTGGTGGTGTTTGTCTGGGGGCTGATGTCTGGGATCCCTTTGGGCGCGAGTTTCGATATTCCCGAAGCATGGGGAATATTATTTCTTGGAATCGCCGGAATGATCATGTTGGCATTTTTTATGTTTTTCTTTTTGCGTGAGATGATGAGTGGTGCCGAAAAAGTGTAATTTTTATCTGCGTCAATCTGTGTAATCTGCGGCTAGGGTTTTATGTCTTATGCAACACATCGCCCAACAACTTGAGCAGGTACGCCGACGCGGCCGGGCGTTGTTGGTGGCTCAGCGGTTGGCGCAGGCGGCGGCGGTGGCGTTACCGGTGTTGGTGCTCTTGGGTGTGATCGATTTTGGGCTGCGGTTGCCGGGGTGGTTGCGTGGCGTGGTGGGATTGGCGTTGTTGACTTTAGGGCTGGGTTGGTTGATCAAACGGCTCGTCGCGGCGTGGCGGTTTGGGCCGAGTCTGAGTGCGTTGGCGCTGCGGGTCGAGTTGATGTTTCCGCGGTTGTCGGGGTTGTTGACCAGTTCGTTGGAGTTTGGGTTGTCGCCGGAGAAATATGCCCAGCCGGCGGCGACGGCGGCGATGGCGCAAGCGACCGTGGCCCGCGCGCAGCAGGAGCTGGCCGGGGTGCGGGTGGGTCGGCTGATCAATCTGGAGCCGACGCGCAAGCGTGTGATGTGGCTGCTCGGGGCGTTGGCGCTGGGGGTGATGCTCGCCGCGTCGATGCCGACGCACAGCGCGATCGCCGCGTCGCGGTGGTTGATGCCGTGGACCGACACCGCCTGGCCGCAGCGGACCCAAGTCACCGCCGAGGCGTTGCCCGTGGCGGCGGCGATCGACAGCCCGGTCGAGTTCACCGCTCGCGTGGGGCGAGGGTTCAAGCCGGGGATGCGGGTGTGGTTGAATCTCGAATGGGTGGGTTCCGACGGACAACCGGGCCTAGCCGCGTCTGAGCGATTGCTCATGACCGAACAACTCGGGGCGTCGGCTGTGGAGGATGAGTCCAAAGATGGTGAACAAGCGGAGAACGCCGGCACGCCGTTCAAGCTGCAATGGCGGG
>CAYPCC010000003.1:9617-12100 GCA_964409095.1 uncultured Phycisphaera sp. | reverse complement strand
CCCCGGCCGACCTCACGCGTCGCGTCTCCTCGGGCAGCGTTGACGCGGCGACCCTGCGCGTTTGGTTCGAGGCCGGCGACGACGCCACCGATCCGCAAGCGCTGACTCTCGTCGCCCGCCCGGCCCTGTCGTCGCTTGTTGCCGAGCTTACGCCGCCCGACTACGCCATCGGGCTCGCCGCGCCGCAGACCGTGAACCTGCACGAGCAGTCGCAGCGCATTGCCAGCGCCGCGATGCTCGCCGGGGGGCGGGTCGAGTTGACGTTGTCGCTCAACAAGCCGCTGCCGTCCGCGGCGCTCGAACCCGCCGTGCTCGCGCCCGGCCTCGTGTCCCTCCCCGACCTCGCCGTGGCCCAGCCCGACCCGCGCACCGTCACGCTGACCTTCACCCTGACCCAAACCACCCAAACTCCGATCCACCTCACCGACGCCCACGGCCTCACCGCCGCCACGCCCCGCACCCTCCGCTTCGAGGCGCTCGACGACCGCTCACCCACCGTCACGATCCTCGAACCCTCGGCCGACGCCTCGGTCCTCGCCTCAGCGAGGCTGCCCGTCGCCGCGCAAGCGACCGACGACGTGGGCGTCCGTCAACTCCTGGTTGAGGCCGAATACCCCAACCGCGCGGCCGTGGGCGAAGGGGTCAACGCCGACCAAGCCACGCAGCGCCAAACCCTGGCCGACCGCATCGCCCGCTCGGCCCAGCTCGCCGTCGACGCCCCCCTCGACCTCGCCACGCTTCCGCTTCAGGTTGGCGACCTCGTCACGCTCCACGCCAGCGCGCTCGATGTCTTCGATCTCAACGGCTTTCAGCACGACCCCGCCGTCGCCACGCCGCGTCGGCTGCGGATCATCGACGCCAACACGCTGATCGACCAAGTCCGCGGCGACCTCGCCGGCGTCCGCCAACAAGCCCAGCGGCTTGAACGTCAGCAAGATCAATTGCTCAAACGCTTGGCCGAGGATGACCCCGCCCGATTGCAAGGCGAGCAGGCCCGCGTCACCCGGGCCGTGGAAAGTCAACGTCTGCAACTGCAAAGGGTTCAAGAACGGCTACAACTCAACCGGCTGTCCGACGCGACACTCGACGAGTTGATCCGTCAGGCCGACGCCTTGGCCGAGCAAGCCCAAGACGCCAGCGCTCAAGCGCAGCAAGACCTGCAAGAAGCCGTCGAGGCGAACGCCGCAGACCCCGCGGGTGAAGCGGCCGAGCAAGCCAAAGCTCAGGCCCAGGCGCAGCAGACCGCCGTCCGCGAACGGCTCGACGACTTGGCCAAGCTCTTGGATCAGGGCCGCGATGCGCTGGGCCTCAAACTCGAACTCGCCCGGCTCAAGGCCGAGCAAGAAGCCCTCGCCCAAGACACCCGTGAGCTCTTGCCCCGCACCGCCGGCCGAGCGATGGACCAGTTGCCTCAAGAGACGCAGCAGGCCCTGCGCGAATTGGCCGAGCGACAGGCAGCGCTGGGTGAGCAAGCGCAGGACGCGATCGAAAATCTGCAGCGCAGTGCTGAATCCCTGGCCCAGCAAGGCGATTCGGATCAGGACCGCGCCGCGGCCGAGGCGCTCGCCGAGGCGGCCGCCGTCGCGCAGCGGCAAGGCTTGAGCGAGCAGATGCAGGAATCACAAGAAGGCCTCGAACAAAACCAATTGTCGCAGGCCGGCTCGTCGCAGCTGCAAACCCTCGACACGCTCGATCAGATGATGCAGCAGCTGGGTGAACAGGATGAGCTGCGTCAGGAACTGTTGCGCCGCCGGTTGCTGGCGTTGGCGGATCAGCTGCGTCGGCTGATTGAAGGGCAGACGTTGGCGAACGCGGCGGTCGCGGCGTTGCCGATGGACGCCGAGTTAGCGGGGTTGACGGCGGACCAGTCGAACCTATGGGTGCGCACGATCGCGGTGCAGACCGAGGCCGAGGCCGATCCAGAGACGGCCGACCTTTCGCCGATCGTGGGCCAAGCGGTCGAGGCGCAGGCGGCGGCGTTGGCGGGGCTGCGGGGCAACCAACGCGACGCGGTGCAGGCCGGCCAAAGCGTCGCGCTCGAGCGTCTCGAAGCAGCGCTCGCCAAGGTGCAGGAAAAACAGGCCCAGGCGAACCAAGACCAGACCCAGCAACAGCGGGCTGAGCTGCGGCAAAAATATCTCGAACTCGCCGCGACGCAGACGGCACTGGTTGAGCAGACCGCCGCGATGCTCGACGAGGTGCCGTTGACGCGCAAGACGCGCGCCGCGCTGCGGGGCGTGGGCCAGTCGCAGAACGAGATTGGCCAAGCCGCGGCCGAGCTGGGCGAGCAGGTCGGCGACACGGTCGTGTTCCAGAAGACCCACGAGATGATCGACGCTGCCAGCGGCGCGGCCGCGGCATCGTTGTCGCGGGGCCAAGACGATGGCCGGGTGCTGCGTCAGCAGCGAAAGGCCGCGGCGTTGCTGGAGTCGATGGCCGCGGCGCTCGATGAGTCGGGCCCCCCGCCGGAGTTTGCGGATAGC
>CAYPCC010000003.1:749-9607 GCA_964409095.1 uncultured Phycisphaera sp. | reverse complement strand
GGGGGGGGGGGGGCGGGCGAGGGTCCGCCGCCGCCGTTGGTGCCGCCGGCTGCGGAATTGAAACTGCTGCGGGGCGTGCAGCAGGCGGTCTACGATGAGACGCGCCGCTTGGCCGAGGCGGTCCGCGGCGAACCCTCCGGCCCGCAGGCGTCGCGGCTCACCGACCTGGCTCAAGAACAACGAGAACTTTCGACGCTCGGCCAGCGTCTGATCGAACAGATGCAAGAGCGTTGACGCTAGCCCCCCGGAAGCAGTAAAGGCCAAGAGCATGAAAGCAGCAAAGCACCGCCGACCCGACGCCACGCCTAGGCAGCGGCCCTGTGTTGTCTTGGGGTCGCGCTTGCGTTCGCCTGCTCTCCTGCTTTTAGGTTCTCTGGCTGTCCCCGCCACCGCGCAAAACCAACCCACGCTTGACGAGTTATTGGATCTCGCCCCGCCCGCGGCCGAGCCCGGCGGTGCGACGGATGTCCCAGAATCCCCCGCACCCGCCCCGTCCGCCGACGTCACGTTGACCGAGGGCGTCGAAGACCGCCTCACCGGCGAGCAGGTGGCCGATGCCTTTGTCCAAGCGGTGCGTGACATGGACCGCGTGGCGGCCCGTCTCGACGATAACCAAGACCCCGGCCTGGACACCCAGCGGCTGCAAGAAAGCATCATCGCCCGCCTCGACCAACTCATCGAAGCGGCCCAGCAACAACAACAGTCCTCCAGCTCCTCCTCGTCCAGCGGCTCATCGGGCCAAGCCTCCAACCAAGACAGCGCCGCGCAAAACGCCGGCCAACAACCCGGCCCCCCCCAGCCCGGCCAAGGCGATTCCCCCGGACCAACACCCGGCCAACCGGCTCAGGCCAACGGCGAAAACCCCGGCGGCTTCTCCCCCGGCCAAGTCGGCCCGGTCGACCCCGGCCAAGGCGCGATCGACGAAGTCCGCAGCGAATGGGGCGCCCTGCCCCCACGCCTCCGCGACGAACTGACCAACGGCCTCGACGAACCCTACAGTCCGGTGTACCGCAATCTGACCGAAGCCTACTATCGGCGATTGGCCCAGGAGGCGAATCAGTGAACATCCAAGTGAATCGTGAACAGTACACAGTGAACAGCAAGACCCGCAAGATGAAGTCGTCACCCAAGGGTAGAGGGTTGTGTTTGCCTTATCTGTTCACTGTGTACTGTTTACTGTTCACTCCCACTTCCGCGAACGCGGAAGTGGGAAGAGGCACCGAGGAAGTCGATTTCGTCGAGATCACCCCCGAGCTGCGGCAAACCATCGACCGCGGGTTGGCGTATCTCGCCACGACCCAGGCCGACGACGGCAGCTTCGGGCAGGATCGCTACGGCAAACACGTGGGCATCACCGCGATCGCGGGCTTGGCGTTTATGGCGGATGGTCACGTGCCCGGCCGGGGGGTCTATGGGCCCAACGTCGAGGCGGCGATGAATTTCGTGTTGGCCAGCGCGACCGAGTCGGGCCTGCTCGCGGCCGACACGTCCCACGGCCCGATGTACGGCCACGGCTACGGCACGCTGTTTCTCGGCGAGGTCTACGGCATGACCGGCGACGCGCGGGTCCGGGAAGTGTTGCTCAAAGCCGTCCGCCTCATCATCGACACGCAAAACCACGAGGGCGGCTGGCGGTATCACCCCCAGCCGTTCGATGCGGACATCTCCGTGACGATCACGCAGGTGATGGCGCTGCGCTCGGCCCGCAACGTGGGGCTGAGCGTGCCCAAGGAAACCATCGACCGCGCGATCACCTACGTCCGGCAATGCCAGAACCCCGCCGACGGCGGCTTCCGCTACATGCTCAGCGCCGGCGGCTCGGCGTACCCGCGGTCGGCGGCGGGCGTGGCGAGCCTGCAATACGCCGGGGTCTATGAAGACGACGCGGTGACCGATGGGCTGCAGTATCTGATCCGCGCGTCGCGCGGCGTCGAGGCCCAGGCCAGCGGGCATTATTTTTACGGCCACTATTACGCGGCCCAGGCGATGTTTTTAGCCGGCGGCGGGTACTGGGCCGAGTGGTACCCGCGGATGCGCGAAGAGCTGATCGACCGCCAACAATCCACCGGCGGCTGGTCGTCGAACCACGGCGAAGCCTACGGAACCGGCATGAGCCTGCTTATTTTACAAATCCCCAACCGCCTTTTGCCGATATTTCAAAGGTGATGGGGGTTTTTGATTTTTGATTGAGGATTTTTGATTTTGAAACGCCACAACAGTAAGCAACATGCGGTATGCAATTTTGTTGGTGGTTGTCTTGACGCAATCCAAAATCATCAATCAAAAATCAAAAATCAAATCACATTACTCGTCGTACTTTTATTGACCGCCGCGACGACCACGGCCACGGCGCTCACTCCCGCGACGTTACTCAATCCGCAGCTCGAAGCGCAGCCGATCAACCTCGCGGGGCTCAGCGAAGGGACGCTGAGTTTCTTCGACGACGATCGGCGGTTGACCCGGGCCCCGGTCGAGGGGTTTGTGCGGTTGTCGTTGGCGGCCGAGCCGACGGCGGGCGAAGCGTCGAGGGATTATGGACCGCCGCCCACGCTCGGGCTGATCGAGTTGGTCGATGGCCAACGCATCGCGGGTTCGTGGACCGGCGCGACGCGGGACGGCGAAGCGATCATCTGGACGCACCCGACGCTGGGCCGATGCACGCTGGGGCTCGATGACGTGCGGCGGGTGGTGATCGACGGCGAGGCGAACGCTGGGCCAGTGTCGATGGATGCGGGCACGGCCGAGGGCGACGCGGTGTGGCTGCGCAACGGGGATGTGCTGGTCGGGTTTATCGTGTTGGTCGGCGACGACGCGGTGACGATCCTGCCCGACGGCGCAGCGGACGAGGTGACGCTGGCGTTGGATACGGTGGCGCGGGTGACGCTGGCGAATCCCGTGATGGGGCCGGGCGAAGCGGCGACGGGGGATTTGGTGGCGCTCAACGACGGCAGCCGGGTGCGTGGAGGGGGGGTGTCGATCGCGCGCGAGACGCTGCGGCTGACGCCGGCGTTGACCGATGCGATGCAGCCGGTGGAGCTCGCGCTGGATCAGGTCCGGCAGATTGATTTCGCCGCGGCGGGGCTGCGGCTGGTGGAGTTGGGCGATCAGCCGATGCAAACGGTGGCGGGGGGCTCGGCGTTTGGGCTGGACTATTGGCCGACCATGGATAACGGCGGGGTTCGGCTGCACGCGCCGGTGACGGTGGTGTTTGAGCTGCCCGCAGGGGTCGAGCGTTTTGCAGCCACGGCGTTGTTGGACTTGCCTTCGGGGCTGCCCGAGGCACGGGCGGCGTGGGCGGACCTGACGGTCTGGGTCGCGGCGGATGGCTCGGCCGAGGCGTTGGGCGAGCCGATATGGCTGCGGGCCGAGACGCCGCGCGGCACGTTGAACGTCACGCTGGACGGGCCGCGTCGGCTGACGATCGAGGTGGACCCGGCGGCGAACGGGCCGGTGTTGGACCGGCTGCTGCTTCGGGATGCGGTGTTGTTGGTGCGGGTGCCGGCGGTCGAGCCGGGCAGCGGCGACGCGGTGCCGTGACCACGGCCGCGCCGCTTAAACTCGAACTCATATCCAGCTAACACGCGGCGGAGGTAAACTGCCCACGCGCAACTGTTGGGTTGTGCGGCGGCCTTGTTGCCTGGTCGCTTGTCCCGTTCCCGTTTGCCTGATCTCCGCCATGGCTGAATCCTCCCCGAAATCCCACAAAAAAGCCGCGGACGTGTCGCTCCCCGCGACGTTCGACATCGACGCCCCCCCGGCCGAGGGCGAGTTTCTCAACCGCGAGTCGAGTTGGCTGGAGTTCAACCGCCGCGTCTTGGCCGAGGCGCTCGACGAGCGCACGCCGCTGCTCGAGCGCGTCGGGTTCCTGGCGATCTTTAATTCCAATTTGGATGAGTATTTTCAGAAACGTGTCGGCGGGTTGAAGCGGCAGATCGAGGCCGGCCTGATGACGCGGACCGTCGACGGCCTCACGCCCGAGCAGCAGCTCAAGATGATCCGCGACCTGGTCATCCCCATGCTCGACGAGCAAGCCAAGTGCTACACCCAAGTCGTCAAGCCCGCGCTGAAGAAAAAAGGGATCCACCTGTTGACGTGGGACGAACTCAGCGACTCCGAGCGTGAGTTAGCGGATGAGTATTTCCGGGCGAACCTGTTCCCGGTGGTGACGCCGTTGGCGGTCGATCCGGGGCACCCGTTCCCGTTTATCTCGAACCTCTCGACGTCGCTGGGCGTCATGCTCCAGCACCCCGGCGGCGAGAAGAGCAACCCGATCTCGTCCACGCCGATCCGTGACACCTCCAATGATAAAGACGGCATCATCGACGAAAACGCTGGCCGCCTGCAGTTTGCCCGGGTGAAAGTCCCGCAGGTCTTGCCGCGCTGGGTCAAGCTGCCCACGCCCGAGGGCGACACGTCGGGCGTCGACAAGTTCATCAGCTCCGAACAGATCATTCGCCACAATCTCGATGTTTTGTTTGAGGGCATGATCATCAAGCACATCGAGCCGTTCCGCATCACCCGCAACGCGGATGTCGAGCGCGGCGAGGAAGACGCCGAGGACCTCTTGGAACTCATCGAGCAAGAGCTGCGCGACCGCCGATTCGCCCGCGCGGTGCGCCTCGAAACCGACGATGCGCCGTTCCACCCGATGAACCACTTCCTGATGCAGGAGCTGGGCCTCAAGCAGGACGACCTCTACCAGATGCCCGCCGAGCTGGACTACAACGACCTCTGGCAAATCCACGGCAGCGTCAATCGGCCCGACCTCAAGTACGAACCCTGGACCCCGATGGTCCCCTCGCGCCTCGCCGACGCCGACTCCAACATCTTCAGCATCATCCGCAACGGCGACATCCTCGTGCACCACCCCTACGAGTCGTTCAGCGCCAGCGTCGAACGATTCATCCGCCGCGCCGCGACCGATCCGGACGTGATCGCCATCAAGCTCACGCTCTACCGCACCGCGAAAGACTCGCCGTTCATCCCCGACCTCATCAAAGCCGCCGAGGCGGGCAAGCAGGTGGTCGTGCTGGTCGAACTCAAAGCCCGGTTCGATGAAGAGCGCAACGTCCAACTCGCCCAGCGCCTCGAAAAGGCCGGCATCCACGTGGTCTACGGCGTCGTGGGCTTCAAGACCCACACGAAGACCTCTTTGGTCGTCCGCAAAGAAAAAGACGGCCTACGCACCTACGCCCACATCGGCACCGGCAACTACAACTCCAAAACCGCCAACCTCTATACCGACCTCGGCCTGTTCACCTGCGATCCCCGCATCACCAGCGACCTGATCGAAGTCTTCCACTTCCTCACCGGCCGATCGCTCAAACGCACCTTCAAACACCTGCTCATCGCGCCCACCAACATGCGATCGCGCTTCGTCGAGATGATCGACCGCGAAATCGCCCACGCCCAGGCGTGGAAAGACGCGGGCCGCAAACCCGAAGACCGACCGCTGATTATCGCCAAGATGAACAGCCTCGAAGACCGTCGCATGTGCCGCAAGCTCTACGAAGCCTCCAACGCCGGCGTCCGCATCAAGCTCATCATCCGCGGCTTCTGTACCCTCCGCCCCGGCGTCGAAGGCTTGTCGGAAAACATCACCGTTCAATCCGTCATCGGCCGATTCCTCGAACACTCACGCATCTACCACTTCCGCAACGGCCACGGCGTCACGTCCTACGACCCCGCCACCATCCAGCCCCCCGCCCCCGCCGGCGGCGACGCCCCATCCGGCACCGCCGCCGGCTCAACCACCACCGGCAGCGAGTACTACATTGGCAGTGCCGACTGGATGTATCGCAACCTCAACAACCGCGTCGAGTGCATCACCCCGATCTACGACCCGTCGCTGCAGGCGAAATTGAAAACGATCATCGACACCATGCTCGCCGACGACCGCCAAACCTGGGACATGGACAGCCAAGGCAAGTACGTCCAACGCACCCCCCCGAAGGTCGGCAAGAAAAACGCCCACCTCGCCGCCGCCTCCACCGTCGTCGGCACCCACGCCCACCTCATGGACCTCACCCGGTTGGAGTTGGCCGACGGGTAATCCGAGGGTAATCTGAGGGTAATCCGGGGGTAATCCGGGGGGGGGGGGGGGGGGGCTTAGGGTTTACTTGAGGGCAAAGATTTTCATCGACGCGGCGTATTGGTTCACGTCGTATCGGCTAAACAGTTCCGCGAGGTCGCGGTGCATCGGCTTGGCCGGGGTGCAACACGTTTGGCCCACCGCGTCGTCCGAGGGTGGCGCGCAGCACGCGGCCTGACCTTCAACCTTGCCGTACGCCGTCAGATCGGCCCCGCTGTCGATCAGGGCCACGTCGCGGAAGCCTGCCCCCTTGAGCCCGTTTTCAAAATCGCTGACGGGGATCGCCCCGGCGATGCAGCCGACCAAGGCCGCGACGTTTTCGGCCAGCTCACTTGGAAGTTGATGCTTGAGCACGATGTCCGAGACCGCCACCCGACCGCCGGGCTTGAGCACGCGGAACATCTCGGCGAAAACCGCCGGCTTGTCAGGGGCGAGGTTGATCACGCAGTTGGAGATGATCACGTCGACCGAATGGTCGGGCAGCGGCAACCGATCGATCGTGCCGAGCTTGAAATCGACATTGGTGTAGGGCTTGCCTTCGGGGCCATGCTGGGCGTTGCGCTGCGCAAGGACGATCATGTCCGGCGTCATGTCGATCCCGATCGCTCGCCCGGTCGGGCCGACCTTCTGGGCCGCGAGAAACACGTCGATCCCCCCGCCGCTGCCCAGGTCCACAACCACCTCGCCGGGCTTGAGGTTGGCCAGCGCGATGGGGTTGCCGCAGGACAAACCCATGTTGGCCTCGGCGGGGATCGCGGCGAGTTCTTCCGCCGTGTAGCCAAAGGCCTCGGCCACGGCGTGGACGTTGCCGTTCTCGCTGGACAAGCCGCTGCGGGCGGTTTGCGCGTAGCCCTCGCGGATCGCTTGGGAACGTTCGTCGGTCTGCTCCGCGGGTACGCAGCAATCGCTTGCGTTGCTTCCGGGGCCGGGGACACAGCAGGGTTCGGGGGTGAGGTTCATCGTCGTGGTTCCTTATAAGTTGAGGTCAGGCGTTGGTGGTCGCGGCGGGGGTGTCGAGGCTTTGCAGCCAGGCTTCGATCTTGGCTTTGATCTCGTCGCGGACCCGGCGGAAGACGACCAGCTTGTCGTCATCGGACCCGGTCGCGGCCGAGGGGTCCTCGAACAGCCACTCGTAACGCTCTCGGGCACCGGGCCAAATGCGGGGGCAGGTCTGCGACGCTTTGTCGCAGACGATGATCAGGTGATAGATCGGCACCTTGCCCAGGTACTTGTCGATGCCCTCGGCGACATGATCGGAGATGTCGATCCCGACCTCCGCCATCGCCGTGACCGACAAGGGGTTGAGCGTGCCCGGCTCGACGCCGGCGCTGTAGACCTCGAAGCGATCGCCCGCCAAGTGTTCGAGCCAGCCTTGGGCCATCTGACTCCGGGCCGAGTTATGACTACACACAAAGCGCACGCCGTTGTTCAGGGACATGGGGTTCCTTTCATGAGTATTCGCCTAAGCGAATGTGGGAGGTCAAAAAAAATCAACAACATCCGCGGGTTTCAAGTCGCTTGCGATCGGCCCGCAACTCGGGGACCTCGGCCAGGCAGCAGCGGAGGCACTCGAGCATCTTGTGATGAAACGTCCCGTCGGCCGGGCTGAGGCGGTATTGCACCCACTGGCCCTCGCGTCGCGTCTCGACGAGCCCCGCCCGGCGCAGGTAGGCCAAGTGTCTCGAGACCTTGGCTTGAGGCAGGTCCAACACCCGCATCAAATCGCACACGCAGATTTCCCCGTGTCCCCGCAGCAGATTCATAATCCGCAACCGGGTCCGGTCGGAGAACGCCCGGAAGACGAGATCAACACGGTCTATAGGTGTCACAGTTAACATATTTGTTTAAGCAAATATACTTGCACTTTGCCGCGAAGTCCAGCCGCGATGTTGAGGTTGTTGAAAAAATCGACGGCGCGAGGGCCTAGCGAGGTTCGAGTTGGTTGGGGCAGTCGTCACCCTTTTCGAGTTGAGTGAGGTTATTCAGTGTCACTCCCGCGATTTCTTCGAGGGCGTGTTTGGTGAAGAACGCTTGGTGGCCGGTGATCAGGACGTTTGGGAAGGTGAGGAGGCGGGCGAATTCGTCGTCGTGGAGGATGTCGCCGGAGTGGTCTTCGAAGAAGAGTTTGTCTTCTTCTTCGTAGACATCTAAACCCAGGTGGCCGATGCGGCCGGACTTCAGGGCGTCGATCACGGCGTCGGTGTCGATGAGTTTGCCGCGGCTGGTGTTGATGAGCATGACGCCGTCTTGCATCTGGGCGAGGGTGTCGGCGTTGATGAGGTGCTCGGTGGCCGGCATCAGCGGGCAGTGCAGCGTGATGATCTCCGACCCCCGGAAGAGTTCCTCTTGGGTGGCGTATTGCACGCCGAGTTTTTTGAGGTCTTCGTTTTCGTGAACGTCGTAGGCGAGGACGTTGCACCCGAAGCCGACGAGGATGCGGGCGGCGGCGGCCCCGATTTTGCCGGTGCCGATGACGCCGGCGGTTCGGCCGTGCATCTCGAAACCTAGCAGCCCTTCGAGGGCGAAGTTGCCTTCGCGGACCCGGTTGTAGGCGCGGTGGGTCATGCGGTTGAGGGTGAGCATCAGGGCGATGGCGTGCTCGGCGACGCCGTGGGGCGAATAGGCGGGGACGCGGACGACGGTCATCCCCGCGTCGTGCGCGGCGTCGAGGTCGACGTGGTTGAACCCCGCCGAGCGGAGGGCGAGGTGCTTGACGCCCTGGTCGGCGAGGACGCGGATGACCTCGGCCGAGGCGTCGTCGTTGACG
>CAYPCC010000003.1:0-739 GCA_964409095.1 uncultured Phycisphaera sp. | reverse complement strand
AGAGGCAGGCCGCGTCGTGGCCAGCGGCGATGACGGCGGAGTGTTCATCGAGTCGAGATTCGAGGTAGTCGATCTCGTGGCCGTGCGACTCATTCGCGGCGTCGAAGAATCGGCGGTCGTAGCGTTTGGTGTTGTAGAAGGCGATTTTCATGGTGCGGTATGATAGCCGTGGCCGTGGCCGGATCACGCGAAAAAGGGCGGAATCGGCGGGGTCAATCGTCGTATCTGCTCCGCTATACTCGTTGTCCCTGCGAAGGGCGGAGATGAGTTAAGCCCGTCCCCCGCCTCCGCGTCCCGCCCCGTTTTGCTCACGCTAACCCAGAGAGTTTGATCATGCCCCAAGCCAAAGTTGCCGACATGTCCGACGCCCCCCCAGGCGACGCCAGTAAATGCCCCTTTATGAACGGCGAATACCGCGCCCCGGTTTCGGGCAGCACCGCTAACCAGCAGTGGTGGCCCAACGCGCTGAACCTGCGCATCCTCAACCAGAACTCGCCGGCCGCGGACCCGATGGACCCGGGCTTCGACTACGCCAAGGCGTTTGCCCAGATCGACCTCGACGAGTTGTACCGTGATGTTGAGACGTGTTTAACCACCAGCCAAGACTGGTGGCCCGCGGACTACGGGCACTACGGCCCGTTCATGATCCGCATGGCGTGGCACTCGGCGGGCACCTACCGCATCGCCGACGGCCGCGGCGGCTCGACCTCGGGCACCCAGCGCTTCGCGCCGCTCAACA
>CAYPCC010000002.1:12754-42168 GCA_964409095.1 uncultured Phycisphaera sp. | reverse complement strand
CCTAATTGTAGCTTCCCCACCTGATTTACCTGCAATATCTCACCAGCCCATTCAGGAAACCTTAGAGAAGCTGGTTCAAGAGAAGGTTAATTTAGTCGAGCTTTTACCTGTATTGCAAAACGCTGACCCAGAATCCATAGATGAGGTGCTATCTCAGGCTCCTCACATTGTCCATTTCATTGGCTATTGCGGCTTGCCGGATGACCAGGGGCAAGAAGTCGGCGTAGTCATGTCGCCCGAAGCGTTCCGCCTGATCTCCTCGCAAGCGCAACTCGTCCAAGACGGGCAAGCGATTCGCCAAGCTCACGACCAATACCGCGCGCAAGATTTTTTACCCGCCGAAGCCAGCCTCGATCAGGTACGGTCACGCCTCAATGAATTCAAGCCACGCCCATGAGCTACCGGGTTGTCATCCCGGCCTCGGTGCAAAACGCAATCCTCGAACATACCTTATTCATTGCCGAGGATTCCATCGACCAAGCACTGCGCTGGGAAGCGGAATTGCGAGATACGATTTTGTCGCTCGGGGACGCACCACAAGCCTTTCGGGTTGATGAAACCCTCACCGCCCGGCTCGGACACGAGATACGGCGACGGCCGTTGGGCCATTACGTTATTTTCTATCACCTCGATCACCCCCAACAGACCGTGGTCCTCGAGCATTTCCGTCACGCCTCCCAAGATGAATTGGATACCCCGTGACCGAACCCATCGGAATCATTGCGGGCAACGGGCAGTTGCCGCGGCTGACGGCGCGGGGGATGCGGGCGGCGGGGCACCGCGTCGTGATTGCGGGGATGGCGGGGCAGTACGAAGACGAGCTGCAGGGGGAGAGCGACGACTTTCGGAAAGTCGGGGTGCTGCGGGTCGGCGAGTGGGCGCGGAAGCTGCGGCGGATGGGGGCGACGCGAGCCGTCATGGTGGGCGGGGTGGACAAAGCGGCGCTGGTGTACATGCCGATGTGGAAACGGCTGCTGGTGATGACGCCCGACTGGACGACCGGGAAGCTGTGGTACCGTATCCTTCGGCACGACAAACGCAGCCAAACGCTCTTGACCGCGGTCGCCGAGGAACTGCGCAAGGCGGGGATCGAACTCATGGACAGCACCCACTACATCCCCGAGCATTTGGCCGACGCGGGGGTGATGACCAAGCGGCAGCCCACCACGACCCAGCGGGAAGACATCGCGCTGGGTTGGCCGATCCTGATGAACATGAATGAGTTGGAGATCGGCCAAGCCATCGGCGTGCGGAACCACGACGTGATCGCGGTCGAAGCGATCGAAGGCACCGACGCCATGATCCGCCGGGCGGGCGATTTGGTGGCCCGCAAATCGCGGAAAGAGGACGGCGGCTGGACGCTGCTCAAGGGGGCCGGGCCGAAGAAGGACCTGCGGTTTGATGTGCCGACGATCGGGCTGCAGACGATCGAGAATCTAAAGGCGGCGGGTGCGGGGTGCTTAGCGGTGGACGCGGGGCGGGTGATCTTTATCGAGAAAGCGCAGGTGCTCGCGGCGGCGGACGCGGCGGGGATCGCGGTGGTGGGGGTGCAGGGAGAGAACCTTGCGGCCAGTGCTGCACCGTGACTTGCGCGTACCGTTATGGATTCGTAAGCGGGACGCAGAATAAAAACTTGGTTGCCGCGGCGGTCCCGGGTCAGTGACCCGGGGCTACAGGTTTGGCTGGGGCTGGTCGCTGGTTGGCGAGCTTGGGTTCGATTAGGGTGAGGCGATGCACGAAGAAGTCCTGATCGGGGTGACGGCGGTGATCGGGCTGGGCATCGCGGCCCAGTGGTTCGCGTGGCGATTGAAGCTGCCCGCGATCTTGCTGTTGTTGTTGGCGGGGTTCGCGGCGGGGCCGATCAGCGGGCTGGTGACGGTCAATGGCGAGCCGTGGCTGAACCCCGATGGACTATTCGCCGACGTGCTGTTCCCGGTGGTGTCGCTGTCGGTGGCGGTGATTTTGTTTGAGGGCGGGCTGACGCTGAAACTCGGGGAGTTCAAGGTGGTGGGCGCGGCGGTGCGGAACCTGTGTTCGATCGGCGTGGTGGTGACGTGGGCGGTGTGCGCGGTGGCGGCGAGGTTTGTTTTGGGGTTTGATTGGCCGTTGAGCTTGTTGTTCGGGGCGATGTTGACGGTGACGGGACCGACGGTGATCGGGCCGCTGCTTCGGCAGGTTCGGCCGACGGGCTCGACGGGGACGGTGCTGAAGTGGGAAGGGATTTTGGTCGATCCGATCGGCGCGGTGTTGGCGGTGCTGGTGGTCGAGGCGATCGTCGCGGGGATGCACTTGGATTCCGTGGGCCACGGCGAAGCGCGCCACGTCGCGTGGGAAATCACCAACGCGATCATCTTCACCATCCTCGACGGCGTGGTCATCGGCGGCGTCGCGGCGGCGCTGTTGATCGTGCTGATGAAACGCTACTGGGTGCCGGACTTTTTGCAGAGCCCGGTGACGCTGGTGCTGGTGATCGTGGCGTTCGCCGCGAGTAACCACTTCCGCGAAGAGTCGGGGTTGCTCGCGGTGACGGTGATGGGCATGGTGCTGGCGAACCAGAAATTCGCGCCGGTAAAGCACATCATCGAGTTCAAGGAAAACCTGCGGGTCTTGCTGATCTCGGGGCTGTTTATTTTGCTGTCGGCCCGGCTGCCGCTCGACACGGTCAAAGCGATCGGGTGGGAACACTTGGCGTTTCTCATGATCGTGATTTTCATCGCCCGGCCCGCGTCGGTGTTCCTCTCGACCCTCGGCACCAATCTCACGTTCAAGCAGCGCACACTCATCGGCCTGATCGCGCCGCGGGGGATTATCGCCGCGGCCATCGCGTCGGTGTTTGCGATCAAGCTGGGCAACGAAGGTTACGAAGGGGCGGATCAACTCGTGCCCGCGATGTTTCTGGTGATCGTCGGGACGATCACGTTTTGCGGGCTGTGCGCGACGCCTTTGGCGCGGTGGCTGGGGCAGGCGGCGGACGATCCGCAGGGGGTGTTGTTTGTCGGGGCGCAGGGCTGGGTGCGCGAGATGGCGTTGGCGTTGCAACGCGAGGGGTTCGACACGCTGCTGATCGACACCAACCGTCACAACACCAAGGCCGGGCGGATGGCCGGCCTCGAAACCAAGACCGGCTCGATCCTCAGCGAACACCTCGAAGAAGAACTCGACCTGGGCCGATTCTCCAAACTCATCGCCATGACCGGCAACGACGAAGCCAACTCGCTCGCGGCGGTGCAGATGATCGAAACCTTCGGCCGAGAGCAAATCTATCAAATCGCCCCGCACAGCAAGGACCCGAGGAGGGTCAAAGACCATCTCCAAGACCAAACCCACACCCTCACCGGCCGATTCATGGTCGGCCATGACTTCCCGTTCAACGCCTACGCCGATCGCTTCGCCCGCGGCGCCGAAGTCAAAGCCACCAAGCTGACCGATGAGTTTAATTGGGCCGACTACCAACAACACCACGGCGACCGTGCGACGCCGTTGTTCCTCATCACCAACGCGGGCAAACTCCGCGTCTTCACCGCCAACGACAGCCCCAAGCCGTCGGCGGGCAATACGGTGATCGCCATCATCGATCCGACGATGGGGATGGTCGTCGGGCATGGTCGGGAGGGAGATGTCGAAGCGGTGGTTGAGGGGCAAGCGAGGGAAGACGCGAAGCCGAATTTGCCGGGATGACTCCCTTGACCCAGGTTATTATTTCAACACCGCGGCGGTGAATTGGGTGCCGGTGGTGGCGGGGTCCCAGCGCCAGGCGGGGCCGTAGCGGGATTGGTAGTCTTCCCAGAGTTCGAACCAGTAGGCGAGGAATTGGTACGGGGCGAATTGAGTGTAGTGCTTCTCGATCTTGGCGTGCAGGCGTTTAATTCCGGGGGCGTCGTCGGCCTTGGGGCGTTTGACGGGGTAGTGCAGGCAGAAGTGGCGGTAGGTTTCGGTGTCGATGGCGAGTTTGTCGTAGCGGCCGACGAGGTGGCAGAGGTTGCCCGCGGCGTAGGGGCCGAGGCCATGGACCCCCCGGAATTTTTCGTAGAGTTCGTCTGTGGTGCGCTGGGGGTCTTCAAACCACGCGAGGTCGAGTTGGCCGTCGGCGACGCGGCGGGCGAGGCGGATGATGCGGTCGGCCCGATAGCCGACTTTGCAGGTGTCTTTGAGTCGTTGTTCGCCGAAGTCGGCGAGTTGGTCGGGCGTGGGGAAGCCGCCGTGGCCGACGTGTTGGACCATCATCTGGTTCATCACGATCGTGTTACGCCAGGTCACATTGCAGGAAGTAATCGTTTTGACCATGTCCTCGAACAGCGTCGGCGAACGGAACATGCGATCGAACCGGCGCTGCTTGGCGAGCGGATGCACCTTGCGCCAGCCGCGGTAGTCTTCGCCGAAGCGGAACATGCGGGCGATTTGCTTTTTGAGAAAAGCGTGGTCGTGGCGGGGGACGTCGCGGTCGCAGCGGATGGCGAGCTTGCCGTCTTGGCGTTGCCCAATCGTGGTATGCACCAGCCTCCCTGCAGGAGTGCGGAGCGGGCGATGTAGCACTTTTTTGTCGACGTCCCAGAGGTTTGGGGCGAGGATGAAGTAGCCGTAGCTGCACACGGCTCGATGCAGATTAAAAGTCTTGTCGGGCGGCGTGAGTGTGAGCGTGGTCATACATTTTGTGCCACGGGAGAGGATTGGCTGCTATGCAGTTCATGTCGGGGATCGCCTACGCAGGGGATCCCCACAAAAACACATCAACGCCAGCGTCGTCTCTACTGAACTAAATCAATTCTCACGAAGCGTGAAAATTATCGACGTTCGCCCCGCTCGGCGGCAGTCGTTTATCCAGCGGGAACATCAGCGTCGAAAGATTTTGGCAGAGCCGATCACCCATGTGTCGGTAGAAGTCGTAGTGGGTATCGAGGGTGAGGGTGAGGTCGTCGAGGGTCTTGTCGCCCGAGCCGTAGAACTCGGGGTCATCGACGAGGATCATGTCGATCATCCGTCGGGTCCACTCGAAGTGGTACTGGAAGCCGTAAGTGTTGAGGCCGACTTTGAACGCTTGGCATTTGCTGGCCTTGCTGCCTTGGAGCGGGATGGGCGTGCCGCCGGGCGGGGCTTTGGTGACTTCGCAGCCGTGGGCGTGGAACATCGTGGTTTTCCACGGCACGCCCAGCAGCACCGGATCGGTGCTGCCAAAAAACGTCGAGTTCACCTCGCCAAACCCGATCTCGGGTTGACTCATCCTGGCGACCTCGCCGCCAAGGGCGGTGGCGATGAGCTGCGCGCCGAGGCAGATCCCCACCACGGGCAGGTCGGCCTCGTGGGCGTCCTTGATGAAGTCGAGTTCGGGTTGCATCCAGGCGTGCTTGTCGACTTCGTCGGTGTTTTGCGGGCCACCCATCGAGAGGACGCCATCCACGTCGTCGAGGTCGGGCGGGACGGGGTCGCCGCGGTGGAGTTGGACGGTGATGAGCTTGTGGCCGTGCTCGTTGAGCACCGTGCCGAGTCGGCCCGCGGTTTCGAGGGGGTGGTGTTCAAAGACGACTATGGACATAGGAAGAAGTCTATCAGATCGGGATTGGGGGTTGTCGGCCCGAGTGGCCGATAACATCGACGATGGCCAGCCGACGACACATCGCGATCCTGCACAGCGGCGGGCTGCGCAGCCTCACCGCCACCGCCCGCGTGCTCAACCAGCCCGACGCCGTTCGGCTGACGCTGCTGCACATCCACGATGGCCGACCCGCCGGGCCGCAGCGACTCGAACACCTCCGCCTGCAGGCCGACCACTACACGCTGACGGCGCTCCGCGAGATCGACCTGCCGCACCTCTACCGCGACCCCGCCCACCACCACCCCGACGGCCGACCCCACGCCCCGCTCGCCACGCCGCAGCTCCTGCTCGCCGCCCTGTCGTGCGCGGCTGAACTGGGCGTGGATGAACTGCACTGGCCGGTCGCGGTCAACGGGCAGCTCGACGCGACGGCCGTCGCGCAGGAACAACAAATCCTCGTCCAACAACTCGCCGAGGCCGAGACCCCCGCGGGCACCCTCGTCGCCGCGGGCCCGGCGTTACTCACGCCGCTGCTCGGCTACACCGACGTCCAGTTGGTCGAGTTGGGCACGGGTCTGGGCGTGCCGTGGGCTTTGGCGTGGAGCTGCGGCTTTAAAAAACCCGACCAGTGCGGGAGTTGCCCGGCCTGCCAACGCCGACGCGCGGCGTTCCGCGCCGCGGGCGTCATCGACCCCGTCTTCGCCCCGGCGGGCGTGCGGTAAACCACAGGCGACATCGTTTTACCAATCCCGCCCGGCCAACTCCTCAACACGCTGCTCGATCAGGTCTTTGCGGTCGTCATCCCGCTCGTCCAGACGCTCTTCGAGTTCTTCGAGCTTGAGCTTGAGATGTTCGATCTCCATCGCCCGGATGGCTTGGCGGATATCAAAATGCTCGGCGACCTTGGCTTCGATCTGATCCCGTAGTTCCTTGTAGCGCACTTTGTCATCGGCCTCACGGGCGTCGCGGAGCTGCTGGGCAAGGAGGTCGGTTTGGCGGTCGAGGCGGATGTCGGCCATGCGCAGCTCGAACATCGCGGGGTCGCGCTTTTGCAGCTCCACAAGAAACCGCACCCGGGGGAATCGGCGTTCGAGGGTTTGCTTGAATTGCCTAGGGTCGTCGGCCCGCAGTTGGGCGAGCCGTTCGGCGAGCTCGGGGTAGACCTGCGCAATAATCGACTGCGCCGCGTCGAGGTCCTGGTCATCGAGGCGCAAGCCGAGGCGTCGGCGTGAATCGCCGTCCTCGCTTTCGCTGTGCTCGTCGAGCAGCGGCGGGCCGCCGTGGCCCTCGGGTGGGCCGAAGCCGTCGTCGGGGGAGTCGCCGCGCTGGGCCAGCGTGGGCAAGCCGACACCGATCGCCAACGCGAGCGTCAGCAGACTGATCCAGCGGGTCGGGTGGATGTTCATGAGGTTTCCATTCGGTCGGCCCGCGTCCATCAACGCAGGCCCCGGTGATCTTAAAAATACCATTCCATCTCGTCGGCCACGTCGTCAAACGTGTCCCGCGCGATCGCGGTGTCCAGCGAGTCGAGCGCCCCCCCGTCCCAAAGCCCGGCGTCGCCGGCATCTTCCGCCCACGTCACCTGCATCGACAACATCGCAATCCGGTCGTCAATCCAGTCCGCTTCCGACTCCGCCTCGGCGAGTTGGGTCAACGCGTTGCTGAGCTTGGACCCGTCCACCGGCGTGGCCACGGTTGTGCCGCCGCCGGTATGGGCGTGGTGGTCCATCGGCGGGATCACCGTTGTTCCGGGGCCTTGATTAAACACCCACACCCCGCCGAGCACCAGCGCAAACAGCAGCACCGCCGCCAACGACCGCCACGCCCACCCGCCGCCGATCCGGCCGATCACGGCGGGGGCCTCGTCCGCTGCGGGTGCGTGAGGCAGCCGATCCGCGGTCGCCGCGAAGATGCGATCGTTCAGACCCGACGGCAACCCGCCCGGAGCCAGTGCGTCGTCCAGCAACGCATCGAGCCGGGGATCGGTCGGCGTCGATTCGTCAAGTTGTTCAGGATTGAATTCGCTCACGGTTCACGCTCGTTTCGTTTCGGTTTCATCGTCCAACATCTGCTTCTTCAGTTTGCCTAACGCTCGGTGGCCGCGGGCCAAGACGGTGCCCAGGGGTTGTTCCAACGTCTCGGCGATCTGGGCGAAACTCAGCCCGGCGGTGTGCCGAAGGTGCAGGACCTCGCGGTCGGCTTCGGGCAAGCCCGCGATCGCCGTTTTCAGCCGATCGACTTGCTCGGCCCGGCTCAAACGCTCGGCCGGGTCTTCACCCAGCCCGCCTTGCTCGTCCGACGCGGCGAAGACGCCCCGCGAACCTTTCGCGTCTTCCTTGCCCGCCGCAGGGGACATATCCGTCGGCCGAGCCTGCCGTTTACGCCGACGCATCTCGTCCCGCAGTTTGTTCATCGCGATCCGAAATAACCACGACTCGAAACGTCCCTGTTCCTCGTAGCCCCCGGCCTCCCCGCCGTTCGCTCCAAGCTGGTCCACCAACTTCACGAACGTGACCTGCGTCAATTCCTCGGCCAAGTCGCGGTCGCCGCACTGCTTGACCAAGAGCCCGAACACCCGGCCGCTGTAGGCCGTCACCAACCCCCGCCACGCCTCACCGTCACCCGACGAGGCCGCTCGGAGCGTTTGGGCTAAATCCATGTCCGGCATACACGCTCCTGATCAGTCCAACGCACACCCCCGTAAATTATTGCCCACCCTTTCGGGATTGTGGTAAATCCGCGTGTCCGCTCATTCATTCTGCGATCACCGATTATCCCTACAATACCCGACCGTGGCCTACGAACCCCCCGACCTCCGCGACGCCCACCACGTCATCGCCCTGTTCCGCGGGGCCGCCGAGGCCTTCCGCGAATGCCCCCTCCGCCGTGGCAGCACCGTCCACCTCCCCGATCACGGCCACCTCACCGCCACCGGCGACCTCCACGACCACGGCCTGAATTTTCAGCGGCTGATGAAGTGTTCCAAGCTCGGCGAAACCGATGCCGACGATCACCACCTCATCCTCCACGAAGTCATCCACGGCCCCGACCAGATCAACGGCATGGACCTGTCCGTCCGCATGATCGCCCGCTGTGCCGACCTCAAAATCCGACACCCCGGCCACTTCCACAGCCTGCTCTCCAACCACGAACTCGCGCAGCTCCGCAGCGAAGGCATCACCAAAGACGGCGTCAGCGTCTGCGAGATTTTTAATCAAGGCATCGACTACCTCTACGGCGACGACGCCGACGAGGTCCGCGATGCCCTCAACGAGTACATCCTGTCGCTGCCCTTGGCCGTGAAATGCGCCAACGGCGTCATGGTCAGCCACAGCCTCCCCGCGCCGCGACGCATCGAAGCGTTCGACAAGTCCGTCCTCGACCGGCAACTCACCGACGAAGACCGCGCCCCCCACGGCTCGGCCTACGACATGGTTTGGGGCCGACACCAAAACCGAAAAATCACCGAAGAACTCGCCGAGGCCTGGGGCGTCAACGTCTTTGTCGTCGGCCACCAGCCCGCCGAGATGGGCACCGAACCCGTGGCCGACAACACGCTCATCCTCGCGTCCGACCACAACCACGGCGTCTCGCTGCCCATCGACTTGTCCAAGTCCCCCACCCGCGACGAACTCATGGACGCCGCCATCCCGTTGGCGGGCGTGACGCTCTAAATCTCACGCGAACCCCGCTCCCCGTTTAGCGGGCGATCGCAGATCGCCGTGGGTTTGATTTTGACCCGACCGCGTATCCAAACATTTCGCCCGATCTTTCATCGACGGATCATGTCCGACGCATATCATGAACTACTGGCCACCAAAGCCACTCGGAATTCACCCCAAACCGGAGCCTCCCATGACCCGCCACCTCTCGCTGTTTGCCCTCCTCTTCGCCGCCGCCCTGTTCGTCGGCTTGGCCCAAGCCAACCCGCTGGCCCAGATCAAAGAAGCCGCCAACACGACCCGCGACGCGGCGGAAGAGAAGTCCGAAGAAGTCGCCGCGATGGCCCAGGGCAAAGATGATCACGCCGACCACGCGAAAACCGAAGCCCACGCCAAGCACGAAGACCGCGATGACGATGACGACGACGACCACGAAGTCGAGGTCTACCACGCCGTGGCCGTCATGATCCCCACCGAAGGCAACACCGCCCAAGGCATCATCACCTTCGACGAAACCGACGACGGCGTCACCGTCACCGCGATCATCTCCGGCCTCAACCCCAACCAGAAGCACGGCTTCCACATCCACGAGTTCGGCGATATCTCCGCCCCCGACGGCACCGCCACCGGCGACCACTACAACCCCGAAGGCCACGACCATGTCCTGCCCAACGGCCAGCCAATGCCCGGCCATGCCGGGGACCTGGGCAACCTCCACGCCGACGCTGACGGCAACGCCACCTTCACCAAAACCTTCGACAACATCACCATCTTCGATGATGACCACAACCCCATCATCGGCCGCGGCGTGATCATCCACGCCAACGAAGACGACGGCGGCCAACCCACCGGCAACGCCGGGGCCCGCATCGCCCAAGGCATCGTCGGCGTGGCCAACACCAAATAACCCTCCCCCGTTTAGCGGGCGATCGCAGATCGCCGGTGCGTTCGATTTGCCGCATACCACCCGGCGATCTGCGATCGCCCGCTAAACACTTTCAAATTCCCACGACTCAACCCGTGTCTGCCCCCACGCCCCACAGCACCACCGCGATATTGACCGCGTTGAACGCCGCGTGTACCAGATAAACCGGCAGCAAACTCCCCGTCCGTTCATACAGCCACCCCAGCACCATCCCCAGCACCATCAGCCCCGGCAGCGCGTGCCACGTCGTCGCCCCCAAGTGTACCGACGCGAACAACGCCGAGGCGATCACGATCGTCGACCACCGCGCCTGTCGGCCCAGCACTTCCAAGAGCAGCGTCTGCAATAACCCGCGGAACACGATCTCTTCGAGCAGCGGCCCGATGACCACCGCGGTGACGATGATCGTGATCACCATTTCCAATTCGGCGGTCTTGAGCTGTTCCAGCATCCCGTGATTGACTTGGGGTGAGGGGTAGCCCGCTGCGGTGGCGACGCCGTTGACCGCGACCAGCGTCGCAAACGTCAGCACCACGCCCACCGGCGTGCCCACCAACGTGTAAACCAAGTCCCGCCCCGGCCGCCGCGGCACGAAGCCCGCCTTCCGCAGGCCCGCGTCGGTCAGCCACGCCTTCCCAAAGAAAAACACCGCCCCCGCGATCAGCGCTAACCCCGCGACCTGCTGAATCCCCAGCGCAACATTCTCCGGCCAGTCGATCCACCGCCCACCCACGCCCACCAGCAACTTGTCGAGAAAAATCATCCCGACAAAACCGAAGCCGATCACCAGGTCCGCCCCGCTGAAATCCACCTCACGCAACGGCCCCCGGCGCAGCGTCGCCCCCCGCAAGCTCCCGGCCAATCCCAAAAACGCTAACACCACCCCCGCCGTCGCCACCCAGCCCGCCACGGCCGACCACGTCAATGTCTCCGCCGCGCCGAGCGTCCACCCCATGAGGTTATTTAAGCCGTAAGACAATGATTCACATCCTTCTGACCGGACCGCGTTGCCCGGCGAGGCGAGGTTACCTAAACTAGTCGATTCGGGTTCGTTCGCCTCACCGATTTAGGATTTTCATGCTTGTTTTGCCGTCTTGGTCGCCGTTTTTCCAGAGTCACGTCCGCATGCAGGGGCGGGCCACGCAGCTCGCCGACGCGGTGCAACGCCTCAAGCCGGCCGAGGGGGACGACGAGGACGAACTCCTGCGTGCCGAGGTCAAAGACAACGACGAGTTGCACACTGTTGAAGTCATGAAAGAAGAGAAGCGGTACGCCGTCGCCGAGTGTACCTGCGACGACTTCGCGGCCGGGGCATTCTGTAAGCATATCTGGGCGGCGCTACTCGACCTCAACGAACACGACACCGACGACGACCACGTCGGCGCGACGATCAATGACCTGGCCAAGCTGCGTCTGCGCGCCCCCAAGGCTCGCAAGCGCGACGACAGCGCCCGGCCGGTCCGCACCGCCGAGCCGCAATGGATCGGCCGGCTGTCGTTGCTCCGCCCCACCTCCGCCGAGAATGAGGCCGAGCAGACCGAGGCCGTGTCGATCTTCCCGACCCAGCGGCAGGTCTGCTACGTCATCCTCCCCGAGCTCTCCAACCGCCACAACGGCCTGGTCGTCGACCTGCAGCAACGCACCGCGATCGCCTCGGGCTGGAGCAAGCCCAAGCCGCTGCGCGTCGGCCTCGACAGCATCGACCAGCTCGCCGACAAGGCCGACCGCGAACTGGTGTCGATGATGCTCGGCGCGACCTGGGTCACGCAGAACGAAGCCAGCCAAAGCTACCGCCTCGACCGCGGCCACCACACCTACCGCATCGCCCCGGGCAGCCAACGGATGCTGTTGCAACGCCTGATCGCCACCGGCCGATGCTTCGTCGAACTCGACGAAGACGAGACCAACAACCGCACCAACCAGCGCCCCTTGCGCTGGGCGGGCGACGACCAGCCGTGGAAACTCTGGATGGTCGCCCGGCAGGGCGCGGGCGAACTGATTGTGGACCTGCAGCTGCGCCGGGCCGGCAAACGCATCGCCGTGACCGACCCCGAGATCGTGCTCGGCGGCCGCGACGGGCTGATCGTCAACACCAACCCCGTCGAAGCGAATGCCCGGGGCGCTAAGGGTGGGCGTAGCCGATTCCCCTTTGCGTTGGCCGCGCCGTTTGACGACCGCGATGCGTACCGGTGGGTGAGCCAGTTCCGCGATCACCGTTACGCCGACGACGATGCGGTCGCCGCGGACGAGGCGGCCGAGGCGCTCGACGAAGTGATCAGCCCCTCGGCGCTGCGCATCCCCGCGGACGACGTACCGCGGTTTCTCGAACGGCTGTACCTCTTGCCCCAGCTGCCCGAACTCGACTTGCCCGAAGGCATGGGGCGGGAGGAGCAACTGATCGAGCCGATGCCGCACCTCGATCTTTACAGCCCCGGCTCGGCCGAGGCTGCCGAGCTCATCACCGGCAGCGGCAAGAGCAGCCTCGTCGCCCGGGTGTGGTTCGACTACGCCGGGCAGCGCGTCAATCCCGCCCGCAAGGGCCGATTCGTCCCCGTCGCCCCGGCCAAACCCGTTGCGGGCTCGACGCCCGCCACCGACAACTCCGCGAAGCCCGCCCTAGTCGGCGCCCCCGACGATCAAGTCGCGCAGGTTCAAGGAGCCGATGACGACAAGCAAACCGCTATCGCCGTCCAAGACGCCCAAGTCGCGGACCACCAATCGGCCGACCTCATCGACAATCTCGAAGACGCCAGCCCCGACGAAAAACTCATCCGCCGCAACCTCCGCGCCGAGCGTGAAGCCATCGCCGCCACCGCGGGCCTGGGCCTGCGTCACACCGCTTCGCCGACGGGCGACGTGCTGCTGGTGAGCCCGAAGCAGATGCCGCGGGCGGTGGCGTCGCTCTTGGCCGAGGGCTGGATCATCTCGGCCGACCAAAAAATCGTCCGCGCCGCCGGGCCGCCCGCGTTGTCCATCGCGTCGGGGATCGACTGGTTCGAGTTGCGGGGCACGGTCACTTACGAGCAGGCCGACGGCACCGCCGAGGAGTTCACGCTCCCGCAGATCCTCGCCGCCGCCCGCTCGGGCCAAAACATGATCACCCTCGGAGACGGCAGCCAAGCGCTCCTCCCCGAGCAATGGCTCGACGAGCACGGCCTGCTCACCGCGCTGGGCCAAATCGAAGGCGACCACCTGCGCTTCAAATCCTCGCAGGCCGCCATGCTCGACGCGCTGCTCAACGACAAAGACCTCGTCGCCATCGACGACCGCTTCAAACAAGCCCGCGAACGCCTCAAACAATTCAACGGCATCAAGCCGCTCGAACCCGCCCCCGAGTTCGGCGGCAAGCTCCGAACCTACCAAAGCGAGGGCCTCGGCTGGCTGGCGTTCCTCCGCGAGTTCGGCATGGGCGGCATCCTCGCCGATGACATGGGGCTGGGGAAAACCGTGCAGGTCTTGGCCATGCTCCAAGCCCGAAGCCTCGGCCACCCCAGCCACACCGACCCGCCACTGCTGCTCACCGACGAAGAGAAAAAAGCCAAAGCCAAAACAGACTCCAAAGACATCGCCCCCGCCAAGAAGCCGTCGCTCATCGTGGTCCCGCGGTCGGTGATCTTCAACTGGATCGACGAAGCCCAGAAGTTCTGTCCCAAGCTCAAGGTCCTGGCCTATTCCGGCCCCGACCGCGCCCAGATGCTTCCGAAGTTCGACCAGTACGACCTGATCGTCACTTCATTCGGCCTGATGCGACGCGACATCGACGCGCTCAAGGAAATCGACTTCGACTACGCCGTGCTCGACGAAGCCCAGGCAATCAAAAACCCTTCGTCGCAGTCCGCCAAGTCCGCCCGCCTGTTGCAGGCCAATCACCGCCTCGCCCTCACCGGCACGCCGGTCGAAAATCACCTGGGCGATCTCTGGTCGATCTTCGAGTTCCTCAACCCCGGGATGCTCGGGGCCAACGCCCGGTTCAGCGACCTGGTCCGCGGCACGTCCAGCGCCGCGGCCGAGAAACTCAACACCCCCGTCGGAGCCAACGGCATGACCGCCCCGCCCGACCACAGCGAAGCCCCCCCGGAAGCCCCCTCGGAAAGCCCCCCGGAAGGTTCCGCGGAAAACTTCCCCGAAGACGACGACTTCCAGATCCCCGAAGACGAGGCCGACGCCAAGGTCGATACGGTCGCCCAAGTCGCCGCCGCGCTGCGGCCGTTCATCCTGCGTCGCACCAAAACCCAGGTGCTCAAAGACCTGCCCGCGAAGACCGAGCAGACCATTATCTGCGAGATGGAACCCGCCCAACGCAAGATCTACGACCAGCTGCGCAAGTACTACCGCAGCACCCTGATGAAGCAACTCGACGCCACCCCCCCCGCCCCCGGAAATACCAACGGCAAGGACGGCGGCGATGACGATTCCGGGGGCGGAGGCGCGGGGGGCGTGGGCAAGTCGGCGTTCATGGTGCTCGAGGCGCTGTTGCGACTGCGGCAGGCCGCCTGTCACCCCGCGCTGATCGACAAAGAAGGCCTCGACACCGGCGACGAAAATACGCCCTCGGCCAAGCTCGACACACTCAGCGACATGCTCGCCGAGGTCATCGACGGCGGGCAAAAAGCGCTGGTCTTCAGCCAGTTCACCTCCATGCTCGCCCTGGTCCGCAAACGCCTCGACGAACTGGGCATCCGCTACGCCTACCTCGACGGCCAAACCCGCAACCGCAAGCAAGTCGTCGAACAATTCCAAGAAGACCCCGACCTGCAAGTCTTCCTCATCAGCCTCAAGGCTGGCGGCGTGGGCCTGAACCTCACGGCCGCCGAGTACGTCTTTATTCTCGACCCGTGGTGGAACCCGGCCGTGGAAGCCCAGGCGATCGACCGGACGCACCGCATCGGCCAAACCAAGCCGGTGTTCGCCTACCGCATGATCTGCGAAGACACCGTCGAGCAGCGCATCATCGAATTGCAGGCTCGCAAGCGAAAACTTGCCGACGCCATCGTCGGCGGCCAGCAAAACCTGATGCAAAGCCTGACGCGCGACGATATCGAACAGTTGTTGTCGTAAAGCGTCGGCTCGCTCGCCAAGCGAAAGACCAACGAAAGCCGAGGGATGGCCATCCCTCGGCTTTGTGTGGCGCCGCCAGACGCTTGCCTCACGCCCTCGCGGGTTTTTAGTAAAAACCCTTTGCCACAACGCCGACGCGGAGCTATGGTAAAGCTGTTCATCGCGTCGCGCCCGCCTGCAGCGTGCCGCTGGGGATTGTTCCGCGTTCAAACTTCACAACACTGGCCTCCTTCCGCACGAACCCATTCACCCGGGGTTGGTGAGGTGTTTGCATTTGCGGGTGAATGATGACAGGGCTTCAACCGTGACCAATATCTACGTCGGCAATCTTCCTTACGCGGTCAGCGAAGAGGACTTGATCGAGTTTTTTAACCAGTGGGGCGAAGTGGATCGTGCGACGCTGGTGTTCGACCGCGAGACCGGCCGACCCCGCGGCTTCGGGTTCGTCGAGATGGACGACCCCGCCGCCGCCGCGCAAGCCATCGCCGAGGCCCACGGCCGAGAGTTTCACGGCCGACCCCTCACCGTCAACGAAGCCCGACCCCGCGGCAGCGGACGCACCGGACCCACCAGCACTTATCCCACCCCGTCCACGAACGCCAACGGCCAACCCGCGGGCTACAGCAACGCGTCCATGCCCCACGACAACACCCCCTCAACGCCACTGCACGCCAACCAGGCTTCGCCAAGCCAAAGTCCCGGGCGAAGTTCTGGTAGCGGCTACTCGAATCGGATTTATCAATAACCCGGTGGCTGGCCGCGTCAGCTTTTGGATAGCGGCACAAACTCGTCGATCGACAAGCCAAAGCCCGACAGCGCGTTGGGCGTGAACGGGTGGTTGGTGATGAGCCGGAGGTGGCGAACGCCCAGGTCACGCAGCACCTGCGACCCGATGCCGTAGTCCATGGTGTTGCGCGGCGGGGCGATGCCGGGCGTGTCCTGCGAGCCGCCGAACCGCGGGCCGTCGTCCGCCGGGTTCGCGGCGCCGCCGAGCGGGACGGGGGTTTGGAGGCGTTTGAGTAGGCCCTTGCCCATGCCCTCATGACGGAGGTACACCACCGCACCCCGGCCTGCGGCTTGGATCATTTTCATCGACGCCCGCAGGGTTTGGTGCGAGGGTTGCTGGGCGTCGCCGAACACGTCGCCGAGCAGGTTTTGGCTGTGCATCCGCACCAGCACGGGCTCATCACAATCAATCGGCTCGTCCGACCCATCGCGTTTGCCCAAGTCGCCGCACACCAGCGCGACGTGCGGGAACGGATCGACCACCGAGCGGTAGGCGACCAGGGTCCAGTCGCCGAACTCGTTGGTGAAGGGGATGGCGTCGAGGCGTTCGACGAGCAGGTCGCGCTGCATGCGGTATTCGATGAGGTCGGCGACGGAGCAGGACTTGAGGTTGTGTGTGGAGCAGAGCTCGTCGAGTTGAGTTTGGCGGGCCATGCTGCCGTCGTCGTTCATCACTTCGATGCCCACGCCCACGGGGCGGAGCCCGGCGAGTCGGCAGAGGTCGGTGATGCCCTCGGTGTGGCCGGTGCGGACGAGAACGCCGCCGTCGCGGGCGCGGAGCGGCTGGATGTGGCCGGGCCGATCGAGGTCGGCGGGCCGGGTCTGGGGGTCGGCGAGGGTACGGATGGTTTGGGCGCGTTCGCCCGCGGAGACGCCGGTGGTGATCCCGAAGCGGGCCGAGGCATCGACGGTGACGGTGTAGGCGGTGCCGCGTTGGGTGGTGTTGACCGCGGTCTGCGGGGCGAGGTCGAGTTGGTCGCAGGTCGGGCCGTCGACCGCGACAAACAGCATGCCCCGGCCGAAGTTGAGCATGAAGTTGATCACCTGAGCGTTGCAGAACTCCGCGGCGCAAACGAGGTCGCCTTCGTTTTCGCGGTCTTCGTCGTCGGTAAGGACCACGATCTTGCCGTCACGCAGGTCTTGGAGGATGTCGGGGAGGGGATGGGGCATGGAAGAATATGTGTGAGCGGGAGTACCAAGGCAATCGCGGAGCTTAGGAGTCGCGGAGGCGCGGAGCAAGGCAGGATCAATCGGATTCGGAGTTAGACGCTCGGGCGATGCCGTGTTTGAGCAAGTCAACCTCGAAATTAATGACTAAGCCAAGTGATAGCTTAGTCGCTTTGAGATAGGCCACGACTTGCCGCCGATATTTTTCGGGAGTAGCTTCTGCTGCCTTGAGTTCAACGACCACTCGTTTTTCGATGAGCAGATCAATACGGCCCTCACCTACGATTTCGTTTTTATATTTAAGTTGGACCGGGACTTCAGATTCAAATTGGATTTCGCGTAAGCCCAGCTCAACCCTCATCGCCCGGTGGTAGGTCGCTTCTTTCAAGCCAGCCCCAAAAACACGGTGCACTTCGATCGCCGCACCGATCACTTGCTCAACCAAATCTTCAATGTCTTCCACGACGTCATCCCTGCCTTTCTCCGCGCCTCCGCGACTCCAAAACTCCGCGATCGCCTTCTTGAATTATGCACCACCCGGCCCTAGACGCAGCACGGTCTGGGGGGCGAACGGGAAATCGGTCAGCAACGCATTCACGTCTTCGACCGTCACGGCCATGAGTTTGGCGAGTTCTTCGTCCAGGGGGGTGTAAGCGCCTTGGTAAGTCCACTGCACGCCAAGTGCCTGCATCCGCCCGGCCGGGCGCTCGCCTTGCAGGGTGGCTTGGGTCGCCAATTTATTCTTGGCCCGCATGACCTCGCCCCCGGAAATATCCTTGGCTTGCACCACCTCTTCGAGCACCTTCATCATTGTCGCCTCGACCTTCTCGGCCCGGTCGGGGTCGCAACTCGCATACGCCAAGTACGCCCCGCTGCCGTCCTGCGGCATGAAGCTGAAGTCGGCCTCGTCGGCCAAGCCCGGGTCGACGATCGCCCAGTACAGCCGTGAACCTTTGCTGTCGCCCAAGACATCGGCGAGAACCTTCGCGGCGTAGCGGCGGTCGTCCTGCGAACTGGGAGCGGGACACAACATGCCCAGATAGTGACGGCTGAGTTTGGGGTCGGCGACCTGCTGCGCTTTCTCGCCCGGACAAGGCTCGGCGTAGTCCCGCGTCGCGCCGGTGGCGGGCCAGTCGGCACACCGTTTTTCGATGTCGGCGACCAGTGCCTCGAAGTCCACCTGGCCCGCCGCGGCGACGACGATGTTGTCGGGGCTGTAGCGGTGCTCGAAATAGCTCCGCATCTGCTCGGCGGACAATGCTTTGATCGTGTCGGTCGTGCCGAGCACGCGGAAACCCAGCGGATGCTCACCCCCGGCCGCATCGCGGAAATAATCCTCTAAGAGTTTGTCTTGCAGGACCCATTCGGGCCGATCGTCGTACATGCCGATCTCTTCGAGGATGACGTTTTTCTCCATATCGAAGTCGTCGGTGCGCAGCGCCGGCCGAAGCATATCGCCCAAAAGGTCCACCGCCCGCGGCAGAAACTCGGGCAAGACGTGGGCGTAGTACACCGTCTGTTCGTGGCTGGTGAAGGCGTTGTAGTTCGCGCCGAGTTCATCGAACTCGCGGTTGACGTCCTCGGCCGTGCGGCGGGCGGTGCCTTTGAACATCATGTGTTCGAGGAAGTGCGAGACGCCCATGATCTCGGGCGTCTCGTCGCGGGCCCCGGCCTTGACGAAGAAGCCGACGGCCGAGGTGTGGGCATCAGGGTTCACCTCGGCGATGACGGTGAGTTGATTGGCGAGTGTGTGGTGTTTGAAAGTGATGGGCATGGGGGGATTTTTGAGTGGGGATTGACGATTGTTGATTGGAGGCACAAGAATAAAGCCGTGGCGAGCGGGTCGCCACGGCATCATCAAAAATCCTCAATCAAAAATCAAAGATACGACGGGCTTCAGCCCGCGGTGACGGCGTCGAGCTCGGCGACGAACTCGGGCTTGGGCGTCACGCCGACGAATTTCTTGTGGACTTCGCCACCTTTGAAGAGGATGATCGTGGGGATCGCGCTGATGCCGTACTTGACCGAGGTCTCGCGGTTGGCGTCGGTATCGACCTTGCCGACCTTGACTTTGCCTTGGTATTCCTGGCTGAGTTCGTCGATGACCGGGGCGAGCATCCGGCAAGGCATGCACCACTCGGCCCAGAAGTCCACGAGAACGGGGTGTTCGGAATTGACGACTTCGGCTTCAAAGTTGGCGTCGGTGAGTTCGATGACGGTTTCGCTGGCCATGGGGGTCTCCATTGTTGGTCGGGTTGGCGGAAAGTGTAGGCGTGGGGCGTGGCCGGTTCAAACCGGCGGGAATCAGCCCGCTGCCGCCTGGGGCCGGCCGGCATCGCTTGGCCGACCGGCGATCACAGTCTACCGGGATCAACTCCGGGCCACCGGCGATTGTTCCCACCTTGAGCTGACGCCTCATCCCCACGGGCGAGTTTGTCCGGGCTGGGGTACGCTAAGCAGATGTCGCTTTCTGCCAAAATTCAAGACCGCTCTGCCGTCGTCGGCGTCATGGCGCTGGGCTACGTCGGCCTGCCGCTGATCCGCACCTTTTTTGACGCCGGGTTCCGCGTCATCGGCTTCGATGTCGACCCCCGGAAGATCGAACAACTCCGACGCGGCGAGAACTATCTCAAGCACCTGGGCGAACACTTTGTCCGCGAGATGGCCGGGTCCGACCGCTTCGACGCGACGACGGACATGTCCCGCTTGGGCGAGGCCGACGCCATCCTCGTCTGCGTCCCCACGCCGCTGGGTCAACACCAAGAGCCCGACCTGTCCTACGTCGAGCAGACCGCCCGCGACATCGCCCAGACCCTGCGGCCCGGCCAACTCGTCGTGCTCGAATCCACGACCTACCCCGGCACGACCCGCAAGCTCATGGCTCCTCCGCTCGACGCCGTGGGCGTGCCGTATCACCTGGCCTACTCCCCCGAGCGTGAAGACCCCGGCCGCAAGGACCACAACACCCAGACCATCCCCAAGCTCGTCGGCGGCGTCACCCCCGAAGCGGGCGAACTGGCCGTCGAGCTCTACCGCACCGCGATCCAAGAGGTCATCCCCGTGAGCTCCGCTGAGGTCGCCGAGGCGGCCAAGATTTTGGAAAACGTGTACCGCGCGGTGAACATCGCGCTGGTCAACGAGCTCAAAGTCATCCTCACCGCGATGGGCGTCGATGTCTGGGAAGTTATTGATGCGGCCAAGACTAAGCCCTTCGGCTTCCAAGCGTTCTACCCCGGCCCCGGTCTCGGGGGCCACTGCATCCCCATCGACCCGTTCTACCTCACCTGGGCCGCCCGCGAGCACGGCCAAACCACCCGCTTCATCGAACTCGCCGGGCAGGTCAACCACGAGATGCCCGGCTACGTCGTCCAACGCACCATGCTCGCCCTCAACCACGCCGGCAAAGCGGTCAAAAACGCCCGCATCCTTGTGCTGGGCCTGGCCTACAAACCCGACATCGATGATGTCCGCGAGTCGCCTTCGTTTGAACTCATCGAGCAACTGCTCCAACTCGGCGGCCACGTCGATTACCACGACCCCCACGTCCCGGCCACCCACGCGATGCGCCACTACCCCGACCTCCCGCCGATGCAGAGCATCGAGCTGACCGCCGAGGCGCTGGCGAGTTACGACCTGGTTCTCGTGGCGACGAACCACTCGGCCTACGACTGGCCGTGGATCGCTCAGCACGCGACATTGATCGTCGATACCCGCGGGGCGATGCGGGGCATCACGAGCAAGGCGACGATTGTCGGTGCATGAAAAATCCTAAAAACGACATCCTGAATCAACGCTTAACGCCATGACGACGGGAGTCTGTCGCGGGCATTTTTTCGCGGGCCCGGGCGAATTTGCTTTGGGAATCGGCGGGTCTTGGAGTAGACTTCTCTCTGGTCATTCTAAGCCACGATTCAACAGCCAGAGCGTCCCAACCGGCTACATGAGGGTGTGGAGGAAGCCGTTTGATTCACATGATTAAATGCAATCGACCCCGGCGTGCGTTCAATACCGCAGCGATAGCGCTAAGCCTAACCCTATCGGTGAATCCCGCGTCAGCGCTGATCGTACAGCACAGTGTTGGCGCGACGCTGCCATCGGGGCTGCCGCTCGATGCGGTGGGGACGTGGGGGAACAACGCCGGCGCGGTGGCGGTGGCTCCGGGTTGGGTGCTGACCACGCGGCACCAGGACTCACTCGCCAGCCCGCCGGACCGCACCGTCGTGATTGACGGCAACAGCTACACCGCCGACGTCGACAACCAGATCCTCTTCGACTCAGGCGGGACGACCGTGGACCTTCGCCTCGTGCCCATCTTCGACGGCAGCGGCGACCCGGCCGAGCTCACCAGCTTCGTCGAGGTCTACGACGGCTCGCTCGGAATCCCGACGCTCACCGCCATCACCGGCTTCGGCCCGACGATCGGCAGCGCCGACACCGACGGCTTCGACTGGCTGGGCACCTTCAACAACGCCAACGGCCTACACGTCGGCCAAAACAACATCGACCTGGTCGATTCCCTCGGCGGCGGGACCTACTCGGGTATGAGCGTCCTCGTCGCCGACTTCGATGAACTGGGGACCTCCGATCCCGGAGGCTCGGTCGACTTTGAAGCCACCGGCAGCTTCGGCGACTCGGGCGGCGCCTGGTTCGTCAATGACGGCGGCACCTGGAAAATCACCGGCCTCACCCACGGCGTCGAATTCAACAACGACCACAACGCCCAGGCTTTCTTCGGCCAGCAATTCCTCGCCGTGGACCTCCGCGACTTCGCCACCACCATCAACAATATCCCCGAACCGGCCGCGCTGACGCTCCTACTCAGCGGGACCGCCCTGCTGAGGAGTCGCCGTCGCCGCGATGCGTAATACCTCGGCAAGTTGGTGCCAACCACTGCATACCTAAACAACAAGGCGTGATGAAGTTCACGCCTCGTTTTTCGTTTGCTTTGAAGCTGATGCGCGGATCACCCGCCGTACTGCTTGGCGTAATACTCGCGGTAGGCCCCGCTCTTGACGTTGCGCCACCACTGCTCATGGTCCACGTACCACTTGACGGTCGCTTCGAGAGCCTCCGGCCAGGCGCTGCGCGTCGGTTCCCAGCCCAATTCGGTCTTGAGCTTGGTGGCATCGATCGCATACCGGCGGTCGTGGCCAAGGCGGTCCACCACCGGCTCGATCATGTCCTTACCCCTACCCATGACTTCCAAAATCGAGTGCGTGAGTTCGAGGTTCGATCGTTCGTTATTCCCGCCGATGCAGTAGCGTTCGCCGGCCTTGCCTTTTTCCAGCACGGTCAAGACCGCCTCGTTGTGATCTTCGACGTGTAACCAATCGCGGACGTTCTTGCCGTCGCCGTAGAGCGGCACTTTTTTGCCTTCGATCAGGTTGGTCACGAACAGCGGGATCACTTTTTCGGGGAACTGGTAGGCCCCGAAGTTGTTCGAGCAGTTGGTGATCCGCACGTCCATGCCGAACGTGTGGTGATACGCCATCGCCACCAGGTCGCTGCCGGCCTTGCTCGACGAGTACGGCGAGCTCGGGGCAAAAGGCGTGTCTTCCTTGAACTTCAACGCCTTGTCTTCCAGAGGCAGATCGCCAAAGACCTCATCCGTGCTGACATGGATGAAGGCCTTGGTGTTGTTGGGGTCGCTTTTGCGTAGGGCATCGAGCAGGGTCTGCGTGCCCAGCACGTTGGTCTCGACGAACGGCCGGGCGTCGATGATCGAGCGATCGACGTGCGACTCGGCGGCCATGTGCACCACGGCATCGACCTTCTGCATCAGCTCGGCCATGAGCTTCATGTCCAGGATGTTGCCGTGGACGAACTCGTATTTGGGGTGGTTTTCGCAGTCGGCCAGGTTCTCGGGGTTGCCCGAATACGTCAGCGCATCGACGTTGAGGATTTCGTATTCCGGGTGGTCGCGCAGGACCACGCGGACGAAGTTGGAGCCGATAAAACCCGAGCCGCCGGTGAGGAGTAATCGCATACGCACATCATCGGCAAGGTGGGTCCGGCAAGCCAGCAAAAACCGATCGGCCCGGCGGCCAATCCGGTGATTTGCAGCCCGGCGGCAGAATGAGTATTTTGTGAACTGTATTCCGGTTCTCACCCATATCTGCCCCTCCTCCCTGAATGTCTCACCTCCATGCTCCACGCCCCGGCTGTTCATTGGGCTAATCTTGATCGGCTGCGCGTGCTGGCGATCATCGACATCACCATGTACCACGCCGACTTTGGTCGGCCGCGGCTGCTGCTGGGTCTGGGGCTGCCGGTCTTCCTGATTGCGGCGGTCTTTCTGCCCGCCCAGCGTTCGACGCTGCCGAGTTGGCCGAGCGTGGTGGGGCCGCGGGTCAAGCGGGTCCTGCTGCCGTGGGTGTTTTGGTCGGCGGTGTACGCCGTGGCGCTGCAGGGGCAAGCCCGGATGAGCACGGGGAGCTGGCCGGGGTGGCCATGGTTTGATCCGAGCATGATGTTCTACGGCACGGCGACGCACCTGTGGTTTTTGCCGTTCATCTTTCTCGCCGCGGTCGCGGTGCGGTGCGTGTTACCCGCCGTGCGGCGGATGCGGTGGCCGATCATCGCGCTGGTGGGGCTGGTTGGCGGGCTGGGCCTGGCGTCGGTATCGCCGCCGGGGTGGCTGGGGTATCCGTTTTCCACATGGTGGTTTTCGTTGCCGGGGTTGGTGATCGGGCTGGCGTTGGGGCGACTCGCGCTGGCGGGGCAACTGTGTCACCGGCGGGCCTACGTCATCGCGGGGGCGGCGGTGGGGGGAAGCGTGGCGTGGCTGATGTGGTTGGGGTTAGAGCCGGCGACGGGACGGTACGCGTTGGCCGGGGCGTTGGTGGTGTTGAGTTTGGGGTTGACCTGGCCTGACGACCCGATCAGCCGCACGCTGTCGGGGTGCGTGTACGGGGTCTATCTCATCCACCCGTTGGTGTTTGTGTTGACGCACGAAGTGATTGATGGGCCGTCGTACCCGCTGCTGGTCGCGGTCGGGCTGATCGGTGCGACGGCGCTGACGCTACTCTGCCAACGCCTGCCGGTGCTCAAACAGATGGTGTGAGTTCGTTCGCCGTAGGTCAGGCATGATTGCGTGACGCGAGTGTCCTCAGGTCAGGAATGCCTGCCCGATGCGGCGAACAAAACACCCGTGTCAGGCAGGCATGCCTGACCTACGAAAAAGCAGCTCAAGCCTCGCCGAGCTCGGCGAGGGCCTGGGCGAGGTTGGTTTTCCAATGGGGCATTGGGCCCACGGCCGCTTCGGTGCGCGACACATCCAACACGCTATAGGCCGGACGCTTCGCGGGCCGGGGGAACTGGTCGGTGGTGCACGGCTGGATGTCGCAGGCGTGCCCCGCTTGGCGGGCGATCTCGACGGCAAACTCAAACCAGGTGCACTCTCCGCCGTCGGCGACGTGGTAGACGCCGTCGATCGCGCCCCGCAACAGCCGCATGGTCACCGCCGTGAGATGGCGGGCGCTGGTGGGCCGACCAAGCTGGTCATCAACAACACTGAGCGTGTCTTTCTCGTCGGTCAGCCGGAGCATCGTGCGGACGAAGTTGTTGCCCCACGGGGCGTAGAGCCAACTCGTGCGGATCGTGAGGTGGCTGCAGGCCGCGTCGAGGATGGCTTGCTCGGCGGCGGCTTTGGTGCGGCCGTAGGCGCTGATCGGGGTGATCGGGGCGTCGATCGGATAGGGCGTGGTCGCATCCCCCGCAAACACATAGTCAGTCGAAAAATGCACCAGCGTCGCGCCGATCGCGGCGCAGCGCTCGGCCAGCCGGGCGATGCCCTGGGCATTAATCCGCATCGCCTCGGCTTCGTTTTCCTCGCACGCGTCCACGTTCGTGTATGCCGCGCCGTTGATCACGAACCGCACGCCTTCGGGAATCTTCGCGGCGACGGCGTCGGCGTCGGTGATGTCGAGTTGCTGCCGATCGTAAGCGAGGTAGTTCAGATGCTCAGCTTCGAGCAGCTCGCGCCACGCCCGGCCCAACATGCCTTTGGCACCGACAATGACATAGGCGGGGATGAATGCAGGATCGTCGCTCAAGCGCTCGCTCCAGAAGTCCCCGAGACAATGCCATCGGTGGCGGGGTCGTACACGAACGGGCTGTCCAGCTCGGCGAGCGTCGGCAGCTTCACGTCCTTGGCCGAGAGCACCGCAGCCGACTCGGCGGTCTGCCAATCAATGCCCAGCGCCGGGTCTTTCCACAGCAGCCCCGCGTCGCACTGAGGCGAATACACATCGGTGACTTTGTACATCACCATCGTGCCCGGCAGCAGCGTGGCGAAGCCGTGGGCGAAGCCTTTGGGCACCAGCAGCTGGTCGCCGTTCTCGGCACTCAGCACCGCGCTGACGTGTTTCCCGTACGTCGGCGATCCCTTACGAATATCCACCGCGACATCCAGCAGCGAGCCTTGCACGCAACGCACCAGCTTGTCTTGGGCGTGGGGCGGGTGCTGGAAATGCAGCCCGCGCACCGTGCCGACCTCGGCACTCAGCGATTCGTTGTCCTGCACAAACGTCATATCAATGCCCGCTTCAACGAGCTTGGGCAGCGAATACGTTTCGGCGAAATAACCGCGGTGATCGCCAAAGCGTTTGGGACGCAGCAGTTTCACGGCCGGGATGTCGGTGGGGATGATTTGCATAGTAGTGATTAGTTAACAGTACACCGTGAACAGTCGTGAAGTCGTAACGCACACGGTGATCGCACTGGTCACTGTGTACTGTTCACTCTTCACTTCTACAACCAAGGCTCGACATGGTCGTCTTTCAACAGGTCAAAGAGGTACTGCCCGTAGCCGTTGCTCTTCATCGTCTGGGCGATGGATTCGAGCTGGGCGTTGTCGATGTATTTTTGCCGCCAGGCGATTTCTTCGGGGCAGCCGATCATCATGCCTTGGCGTTCTTCGATGGCTTCGACGAACGTGCCGGCCTGCAAGAGCGACTCGTGGGTGCCCGCATCGAGCCACGCGGTGCCCCGGCTCCAGAGCTTCACGTTGAGCTTGCCGCGGTCCATGTAGACGCGGTTGAGATCGGTGATCTCCAGTTCGCCGCGGGGCGAGGGCTTGATGTTCTCGGCGATCGTCGTGACGTCTTTGTCGTAAAAATACAACCCCGGCACAGCGAAGTGGCTCTTGGGTTTTTCGGGTTTTTCTTCGAGGCTGATGACCTTGCCCGAGGCGTCGAACTCGACGACGCCGTAGCGCTGGGGGTCTTTGACGGGGTAGCCGAAGACGGTCGCGCCGTCGGTCACTTGCGCCGCATCGGTGATTTGCTTCCGGAGGCCGCTGCCGTAGAAGATGTTGTCGCCGAGGCAGAGGCAGCACGGCTCGCCGTTGATGAATGCTTTGTCGAGCAGGAACGCCTGGGCGAGGCCTTTGGGTTCGGGCTGCTCGACATAGGAAAACGCCATGCCCCACTGGCTACCGTCTTTGAGCAACCGTTTGAAATGCGGCAGGTCGCTGGGCGTCGAGATGATGAGCACCTCACGGATCCCCGCGAGCATCAGCACGCTCAGCGGGTAATAAATCATCGGCTTGTTGTAGACCGGCAGGAGCTGCTTGCTGATCGCCTGGGTCAGCGGGTACAGCCGGGTGCCGTGTCCACCGGCGAGGATGATGCCCTTCATCGTGTGTCTCACTTTTCGTATTGCAAGAGGGTCGGTGGCCCTGATCGAAGGGCACGGGGTAGGGTGGGGTGAGGTCGGGTGGCCGGGGTCGGCGCGGACGCAGTTTAACGTGCAACGGTCTCGCCCATCTGCAAGCAAGATCGGCCGAATCCGCGCGGTGATCCAGCGTGGTTGCGGGCGATCAAGCCGCGATAACCTACCGTCCGCGGATCACGCCGCATTGCAAAGCCAGCCACGCATCCATGGGCCGCCAAAATCCCAGACGCCCGCCTGATTCCGGCGCGTCCCATAAAACTCAAAACACGCGACCTGACGACCGAGCCGCCGTCACGCTTCGCGGGGCTTGCCGGATCAAGCCGGCCGTCGATCGGGCCGATGACACGTTGCATCTGTGCAACGTTGATTTGCCGCCGGGCGACCTGGCTTTCCGCAAGGCCAACACGAGGGGTTTGGATGGGACGGCTGGACCGCTCATTACTAGAAAAAGTGCTCGCTTCACCCAGGCTCCCCAGCCTCCCCCGCATTGCGATGGAGGTCGTCGAGCTCTGCCGATCCGAAGAGTCCACCGTCAACCAGCTTGCTGGGCTCATCAGCCAAGACCCCGCGTTGGTGATGAAGCTCTTGCAGACGGTCAACACCTCGGGCTTCGGGGCCGGGCGTTCGATCACCACCGTCGAAGAAGCGACCAAGATGCTCGGGCTACGCTCGATCCAAACCTTGTCGCTGGCGTTTTGCCTCGCCAACGCGATGACCGACCAGTGCGGCGACGTGTTCGACATGGACGCCTACTGGCGGCGCAGCGTCTACGCGGCCTCGGCGGCGCAGGAAACCGCCAAGCTGACCAAAAGCTGCGACCCCCAAGAAGCCTTCATCGCCGGGCTGCTCGAAGACATCGGCGTCCTGGCCATGTCCATGACCCTCGGCGGACCCTACCTGCAAGTCTCTAAAGTCGCGGGCAAGAACCACTCGGCCCTCGATCGGCTCGAACGTAAACACCTGCAGACTTCACACGCTGTGGTCGGCGCGATGCTCGCCCAAAGCTGGAAGCTGGGCCCGATGATCGTCAGCGCCCTGCGCTATCACCACGAACCCGAGTCTGCGCCCGACCAATGGCGCAACCAAGTCTGGTGCGCCGCCGTCGGCTCGATCGCCGCCGACGTGTTGCTCCCCGACCAGATGGCCATGGCCGCGACCGCGAAATGGTTTGAGGCGATGAAGACCGCCTTCGGCCTCGACCGCGACCGAGCCAACCTCGTGCTCACCGCCGCCGACGCCCACGGCCGCGCCATCGCCGGCAACTTCAACCTCTCGCCCACCCCCAAACGCGACGTCGCCCAAATCCTCACCGACGCCAACGCCCGCCTCCTCGAACTCGCGCTGGCCACCGAGCGCGACGCCCGCCAACTCGCCACCGAAAAGCAGGCCCTGCACCTCCAGGCCACCCGCGACAAACTCACCGGCCTGCCCAACCGCCAAGCCTTCGACACCTTCCTTGACGAACACCTCGCCCTCGATGTCCCGCTGTCGATCATCCTGATCGACCTCGACCACTTCAAAGGCGTCAACGACACCTTCGGCCATAACGCCGGGGACCGTGTGCTCCAAGCGCAAGCCAAACTCATGGCGTCCTTGGTCCCCGAAAGCGCTTTGGCCGCCCGCTACGGCGGCGAAGAGTTTGCGGTGCTCATGCCCGACACCGACGTCATCGACGCCGCGAAGCTGGCCGAGAACATCCGCCGCGCCCGCGCCGCCGAGTCGGTGGACATCGACGCCGACGCCCCGCTCACCGTCACCCTCTCGGCGGGCATCGCGGGTCGACTCCCCGGCGACCCCGCCACCGCCGCCGAGTTCATCCACGCCGCCGACCGCGCCCTCTACGCCGCCAAAGATTCGGGTCGCAACACCCTCCGCATGGTCCGCCCCCAAACGCCGCTCGCCAAGTCGGCGTAACAACCCACACCACTCGCGGTTTAGCCGACGATTAAAGATCGTCGCTCGACCAAGTGCGGCCGTAATCATTCAAGCTGGCTCAAGCAAACAGCGATCTCCGATCGCCCGCTAACGAACAGAACCATCTTCGATCAATACGCCCCGCGCCCCGACCACACCGCCCCGATCGTGCGCCGCAAGATCCCCACTTCCATCCGCCACGACCGCGAACGGACGTACCGCCGATCCAGCGCGATCCGCTGGTCGTAGGTCAATGTGTTGCGTCCCGAGACTTGCCACAGCCCGGTGAGTCCCGGGCGGACTTGGCCATAGGTCGCAAACGCCTGGCCGTACCGCGGCCGCTCGACCAACGGGATCGGCCGCGGCCCGACCAGCGACATCTCGCCCCGCAGCACATTCCACAGCTGCGGCAACTCGTCCAGCGACGACCGACGCAACCACCCGCCCAGCCGGGTCAATCTCGGGTCTCGCCGCAGCTTGGCGTGCGTGTCCCATTCGGCCGACTTGGCTTCGCAACCCGCCAACACGCCGGGCAACACGCCGTCGGCGTCGACGGTCATGGATCGCAATTTCCACAACGTGAACTCCCGCCCGTCCCGGCCGTAGCGCCGCTGCGTAAAACACGCCGGGCCCCGCGAGTCCAACCGCACCGCCAGCATCAGCAGGCCCAACACCGGCAGCCACGCCGGCATCGTCA
>CAYPCC010000002.1:0-12744 GCA_964409095.1 uncultured Phycisphaera sp. | reverse complement strand
GGCCGGTCCACAGCTTGCCCCGCAGCTCCGCCGCCGGCACAACACGCTGACTTTTTCTCACACGCCGCGGGCGCGCGAGAAATCGCTCGGCAGTCGCCGACAACGTCACCACCTCCGCCCCCGGAACTTCCGAAACATAGGTGGAAGTGGCTTGCGTCAACCTGATCCTTACTGCTCGATGAATCGCGGGGGCTCGTGCTACTGGGTAAATCGTCGCCACGCCCCGTTGACCCAGTCGTGAATCTCTCGCTCGAAACGCTCGATCCCAAATCGCCGGGCGGAGCATTGTAACTCGGCGGGGCCGGCCGTCACGCCCTTGGTTTCAAAACGCAAGACCGCCTCCCGCACCGCCTCGGGCGTCGGCGAATCGAAAAACACCCCCGTCACGCCGTCCTCGACCGTCTCGGTCGCCCCGCCCCGGCCCAGCGCGATCACCGGCGCCCCCGCCGCCATCGCCTCCACCGGCACCATCCCAAAGTCCTCCTCCCCCGCAAACACCAACGCCCGGCAACGCTCCAGCCGATCCGCCAAACCCGCATCATCCAACGCCCCGACAAACTCCACCTGCCGCCCCGCCCGCTTGCGCAGCCCTTTCGCTTCGGGGCCGTCACCCACCACGACCAGTTGTCGCGCTCCACCCGTAAACGCCTCGACCACGACATCCACGTTTTTGTAGTTCACCAGCCGACCCGCGACCAGATAAAAATCCTCGCGGTCCCGATCGCTGCGAAACCGCGTCGTATCCACCGGCGGATAAATCACCTCCGCGTCCCGCCGATACGTCTTGCGGATCCGCGCCGCGACATGCTGCGAGTTGGCCGCGAACGCATCGACCCGCAATCCCGCCAACGCGTCCCACTGACGAAAGCGGTGCAGCGTGTAGCGCTTGATCGGCGACCACTTCTTGGGCGGGATGTGTTCGGGGTACAAGTCCCACGCATACCGCGCAGGCGAATGGGTGTAGCAGAGATGCAGTTGGTCCGCCCGCGTCAGCACGCCGTGGGCCACCGCGTGGTGCGACGAGATCACCACGTCAAACCCCCGCAGGTCGTGCTGCTCCACCGCGTAAGGCATCCACGGCAACAGCACCCGATGCCGATCGCGCAGCCACGGCAGCCGATCCAAAACACTCGCCCGGATGTCCCGGCCCTCGAGCGCCGTGCCGCGGGTTGCTTGCCGTTGATGAATGAGCACAAAGATCGGCGCGTCGGGGTACAGCGCCGCCAACGCCAAGAGCACCCGCTCGCTGCCGTGAATCCCCGCGATACATTCGTGAACCAACGCGACTCGCATCGGGCCATCGTACCCGCCCACCTAAGGCTCGGGCACCTCCGTGTCCGTATGCCCCGCCCAACGCGCCTCCCACCGTTCACCGCTGCGCTCATCCATCGCGGTGGCCCGCACGGGTAGCGTGATGCCCCGCTGCGCCGCCTGATCCGCTGTCCCCACGGTTACGACGCCGGCCCGCCCCAAGGTATTTCCCGCCGCCAACCGCCGATCGCTCAACGCCGCCATCTCCAAGCCGACCTCAAGCCACACCACAAGCTCCGCGTCCCCGGGCGTCTCCCGCCGAATCACCTCCGCCAACTCCACCGCCGCCGCGTATTTCCCGCTGCGATAGGTCGCGTAAAAATCATCACTCCGCTGCTCGCCGATCGTGTTCACGACCGCCGACACGTTGGCTCCCAACACCGCCACCGCCAACACCAAAAACCCCAACCCCCGCCAAGGCTCGCCCACTTTCTCCAGCACCCCGACCCCCGCCCGCCACACCCCAAACAACACCAACGCCAACACCGGCAGCACATACCGCGGGTCCGACACAAACACCACCCACTGCACCAGCAACACCCCAAACAACACGCCCCACAACAGCCGTGTTCGCACCAACATCAATCCCGCCAACACCACCCCCCCCGAAGCAAACCACGCCAACACCGGCGGCACATCCTGCCCGAACACCGCCTCGGGCAACGCCTCGGTCATCAGCCCCCGGAAGCTGATCCACCACGCTTCGGGACTTTTTAGCCGCAGGGTGTTGAAGAAAAACCCCGCGTCGTCACGGATCGCCGGGGACGCCGACCACAGCAAGATACCCACCGCTAACGCCAGCCCCACCAAGGCCAGGCCGAGCTTCCGCTGATCCCGCCGCCCGACCATGCGGATGATTTCCGCCAGCACATAAGCCCCCACCACCACCGCGACCACGCTGCGAAACGCCGCCATCCACAACACCCCCGCCACCATCATGCCCAACGCCAACGCCAACCCGTTCCGACGTTTGAGCCTTCGCTCGTGGCCCCACAAAAACAGCAGCAGCCCGGCCGTGAACGGCAACTCCGTGAGCAACCCCAAACTCATCTCGTAACTCAAACCGCTCAACGCCAACAGCAACACCATCAGCACCGCCGTCGGCCGATCCGCGTGCTCGATCAACAGCCGGTAAGCCAAACCCCACACCACCCCCGCCATCACCAGCATCCCGATCGTTGTCCCCCAGCCCGCACTCCCGCCCACCGCCGCGATCCCCATCGCCAACCCCGGCGGCGTCGCGCCTAACTCAACCCCGGACGCCGCGCCTTCGTGGCCTCTCATCGCCCGGGCCTGCAACACATACCAAGCGCTGTCGCTGGTGATCCGCCACCGCCCGTTCAACCCCGCCGCGTACACCACGCCGATCGCCACGAACACGCCCCACCGCCAGCGGTCCAGCCACCACAGCAGCGTCACCCAAGGCGGCTCCGAAGAATAAAATCGCGGCTTCACCCCCGGAAGTATAAACCACCCCCCCGCCCCCGCCCCCGGAATATTCAATCGCGTTCATTGGCGTCGTAGATGTTCGGCGCGGCCGTATCATGAAGCGGTGCCTGAAGTCTTACCTCGCTACGACCTTGACGCGCTCGCCGACATCCGCCGCGCCCACCGCGACGCGGGGCGGCGGGTCGTGTTGTGTCACGGCTGCTTCGACCTCTTGCACGTCGGCCACGTCCGCTACCTCGACGCCGCGCGGCAACTCGGCGACGTGCTCATCGTCACCGTGACCCCCGACCGCTTCGTCGGCAAAGGCCTGGGCCGACCCGCGTTTCCCGAAAACCAGCGGGCCGAGTTACTCACGGCGCTGCGCAGCGTGGATGGGGTGGCGATCAACCGTTGGCCCACCGCGGTCGAGCTGCTGCAGTTGCTCCAACCCGACGTCTACGCCAAAGGCATCGAGTACGCCCAGGACGCGAACAACCCCGACTCGCCGGTCGGCCGAGAACGCGCCGCCGTCGAAGCCCACGGCGGACAACTCGCGCTCATCGACACCGAAAAATTCAGCTCGACCGCGATCCTCAAACAGCTCCACGCCAACGAGTCACTCGGCCGATGATCCGTTGAAGGTGACGGTAGATCGCGCCCCGCCCGTCAACACCTCCGTACACGCCGCGAGCACCGCCCCGACCGTCACGCCCTGCAAACACGGCACCGCGCTGTAGCGGTAGCCCATCGGGCAACGCTCCGCCTCGACTTCTTGCGGGCAGTTCGCACACCGCGGCTGATCCGCCACCACCCGCACCTGCCCCGCCACGCCACGCGGCTCAAACAACGTCCGATCCCCCGGCCCCCACGCCACCACCGTCGCCGACCCCGCCGCCACCGCGACGTGCATCGGTCCCGAGTCATTAACCAACATCAAATCAAACGCCGCGCACAACCCCGGCAACGCTTCGAGCGTCGGCCGCAACACCGCCGCGGCCTCGCCGATGCCGCGCGCGACCTGCTCGGCCAACGCCGCCTCGCCCGGCCCCGCCATCACCGCAACCTTCACGCCCTGCTGTTCAACCAACGCCCGGCCCACTTCGATGAACGACTCGGGGTACCAACGCTTAAACCGCCAACCCGCGCCGACGTGCAGGCCCATCACCCGGCCCTCGCCTAAAGTTTCACGCAACGTCACACGGCCCGCCTCAACCGCGTCGGCCGAGAGCGAAAGGGTCGGCCGCCAACCCGCATCATCCACCACGGCGATGCCCAGCGGCCGCAGCAACCACGCCGTGCGGTCAATCAGATGCACCGGCCGGGTCGGGGTCGGGATGCGGTGCGTAAAAATTTCGCGGCGGCCGGGGCTGTCGAAGCCGATCTTGAAGGCGGCGGGGATCGCGTGGGTCAACCGCGCGTGGCGGCGAGCTTCGGGTTCCAGCAAGTCGATCAACAAGTCGTAGGGCGAAACGGCACCCATCTTTTTCAACACCGCGTCGAAGGCGTCGCCGTCTTTCCACCGCACGCCGATGCCGTTGACCCCCGCCACCAACATCGACGCAAACGACTCCAGCCCCGCCGTCACATACAGGTCGATCTCGGCCGCGGGGAACCGCTCGCGGAGCTTCGCCAAGACCGGCTGCATCGACACGAGGTCCCCGATTTTGTCGAGCCGGACCAACGCGATGCGTTTGACCCGCTCAGCAGCAGACTGATCCTCGTCACGGTTGCTCAGCCCCGGCAAGACCGCGTGCTGCGGCAGCCGCGGGCGTCGGCTTCGCAGCCGACGCAGCGACCACGCGCGACGCAGCTTGAACCGCGCCGTCGCCGACGTCACCACGCCCGACGCCAGCGCCGCGGTCACGCCCAGCGTCTGCCACGTCCCGCCCGCCCGCCACCCCAGCCAAGCCACGTGAGCGGTTTGCCGCAGCGCCCCGCCGCACGGGTTCGCCACCAGCCGACGGTCCACTTCCTGCAACGACTCCAACGCCTCGGCCCGATACCCCAAATCGATTAGCGCCGCGCACCGCGCTAAATCCAGCGCCGTCTGCAGATCAAACTCGCGGAACCCCGTCTCGTCGAAAAGACGCTGCGCCCGTCGGCAAAGCCCCAGCCGATCCGCCGGACTCGACGCCTCGGACTCCATCAGCTTCAGCAAGCTGCGGATCCCCGCCGCGGGCGGGCCGCTCCCAAGGCCGCCCTCGACCTGCCACATCCAAGCGCGTTCCGCCGCGCCCGCCTCCCCGCCCTGATGCAGCACCCAACCCCACCACCAAAACATCTGCGGCTCGAGTTGGCGGATCGCGCGGGCCAGCGTGCCGTCGTCCGCATCCAACGCCTGCAACACCCACCCCGTCCAAGCCAGGAACCCCGGGTCGCGGGTCGCCGAATCGCGCGGGTTATAAAACGCCTGCCTCACCACCAACACGGTCAGCGCCGCCAAGTCCTCGGCCGACATCGCCCGATCCCCGTCGGGCGATCGCCATACCGCCGCCCCTTCACCCGACGACACGCCGTCCGCCTCGGCCGACCGCAAACGGATCGGCACGATCAGCCGCGTCTCTTCCAACACCCCAGGCACATACCGATCCGCAAACACATGCGACTTCCGCAGCGACAGCGAAGCGGGCAACGCGCTGGCCCGGTGGCCGACCCACACCACCGGCCCCGCGTTCGGCCAGGCCGTCAGCCCCACGCGCAACCCCGCGCCGCCGGCTTGGCGCAAGCACCACGCATCAAACAAGTTTTCGAGGGCGTCGTGCATAGCAAACTTCAGAAACAAACCGCGACGAAACACCGCACCCCACGCTCACGCCAGCGTCATGCCCTGGTCGGCGTAGTACCGCTGCCCCACCTCCCGCGGGTCGCCTTGAGCAACCGCACACCCGTGATCAAGGTACACCGCCCGGTCGCAAAGGTCGATGACCGAGTGCATGTCGTGACTCACATAAAGCATCGTCAGCCCGTTGGCCCGCGACGCCCGGATGCGCTGGTAACACTTCTGCGCAAACGCCGCGTCGCCCACCGCCAACACCTCGTCCACAATCAACACTTCGGGCTCGAGGTGGGTCGCCACGGAAAACGCCAACCGGGCGAGCATGCCCGACGAGTAGTGGCGGATCGGCTGGTCCATAAAATCGCCCAGCTCGGAAAAGTCGTGGATGGCGTCAAAGCGTTGGCGGACTTCGCGCCGGGTCAGGCCCAGCAACACGCCGTTGAGCTGTACGTTTTCCCGGCCGGTCAGGTCCGGGTGCACCCCTGCGCCAAGCGCCAGCAACGGACTCACTCGGCCGCGGATAGCGACGCTTCCGGACGACGGCTTGATCACCCCCGCCGCGAGCGCCAGGCAGGTGCTCTTGCCCGAACCGTTACGCCCGACCACCGCGACCGCTTCACCGCGGGCCACCGAAAACGACAGATCGACGAGCGCCTGCGTCCGCACGGGCTTCGCGCGATAAGGCCCGAGCAGGCGCTCTTTGAGGCCGCGCCCGGGCGTGGCCTGACGGTACCACTTGCTCACGCCGTCGAATTGAATGATGGGTTCAGACAACCTCGGCGAACCTCGCTTGCAGTTTGAAAAACACCGCCGCGCCCACCGCCAGCGACCCCGCCGCGACCCCCGCCGAGACCGCGAGCATGGTCGGATCGACGTGCCCGTTGAGCAAGGCATCCCGCCAATTGATCGACAGCGACCCCATCGGGTTCACGATCAGCAGCCAGCGAAAGCGCTCGGGGATGATCGACTCGGGGTAGACCACCGGGGTCAGGTGGAAGAGCATGACCATGCCGATGGTGACGAGCCGTTCGAGGTCGCGGAGGAAAAGATTGAGTGTGGCGAAAAGCAACGACAGCCCCAAGACCAAGACGCCCTGCACCACCAGCAGCGTCGGCAGCAACCAAAGCCACGCCACATGCGGCCGATAGCCGAAGGCAAACACGAACCCCAGAATCACCGGCGCGGCGAGTAAGTAGTGAACCAAATCATTCATGAATCCGCTAAGTACGGCGTAGATGCGGGGGAAGCTGACCTTGGTGATCAGCGGGCCGTTGCCGACCAGCGCCATGGTGGACGACACCACGCCGTTGGAAAACCATTGCCAGGCGAACAGGCCGCAGACGAGAAACAGGGTGTAATCGACGCCGGGCGTTTCGATGCGGATGAACTGTTTGAAGACCAGGTAGTACACCGCCGCGAACGCCAATGGCTGCAGCAGCGACCACGCATAGCCCAACACCGTCCGCTTGTAGCGGACCCGCAGCTCCTTGAGCACCAAGACCGCCAACAAGTCCCAGGCGTATTCGAGTCGGCGGGGCAGGCGGGGTGGCATCGAACCGGTCATGGTAACGTAAGATCGTCGCCTACCCCCGGAGCGTCCGACCCGATGGCCACCGATTTCAGCCGATCCCTCGAAAGCCGCAGCCCTACCGCCGATGAAACGCGCCCCGCGTCCACCTGCAAGATCTGCGGCGGCCACGCCCCGGCCGTGTTCGCGCTGCCGTCGTCCAAACTTGCCGGGGGCGACATCCCCGACCTGCCCGACGACTGCACCTATTACCGCTGCGAACGCTGCCAGTTCCTCTTTGCCCACCTGCTCGACGAGATCGACAACACTCAGGTCTACGACGCGAGCTACTGGGACAATCAGGACCCCGACTGGGGCGGGCGGGTGAATCAGACGCTGCGCTTGGTGATGCTGTCGAACCTGCTTTTGAATCGGCTGCCCTGGGAGTTGGAGATCTGCGACTTCGGCTGCGGGATGGGCACGTTTATCGAGGCCGGCCGACAGCACCTCGGGCTCAAAGTCACCGGCTTCGACATCATCCAACCCAAGTTCGGCCTCGACCACTTCATCGACTCGATGCCCGAGCAACGCTTCGACCTGGTCGTCGCTTGCGAAGTCATCGAACACCTGCCCGACCCCCTGGCGATGATCGAACCGGCCATCCGCTCGCTCAAGCCCGGCGGCGTGTTCGCCTACCAAACCGCCGTGTACGAACCCGAGGGCTGCGGCCGGGATTGGTGGTACCTGGGCCCCGCCAACGGCCACATCTCCCTCTACTCCCGCGGCGCGTTCGACCGCATGTTCCAACACTTCGGCGGCACCCGCCGACTTGCCTACGACAATTACCCCGGCGTCCAAGCCTGGCAGATCGGCGGCCCGTCCGAACCCGACGTCAAACGGGCGGCACCCAAAGACCATCCGCTCAAACGACTTGCCCGGCGGTTCCGCCAATACTAAAAAAAACTTCGGGAGCCGACCCGCGGATGGGTCACGGGTTCGCCAGCAGTTTGGCGTAAAGCCCAAGGTGAGCTGCGCCGCATCGGGCGACCGAAAACTCGGCCGCTCGCGCCAGCCCTCGCTCACGCAGGATCGCTTGCAGCTCGTGATCGACCAACACCTTGTGCATCGCCTCGGCCAACGCATCCCGGCGGTGCGCATCGAAGAGCAGCGCCGCGTCGCCCACCACCTCCGGCAGCGACGCCACCGCACCCGCCACCACCGGCGTGCCCGCCCGCATCGCCTCCACCGCGGGTAGCCCAAAGCCCTCATAAAAACTCGGCATCGCCAACAACGTCGCCCGCCGATACAGCACCCCCAACGCCGCGTCGCTGACGTAATCGGTAAATACCACGCGGTCGTTGAGGCCCAGCCGCTGGGTCTCGCGCTCGGCCTCGGGGTAGCGCGGGTCGCGCTGGCCGACGATAACGAGTTGTAAGTCTTGAGGGATGTCGGCGAAGCGGTTGCGTAACGCGTCGAACGCGCGGACCAGGCCGTCGACGTTTTTGTATGGGTCGCGGCGGCCGACGTTGAGGATGTACGGGCCGCGGATACCCAGTCCGGCGAGATCATCTCGATCGTCCGGCGACGGTAGGGTTGTCACGTCGGCGGTGCCGTTGAAACTTCCGGGGGCGGGGGCGGGGGCGGGTGGGGCGTTGGGGATGACGTGGAGGTGGGCGTGGGGGAGGGCGAGATGGCGGTGGATGTCGTGCTTGGAGAATTCGCTGACGGTGATGATGCCGCCGCCCGAGCGGATGGCCTGGCGGGTTTGGCGTTTCATCCAGGCCCGCCAGACGGTGCTGAACTGCTGCTTTCGGCTGCGTTTGAGTTGGCCCCGGCAGACAATCGGGATGACGTCGTGGACCGTCACGACGCGCTTGACTGCGGTGCCCCACGGCACGAACACGTCCGGGCAATGCACCAACTCCACACCCAACGCTCGGATCGCCCGCCGACCCGCCCAGAGGCTGGGCAGTTGCTGCGGCTCGCCGGGGTGTTGGATGAGGTCGAGGGCGGCGCTGCGTCGCACCGCGTCGGGCAGGACCGAATCGTTGAAGACTTGGGGCCGAAGCCAAACGCGGATCGGCCGGCCGCCGGGGAGCGACGCCGCCTCGTGGTGGGCGGCGTCGAGGCCGATGAGCAGGTTGAGCGTGTACCGCCCGATGCCCGAGAGGTGCGGGCCGATGGTGCGCCCGTCGAGAAGAATCATGTCTCTATGGTAAACGCCCGGCGTTACACAACCAACGACCAACGCCGATTTGCGTAAACCCGGCCCACCGAAAACGTAGTCGGGTTAGGGACTTGCCCGGTTGCGGCGGCGGGGGACGCTCGTTACCGTACAAGGGTATTGTTTTCAGGTGCTGGTCGGCCGCCCTCTGGGGTGAGTCGGCCAGTGAAAAGGGAAGCGGAGTGACCCCCACCCCCGGAAGTTTCGCCAATCAATGGCGTAACGTTCTGGATTAGGGGAATTCTCCCGCGGACGCGCCGCCGTAATGGGCCTATGCGTCGAACTCGTTTGCCACTGTCGGGCCCGCAAGGGGCCAAGCGACGGGAAGGTGAGTTTGATGCCCCCGGGCAATCTTTCGTTGACCAGCCAACCGATGCTGGTTCCCGAAAGGTTGCTTCCGGGGGAGGCCCTGAGCCGGAAGACCTGCCTGAACAGTTTGCATCGGGTCCTCGCGAATAGGACACCCGGGCAGGTCGACGCGGTCGCACATCCCCAGCGATCTCTCATGTCATCTGCACGCCCCGCGAGGACAGTTTTTTACTGTTTGGGGAAGCCGTGCGCGAATCACGGCAGGGAGTTTCGATGTTTAAGGGATTCAAATGGTCTTGCCGGTCAATCGGTCGCTTCAGTCTTACGGCGATTGCGGGAGTGCTCACGCTCTCTGTAAACGCCCAACCGCTGCCGGGCTACGCCGCGGGCAACGGGGCAAATACATCCCAACTGTTGATTGATTTTTCCGCCACCGGCGGCGAAGCGTACGTCTTCGACTACGCCTACGACGGCACCAAAACCGGCCTCGACATGCTGCTCGACCTCGACGCCGCGGGCGACCTCGAAGTCTTCACCACCCAGTTCTCCTTCGGCCTGGGCATCGACGGCTTCGCTTTCGCCGGCAATTCACTGGACATCGGATTCGACTTTGTCACCGGCCAGTTCTGGAGCTACTGGGTCGATGGCGGCTTCCAGGACCTCGACTTCATGGGCGATTTCACGCTCGACGAAGCCGCCGCCGCGGGCATCTACACCTCGGCCGGCGTGGGGGCATCCGGCCGACTCCTGGCCGACGGCTCGGTCGACGGCTGGATTGTCAATGTCTCGGCGTCCAATAGCTCGGGCAATCCCGCCACGAACAACCCGCCCGCCGCGGTGCCCGAACCCGCGTCGTTGATTTTGCTGAGTATGGCGGGCCTGATGGTCGGGGTGCGTCGCCGGAAAACGTGCTAACCCATGAGGCGTCACCCCCGCGTCCAACCTGGATTCACGCTGGTCGAACTGCTGGTCGTGATCAGCATCGCGGCGATGTTGTTGGGCCTGCTCCTGCCCGCGCTGGGGCAGGCCCGATCGGCCGCGAAGGCCACGCTCTGCCTGAGCAACGTCCGCCAAGCTGCGACTACCCTGCTGCTCTACACCCAAGACCACGACGGCCGATTCGTCACGCATTCCCAAAACCACCCCGACGGCCGACTCTGGTGGTTCGGCCTCGAAACCACCGCCGGCGGCGGATCAACCGCGGGGGTCAACCGCCCGCTCGACCCGTCCCGCAGCCCGCTGGCCCCATACTTCGGCGGCGACCTGCACGACGGACTCGCCTGCCCCGACTTCCCCGATGACGACCCCCGCTTCGTGAAAAAGTTCGCCGAGCGCTCGGCCCACTACGGCTACAACGGCGGGCTGGTCTGGCCGTTCCCCGTGGCCGCGACGCCGCGACGCATCGACGAACTGGATCAACCCGCGGCCGTGTTCGCCTTTGCCGACGCCATCCATCAAGACGCCGGAAGCGTGTTCTACGAGCCCCACTCCGTCGCCTACCGCAAGCCCGGCTTCGTCGCCGGCGCCGCCCACTTCCGCCACGCCCACACCACCGCCAACCTCGCTTACCTCGACGGCCATGCCGCCGCAGTCCAGCCGCCCGAAACCGAAACCGTCTGGACCACCATCGCCGACGCCCCCGTCGCCAACCTCGACATCGCCGACGGCCCCGGCACCGCCTACGGCTTCAATACCTGGACTCACTAAACCCCAAAAACCACGGCCACCCGCCTAAAGTTTCCCATGAAGATCGACCGCTGCATCTGCACCCAACGCACCTTCGGCGACCTCCTCGACACCGCTCGATCCGAGGGGCTATCGCTGCCCCAACTCGTCGAAACCACCAGCGCCTCGGCCTGTTGCACCATGTGTGGCCCCTATCTCCGCCGCGCCTACCGCACCGGGCAAACCACCTTCGCCGCCCTGCTGGCGCAAGACGATGAACCGTATGCCACCGCCGACGACGCCGTCGCGCACGCCCCGAAGATGCCCGCTTAATCCGGAGTTCACGCCGCCCTTGGGAATCTTTCGCCGCCCACGCGGGTTGCTAGGATATACCCATGACTGACTCTGCGAACTCTCCGGACCTTCCTCACGAACAACTCGTCATCATCGGCTCCGGCCCCGCCGGCTGGACCGCGGCGATCTACGCCGCTCGAGCCGAACTGCGCCCCCTGGTCTTCCCCGGGCGAGCCGCCGGCAAAGACCTCATGCCCGGCGGACAACTCATGCTGACCACCGAAGTCGAGAACTACCCCGGCTACCCCGACGGCCGCACCGGCCCGGAGATGATGACCGACTTCTTCAAGCAAGCCCTCCGCTTCGACACCCGCGTCGTCACCGACAAAGGCGTCAAAAACGGCGAAGAACTCGATATGAACTACGGCCTGTTCAACGTCTTCCAAAACGTCAAGTCCGTCGACCTGTCCAAACGACCGTTCCACGTCGTCGGCGACGGCGGGCACGAAGTCCTCGCCGACGCCATCATCATCGCCACCGGCGCTAAAGCCAACTGGTTGGGTCTGGAAAACGAAATGCGACTCGCCAAGTCCGGCGGCGGGGTCTCGGCGTGTGCCGTGTGCGACGGGGCGTTGCCGATGTTCCGCGACGCGGTGCTGGGCGTCGTGGGAGCGGGCGACACGGCGGTCGAAGAAGCGACCTACCTCGCCAAGTTTGCGAGCAAGGTCGTCATGTTCGTCCGCCGCGACGAGATGCGGGCCAGCAAGATCATGCAGGAACGCGCGATGAACAACCCCAAGATCCAAATCATGTGGAACACGTCCGTCACCGAAGTCCTCGGCGACGAAAAAATCACCGGCGTCGAACTCATCAACAACCAAACCCAAGAAACCTCGTCCATGGAACTCGGCGGCCTGTTCATGGCCATCGGCCACACACCGATCACCGAATTCCTCGACGGCCAACTGCCCGCCGACGACACGGGCTACCTGAAACTCAAAGACCCCTACCGCAGCACCACGGAAATCGAAGGGGTGTTCTTGGCGGGGGATGTAGCTGACCACGTTTACCGTCAGGCCGTGACCGCCGCGGGCATGGGCTGCAAAGCCGCGATCGACGCCGAGCGGTGGTTGGCTGAGCAGGAAGGCTAAGACTCAGAAAACCTCTATTGACCCCAAAGCCGAGGGATGGCCATCCCTCGGCTTTTTCTTGCGCGCATCCAACTTGTCA
>CAYPCC010000001.1:38948-44193 GCA_964409095.1 uncultured Phycisphaera sp. | reverse complement strand
TGTCGGGCAAGGATGTGCGGTGGACGGGGGCGGGATCCAACCAGGGGGCGGGCGAGGAAGTAGACGAGGAGGCGGGCGCGAGGGGAGGGTCGGCGGGCGGTCAGGTCGCGGGGTAAATGGGGTGCTATTCTGTGGGGATGAAGAGCTTGACGACGAGGCGGATGTTGGTGGCGATGATGGGTTTGACGGCGGCGGGTTGCGTCGGGCCGTTGGATCAGTACGGGGGGACCGACGCGGCGCTGCGCAACGCGGTGGTGGTCGAACACCGCAAGCACCTCCTGGCGTTGGCGGACGAGCAGGGCGGGGGCGTGGTGATCGAGGTGCAGCGGGACGTGAGCGATGTGGAGGCTCGGCTGGACGAGGAGCGGATCGCAGAACTCAACGAGATGAGCGGGGCGGCGGCGTATCAGGGCGTGAAGGTTGAGCCGGGCGTGGACCTGGCGGGGCAGAATGAGTTGGACGTGGTGCGGCTGTCGCTCGACGAAGCGATTGCGATGGCGGTGGCGGGGAACTTGGACCTGGAGGTCGCCCGGCTGACGCCCAAGATCGCCCAGCAACAGGTGATTCAGGCGGAGGCGGCGTTCGACGGCGTATTTTTTGCGGACCTGGACTGGCAAAAGCTCGACACGCCGCAGCCCGCGGGCACCGTGCCGGGGCTGAGCAGTGACGTGCGGCAAGAAACCACGTCGCTGAACACCGGCGTCCGCAAGCTGCTGACCACCGGCGGCACGGTGCAGCTCGACACGACCGTGGCGCGAAACCAACGCACCCCGTCGTTCTTCAACGTCGATTCGTTCTACGACAACGACGTGCTGCTGTCGCTGAGCCAACCGCTGCTGCGCAACTTCGGCTCGGAGGTGACGAGGTCACAGATCGTCCTGGCCAAGAACGCCGAGGCGGACGCGGGCGAGCAGCTTCGGCAGACGATGAACGAGCTGGTGAACAACGTCGAGCAGGCGTATTGGAGTCTGGACCTCGCCCGCCGGCAGGTGCTGATTCAGCAACGGCTGCTCGACCGCACGGTGGCCGAGCGGGACCGGCTGGAGGAGCGGGCGGATTTCGATGTGAGTCCGGTGCGGATCACCGAGGCGAATAGCCGGGTGGAACTGCGGCGGTCGGATTTGATCCGGGTGCGGGCCGCGGTGCGGGAGGCGTCGGACCAACTCAAACGGCTGATTAACTCGCAAGAGCTGGCGTTGGCGGACGAGACGTTGGTGTTGCCCAGCGACGAGCCGATCGACACGGCGATCAGCTTCAGCTTGCTGGATGCGGTGACGACGGCGCTGGAGCGTCGGCCGGAGCTGGCGCGGTCGCTCTTGAACATCAGCGACGCCGAGGTGCGCCAGCGTTTGGCGGACAACGGCACGTTGCCGCAGCTGGACCTGACCGCGGCCATCGGTCTCAACGGCATCGACGAAGACAACTGGCCCGACGCCTACGACAACCTGACCGACGGCGACTACGTCGATTACATCCTCGGGCTGAGCTTTGAGCAGCCGCTGGGCAACCGGGGGGCCAAGGCCTTGGCCGGGCAGCGTGCGTTTGAGCGGGACCAGGCCGTGGTGGCGTATCGGCGGGATGCGCAGGACGTGGTGCTGGAAGTGAAGAACGCGTTGCGGGGGGTGTTGACGAATTACGAGTTGGTCGGCGCGACGCGGGCGGCGCGGTGGGCCGCGGCCGACAGCTTGCGGTCGATCAACGTGCAGGAAGAAGTCGGCGTCGCCCTCACCGACGAGTTTCTCTTGGACCTCAAGCTCAACGCCCAGGAACGCCTCGCCGACGCCGAGTTTCAGGAAGCCCAGGCGCTGGCCAACTACATGATCGCCATCGCCGAGATGGAGCGGGCCAAGGGCATCCTGATCGAACGCTACGGCATCGAAGTCGGCGATTAAATGTCGCGGGCCGACGTTCGGGGTGCATCACGGCCGGGGATTTCCAGCCTAGACTCTGGCATGAAAAAGTCCGTTTCGATCGTACTGCTGCTCGTCGCTTTCGTCCTGCCCGGCTGCATCAACCCGCTGCCGTCGTCGCTGCCGAGCAGCACGTCTGACCCTGCCGCGCTCGAACTCCTCGCCGCCTCGGCCGAGGCCCACGGGGGGGACGAACGATTCGCCCAGATCAACACGATCGACGTCAGCTACGACGGCGAATGGCTCAACAACGTCTGGAAGCTCCAGCCGATGCTCGTCGATCGCGGCTTCCGTAAGTCCAGCGAAGAAACCATCCTCTACCGCGGCGACTGGCCCCGCACCACGCAGGTCCACACCGGACCCGACGGCACGAAAGTCGTGCAATGGCCCGCCGCCGAAAACACCACCACCGTCGCCGGCGGCGCGGCCGTGACCTACAACGGCCAAACCGTCGAAGACCCCGAAGAGCGTCTGCGCATCGAAGAGGCCGCCGCCATGGTCGCCGAGGCGTATCGTATGTTCCTCACCGCCCCGTTCTACTTCACCCAGCGCAGCGGCCAAGGCGAAGCGGGGTCCAGCACGATGATCGCCGTGATGAGCAAGCCCGTGACCGTCCTCGGGGCTCCGTGCGACCAAGTCCTCGTCGAACTCCGCCCGGGCTTCGGCACGTCCGGCGTCGACCGCGTCGAGATCGCCATCGACCGCGAGACGCAATACGTCCGCCGGGTCCGCTTCAGCCTCGACGGGTTTCGTAAGACCAAGGGGGCGACCGCCGACGTCGAGATGAGTAACTTCGTCCAGCGCGACGGCTTGATCTTTCCGACCCAGTTCCTCGAAATCGTCGTCCACCCCATCAACCGCGAAGTCCACCGCTGGACCGTCACCGACCTGCGCGTCGAGAGGCAAACCGATTGAGCGGTGATGCGAAGCGGGCGGATGCGATAGAATCGGCCCGAGTCGAACCACCCCCTGACCGTGACGGAATCTCTGACGTGACTAAAAAAATCGGCCTGATGGGCTGCGGCAACGTGGCGACCTACGGACACCTGCCCGCGATCCGCGACTGCCCGGGCCTCGAACTCCACGCGCTCTACGACCCCGACGCCAGCCGCGTCCGCGACTTGGCCAGCCCCGGCCGGTTCAACGTCCGACACGCCTGCCACACCGAGGAATCCTTCTTCGCCAGCGGCCTCGACGCGGTGGCCATCACCTCGCCCGCGCCTTTTCACGAAGCCAACGTCCTGTCCGCCGCGGCGCACGGCCTGCCCATCCTCTGTGAAAAACCCCTGGCCATGAGCCGGGAGCAGGGCCAACGCATGATCGACGCCGCCGACGCCGCGGGCGTCCCGCTCTACGTCGCGTTTTGCTACCGCTTCAGCCCGTCGGCTCTGAAGATCAAAGAACTTGTTTCCGCCGGGGCCATCGGCGAGGTCCGCGCGCTGCGGTTGATCTACAACTGGGACTGCCACGGCAAGTACAACCACCGCGACGCCGCCCAAGGCATCGCCCTCCACCGCCACGGCCGCATGCTCGAAGGCGGCCCCATCGTCGATTGCGGCACCCACCAGATCGACCTCGCCCAGTGGTGGACCGCCAGCCCCGTTGTCCGCGCGACCGGCCACGGCGCGTGGGCCGACACCTACGACGCCCCCGACCACGTCTGGGCCCACCTCGACCACGACAACGCCGCCCACACCATGGTCGAAATCTCCTACAGCTTCGGCCACACCGTCAAAGACCCCAAAAGCGAATTCGTCTACGAACTCATCGGCACCGACGGCCTGATCCTCTACGACCGCAACGTCGGCCACTTCGAGATGCGCACCCCCCAAGGCACCGAGGTCTTCACCTACCACCACGAAAAAGACTTCGCCGGCATGTACCGCGCCTACGCCCAAGCCCTCGAGACCGGACAAGCCGGCCACCTCCCCACCGCCGCCGAGGGTCTAAGAGTCACCGACCTCGCGGTGAACGTGACCGAGCAGGCGATGGCCTCGCGGACGAACGCGGCGATGCCGACCCGCCCATCATGTCTTTGAAGTGCGTGATCCGCCCGCTATGATTTGATCATGGATATTGATGAATTAATCAAGAAAATCAACGAAAACCGTCCGTCGGTATTGCGGTTGCACACGAACGCGGGGCAGGCGATAGATCTGCCGCCGGGGATCCGAGCTTTTCAAGACGCGACGGATATGGTGTTTATCCACTGGCCGCCCAACGATCCCGCGAACCCGTTCAAGGTGTCACGCTCGATGGTCATCTCGGGTGTGAATGTGGCGAGTATGGAGTGGTTGAATCAGAAGGCAAGCTAAACTTCGTTACGCCGCCCGCGCCGCGTCTTCGGGGAGGACTTGGGTGATCGCCAGGTCGACGACTTGGCCCAGGTCGAGTTCCCAGTCGACGGGCTTGCCGTTTTTGATGACGACCACGACGGGATGGGTGGGTTGGCCCGGGACGCCGCGGAGGACGCGGGCGGTGCGGGAGTCCGAGAGGCTGACCATCGTTCCGACGGGGAACATGCTCATGGTGTCGAGCAGGGCGCGGGCGACGCTGCGGTCGTGTTTGCCGGCCTGGACTTCGCGGAGGATGGTTTTCATCGCTTCGTGGCCGGTCATGGACTTGCGGTAGGCGCGGTCGTCGGTGAGGGCGGCGTAGGTGTCGGCGACGGCGATGACCTTGGCCATCGGGTGGATGAACTGGGCGTGGCGATGGCGGGGGTAGCCCGAGGCGTCGCAGCGTTCGTGGACCTGGTAGGCGGCGGTCTTGACCGAGTCGTTGACGCCGGTGAGTTTGTCGAGGATGTTGAGGGTGTGGGTGGGGTGTTCGCGGACGAGTTGCCACTCGACGGGGGTGAGTCGGCGTTGGGCGGCGCGGATGTGCGGCGGGACTTTGAGCATGCCCAGGTCGTGGACCAGCGCGGCGACGCCGGCGTCGGTGACTTGGTCTTCGCCAAAGCCCATCTGGGTGGCGAGGGTCATCGAGAGCAGGGCGGTCTTGATGCCGTGGCGGTAGAGGATGGTGTTGGGGTCGCCTTTGAGGCGCATGAGCATGAGGACCAGGGCGGGGTCCGCCCCGACGTAGCGTTGGAAGCCGCGGATGAGGTTCGACGCGGGGCCCAGGTCGGTGATCTTGGCCTCGGCCCACGCCGGGCCGAGGCCGGCGAACTGGTCGAGGGCCTGGTCGAAAGCGCGTTGGGTCTGGACCGACAGGGCGTTGAGCTGAGCGACGGAGAGTTTGTGGGTGATCGCTTGGCCGGGGACGTAGGTGAGGTCGGTGGTGTATGCGCCGTCGGGGCGGGCGGCGTCGAGGCGCGGAGTGGCGGGGCCGGGGGC
>CAYPCC010000001.1:31111-38938 GCA_964409095.1 uncultured Phycisphaera sp. | reverse complement strand
GAGCGGGCGATGAGACCGCGGAGGGCCGCGATGATTTTTGAGCGGCGGCGGCCTCGGCGGCCTGGGCTTCTTCGCGGGCTTGGCGGGCGTCGTCGGTTTCGCGGGTGGCGACGGTGCTGATGCCGCGGCGGGTGAGCGTGTCGATGAAGCCTTGGGTGATGACCACGCCAGCCCGCAAGAGCAGCATGCCCGAGGCGTCGGTCAGGTCGGTGGGCAACGGCTGGCCCACGCGCAGAGAGCGCACTTGGACTTGTTCAGACTGAGACATCGTGTGTACCTTTGCTTAACCGGGTCACAAAACTCATCGACCCGAGCCCCATACTGAGACCCGAGCGGTGGCCCGGTTGACATCCCCCGATGTCGTTACAAATACATCGGTCGCTGGATTGCGTAACTCGCGTCCGGAAAGACCCCATTTCACCCCGCACGCACGCACTTAGCACGATGATTTATGGTTTTTCAGCCTCAAAACACGTCATTTTACCGGCAAAAACAGATTACACTTTTTTGCGACGAGTCCCCGGGGAGCTAACACCTCATCAAAAAAGCCCACACCGCGGTGTCGGTGTGGGCTTAGGCTTTTAACTCGAATCAAGAAGGCGGGATTCCGTCAATCACGACTCTCGCTGAACCGCGACGGGCAAGAAGTCTTAGCCTTCGTGAATGGTGACTTTATCCATCGTGTCGCCTTGGGCGATGGTATCGACGACGTTTTGCCCGGCGGTGACTTTGCCGAACACGCCGTGCTTGCCGTCGAGCCAGGGGCAGGCGACGTGGGTGATGAAGAACTGGCTGCCGTTGGTGTTGGGCCCGGCGTTGGCCATGCTGAGGATGCCCGGGCCGGTGTGTTTCTTGACGAGGGCGGATTTCTCATCATCGAACTTGTAGCCCGCGTCGCCGGTGCCGGTGCCTTTGGGGCAGCCGGCTTGGACCATGAAGTCGGCGATGACGCGGTGGAACTTCAGGCCGTCGTAGAAGCCGTCTTTGGCGAGCTTGACCCAGTTGCCCACGGTCTTGGGGCAGTCGTCGGCAAAGAGTTCGAGTTCGATGTTGCCTTTGGGGGTTTCGATGGTGGCGGTGGTGGGCATGGAGGGGGCTCGCTGATTCGGGGAACGGGGAAGAAGTTGGGGACGCAGTATAGTCGGGCCGATCGCCCGGCGGCGTGGCTGCTGCGCAAACCAAGCGGTGTCCAACTTTTTACGGCGTGGGTCGGGTCGGGGCTCACTTGGCCGGAGCAAACTGCACCGAGACCACCGAATCGAGGTTGGGGTAATCGGCGTCGAGGAAGGCGTTGCCTTTGAGTTGGATATCGCGTTGGCGGGCGCTGGGCGTTTCGCCGTAGCCGCCGAAGAGGGATTCGACGACGTCCATGCCCCGGATGATCTCGCCGAAGGGTGCGAAACCCAAGTCGTCGAGGAAGGCGTTGTCGGTGAGGTTGATGAAGACCTGCGTCGTGCGGGTGTTGGGCTGGGTGGCGGCGGCGAAGGCGATGGTGCCCCGGCGGTTGGGCTGGGTGCGCGGCTCATCGGCGAGCGTTTTTGATCGCCACGCGGCGGCGACCTCGGGGTAGCCGTGGATGCCCCACTGCACGACGAAGCCCGGCACGACGCGGAAGAACCGCTGGTTGTGGTAATACCCGGCCGTGGCGAGCGCGTGGAAACGCTCGGCCGCGAGCGGGGCCCACTGGCGGTGGACCCGCACGGTGAACACGCCTTTGGTCGTGGTGAAATCCAAGTCGATCTCGTCCGCCGTCGCCGGGGCGTCCAGCACCGCCGCGGGGTCGGACAACTTCGCCAAGTTCGGCACCACCGGGATCGTCACCGCGGCCAACTCGGCGACCGGCTTAGCGACCGGCTCCACCACCACCGAGGCCGTGTCGGACTGGGCCAAGACCGGCGGGTCGATCGCGGCCGGCGCTTGATCCACGGGGGCGGCGACCACGGCTTCAGGAACCCCGGTCGCGGCCGGCTCCACCGTCTCGATCATCGGGGTTGTTTCGATCGTCTCGGCGACGCTTGGCGCAAGGCGTTCCTGAACTTGTGTGATCGATTCGGCTTGATCGACCACGGCCACTTCGACACCGGCGGGATCCGTCGTGGCGGAGTCCACTTCAATCTCCACGATCGCCGACGCTTCCGCGGCGGCCGAGGTCTCGGGCGCGGTTTCGAGCACGGTTTCGGGGGCGGTTTCGGGGGCCGCCGGGGCCGGGGCCAAGGCCGGGGCCGCCATCGTGTCGTCGATCAGGTTTTGAGGGTGGGTTGAGTTGTCCTCGTCCACCGCCACCTCGCTTGGGTCGACAGGCTCGGATGGGGCGTCTGGCTTTGGCTCGTCAGCGGAGGGGATCGCATCCTGCGTTTGGGCTTCGGGTAACGGCTCAACGGTGGGGGTGGTTTTAGGGGGCGCTTGGTTCAACCCTTCGGCTGCACCCAGCGACGCCCACGCCCGCTCGGCGGGATCGTTGAGCACCCCCACCCACGCCTGCACATCCCGCACCGACCCCAGCCGAGCGACCTCCGCCGCGTCACGCCGGATCGCCTGATGCGTCTCGAACCGGGCCAACTGCGCCGCGAACCGCTGGCGCACGCCCTGGGTGGCGGGTATGCCCGGCGTCTCGCCGTGGACCCACGCCCAGCCCGCGGCTTGTTCGTCAATGTTCTGGATCTGTCGTAGCACGGCCACGGCTTCGTCGGCTCGGCCGTGCTCGCGTAGCGCACGGGCCTGGGCCGCGCGGACCCAGCCGTCTTCGCCGTCGTGGGCCAACGCCCGGACGCACAGGCCCACCAGTGTTTCGTTGCGCGTTGCGGACGAGGTATCGCCCCAGGCGTGTTGAACCGCCGCGATATGGGCCAGCAGCGCCCCTTTGGTCTGCAAGGCTTCGGTCAGCGCGTCGCCCACGCCGGAGATCCGGCGGGCCTGCACGCTGGCCTCGTTCAACCAGGTGGCGGGGTCGTCGCCGGGCCGTTCGCTTTGGGCCGTGGCGGGCGGGGTGATCCACATCCCCAGCAAGACGCCCACGCTCAGCATCACCGCCGCCCACCCCCCACGTCGTGCTGGCGCAAGCGGGGTCCATCGCGCGTCGATCTCCAGTCGGTCAAACCCACCGCACGCCATCGCCGCTCCTGTTCGAATAAACCCTTGCATCACGTCTCAATGATATCGGCCCGTTTCGCCCCGCCCACCCGCATCGTGCCAACGTCCGAAAAGCCGCCGCCCGCCTCTGATAAAATCCATGCATGGCCGCACCCGAACCCAACCCGTCGCCCCACACCGACGGCCACGCCCACGCCGCCCCATCCTGCTGCACCCCCCGGAATACCCCCCGGAATACCCCGGCCTACGCCGGCCCGCTCCAGCCCGTCCGTGAACCCCTCCGCCACGCCAACGCCGGCTCGACCGACGGCATGATCCACCTGCCCGGCGGCACCTTCCTCATGGGCACCGACTACGAAAAAGGCTTCCCCGAAGACGGCGAAGGCCCGGTCCGCGAAATCGCCCTCCGCCCGTTCTGGATCGACGCAACGACCGTGACCAACACCCAGTTCGCCGCCTTCATCCAAGACACCGGCTACGAAACCGAGGCCCAGCGCTTCGGCTGGTCGTTCGTGTTTCATTTGCACCTGTCCCGGAAGTTTGCGGACTCGCTCCGTAAAGAATCGACCGTGCCGCAAACCCCGTGGTGGCTCGCTGTGCCGGGGGCCAAGTGGGATCGGCCGTTCGGCGAGCGGTCGTCGATCAGGTCCATCATGGACCACCCCGTCGTGCAGGTGAGTTGGAACGACGCGGTGGCTTACGCCCAGTGGGCCGGCAAACGCCTGCCCACCGAGGCCGAGTGGGAATACGCCTCCCGCGGCGGCCGCGAACAAACCCTCTACCCCTGGGGCGACGTCCTCGAACCCCGCGGCCAACACCGCTGCAACATCTGGCAAGGCAACTTCCCCACCGACAACACCGCCGACGACGGCTACGTCGGCACCGCCCCCGTCACCGCCTACACCCCCAACGGCTTCGGCCTCCACAACACCTCGGGCAACGTCTGGGAGTGGACCAACGACTGGTTCAGCCCCACCTGGCACCTCGACGAAAACCCCGCAACCCGCGATAACCCCATCGGCCCCATGCCCGATGCCTCGAATCCAAAATCCTCAACCCAAAATCAACAATTCCAACTCACCCACAAAGTCCAAAAAGGCGGCAGCTACCTCTGCCACCACTCCTACTGCAACCGCTACCGCCTGGGCGCCCGCACCGGCAACACCCCCGACAGCGCCACCACTAACAACGGCTTCCGCTGCGTGCGGGATGTGTGAGCCACCCCGAGACCATCTCATCCGAGCATGAAGCGTCAGCGAGTGACCAAGTCACTTGTGGACCGGTCACTCGCTGACGCTTCGTGCTCCGATCAAGCGAAAACCTGTCAAATTTATTTTCGTCCCGCGGCACGATTTTCTGCCGTCGCCTGCGGCCTGCACGCCTTATGCCCGGCGTGCCGGGGCGACTTGCAATAAATCGCGGTTCGTCTCACCTCCCCCCTCAGCCCGCCCGCCCCGATCCACGAAGACGCTTGCGGAAGCCTCCGCCCGCCCCGCGTCCTCCGAGATCCCGGCCATGTCCATCCTGCAAAAACTCAACCCGCTGCCCCCCAAAATCGCCTCGGTCAATACCTCGCCCACACGCATCGGAAAAAACGGCGAGACCGAGAAATGGGTCCGGCTCCTGCTCGCCCAGAAGCTCCACGCCGACGCCCAGGGCCGACAGGTCGGCCGAACCAGCGACGCGGAAGACGACGGCATGGTCGATCTGCGTTTGGCCGGGCCGGGCGAGCCCAAGCAGCCCGACGAGGTGTTTGGCCGCTTGCGTTGGGGCGGCCTGTTTGCCTGCGTCGATCCCAACCCCGAGCGTGTCGGCAAGATCATGCAGCAGTACGACGGCAAACACGGCTTCGTCATCGAACAACCCTTCGACGAAATCTGGGGCGGCCCGTTTGGCCTGCGCATTCCGGGCGTCACGCCGCGGGCGTTTTGTTTCGTGGCCCGCAAGACCCACCTCGTCCCGCCGGGGCAGGTGACGGATCGGTTCACGTACGATGTGAAACTCGAGGCGGATGCCTCGCAGGACTCGGGGTACTGCGTCCGCAAACAGGTGCCCACGGTCGAAGACTTGGTGCGTCGATTGTCGTGCAAGTTCCCCGACCTCGATCCCAAAGATGCGCAGGTCCGGGCCGAGAAACTCGTCCACGAAGTCTTCCCGATTTTCCTGACCCGCGAAGCCAAGGCCTTGGACAAACTCCAACGCACCTTGCCCGAAGCGTTCCGCGGCCGGGTACCCAAGCCGCTGCGGATCGCCAAGAATAAAAAAGGCTATGTCACCCGGCTGGACATGAACTGGCTGCGCAACGGCGGCCAGCCGATCAGTCAAATCGAGTTTGCGCGTCAGTCTATGGAACTGCTCGCGGTGCTTCACGACCACGCGAAAATCATGCACCTGGACCTGCGGCCCGACAACATGGTCATCACGCCCGCCGGCGTCGGGTTCATCGACTTCGGCAGCTCCGCCGCGGTCGGCGAAGACCTGCAATCCACCCCCGTGCTCGGTGAACTCTTCGACCAGATGATGCGCACCAGCCAGATCCAGCGCGTGCTCGGCCACATGATCGAGAAGGGCGACGTGACCAACGAAGCCCTCGCCGCGGTCCGCGGTAAGGTCGATCGCAGCGTCGATACGTTCTACCTCGCGGTGCAGATCAATCGGCCGCACACCAACCCCGAGCTCGAACGGCTGATCGACTACCAGCCGCTGGGCGAAAGCGCCAAGGCGCTCGAAAACCTCACCGCCGCGATCCTCAAACCCAAAAACCCCGGCTTCGCCGAGTTCAAGACCGCGGCGGACATCCTGCGGGGCGTAAACCGTATCGCTCAGCGGTTTGACCCCGGAACCCATTGAGTTTGCCCAATTCCGCGCGGTTCTTGGTTATCATGGCCGATTCGCCATGAACACCACCCCCGCCCCCGACCATGCCGCGGCGACCGACGCCCGGCCGACCCAGAACCTCAACGTCGCTTCGATCGACCCGCTGATTGCGCCCGGCGAGTTGGAGCAGGCCCTGCCGCTCACCGACGCCGCCCGCCAGACGGTGCTCGACGGCCGCCGCACGATCGAAGCGATCCTGCGCGGCGAGGACAAGCGGCTGCTCGTCGTGATCGGGCCCTGCTCGATCCACGACCCCGCCGCGGCGATGCAATACGCCCGCAAGCTGGTGACGCTGCAAGAGAAGTTGGCCGACCGGTTGGTCTTGGTGATGCGGGTTTATTTCGAGAAGCCGCGCACGACCGTGGGGTGGAAGGGCCTGATCAACGACCCGCACCTCGACGGCAGCTTCGACATGGACCACGGCCTGCGGCTGGCCCGCAAGCTGCTCCTGGACATCAACGAACTGGGCCTGCCCGCGGGGACCGAGTTTCTGGATCCCGTCACGCCGCAGTACCTCGACGACCTGGTGAGCTGGGCGGCCATCGGGGCCCGGACCACCGAAAGCCAGACCCACCGCCAGATGGCCAGCGGGTTGTCGATGCCCGTGGGGTTTAAGAACGCGACCAACGGCTCGCTGCAGGTCGCGCTCGACGCGATGCAGGCGGCGCTCAGCCCCCACCACTTCATCGGCGTCGACGAAGCGGGGCGGGCGTGTGTGGTGCACACCCGCGGCAACGCCTACGGCCACGTCATCCTCCGCGGCGGCGAAGAGGGCAGCAACTACCACCCCACCGACATCGCACTCGCCGCGGCGGGCCTGAAAAACGCGGGCATGAACCCGCTGCTCATGGTCGATTGCAGCCACGCCAACTCGGGCAAGAGGTTTGCCCAGCAGCAAGTCGTGTGGGACAGCTTGGTGGAGCAGCGTGCGACCGCCCACGAAACCAATGCCGGGGGCGCGATCATCGGCGTGATGATCGAATCCAATCTGGCGGAGGGCAAGCAGTCGATCCCCGCGGATTTGTCGCAGCTGAAGTACGGCGTGTCGGTCACGGACGAGTGCATCGGCTGGGACCAGACGGCCGCGATGCTCGAGCGTGGCTACGATCGGCTGAGCTAGGAGCGGTTGGCCCACGCCTTGGCCCCGCTGACTTTGATCGGCTTGCATTGAACGGAACGATTTGATCGGGACCGGTATGTTATTGGGGTTGGCGGCGGCCTTTGGCCATTCGTTGGCGTACTTGGCCACCCGCTGGTTCACCGAAGACCGCGGGCGGGGGGTGGGGCAGCTGCTGGTGTTGTCGCATGTGGTGATGGGGGTGGGCTGCGCCGCGGTGTTGCCGACGTTGTGGCCGGCGGGGCTGGGGTGGGAAGCGGGCTGGGTGGGCCGATTGCTGGGGGTGGTGGTGTGTTTCGTGGTGGCGCAGGTGTGTTTGCTGTCGTCGCTGAAGCGAGCGGACGCATCGCGGATCGCGCCGTTGTTGGGGCTGAAGGTGGCGATGCTGGCGGTGATTTCGGTGCTGCTGGGCGGTTCGCTGTCGGGGTTGCAGTGGACGGGGGTGGGGTTGGCGGTGTTGTCGGCGTGGATCTTGAACGGCGTAGGCGGGCGGCTGCCGTGGCGGGTCACGGCGTTGGTGGTCGGGGCGTGCGTGGCGTATGCGGTGAACGACACGTTTATTTTGTCGTTGATTCAGGAGGTGCAGGCGATCAGCGGGGACCGCAGCACGATGGGCGTGCCGTTGTTCGCGGTGGCGGTGGCGTACACGGCGGTGGGCCTGGTCGCCGCGGCGCTGCTGCCGGTGTACGGCACGCGGGAGCTTCGGGCGTGGCGGGACGCCTTGCCCTACACCGGCAGTTGGG
>CAYPCC010000001.1:22220-31101 GCA_964409095.1 uncultured Phycisphaera sp. | reverse complement strand
CGGGGATCTCGCGGCGCTGGGCACGGTGTTGACGTCGATCCTCCAATCGGCCCGGGGGCTGATTTCCATCTTCCTGGGGATCGGGTTGGCGGCGATGGGCTGGCACCACCTCGAACAAAAACACGGCGGCGCGGTACAGCTGCGTCGGTTGGGTGCGGCGGCGTTGATGTGCCTGGCGGTGGTGCTCTACGTCAAGGGCGGCCGATAATATTTCAGGGGTTTCCTGAGGTTTTTGCGTCGTTTGCGGCTTGAGTGGATCAAGCCGGCGGGCGGACCGGTCGATAGCCCTAACATGAAGATCTGGCGCACCAGCCTGAAAGAGACCCCCGAAGACGTGATCGACAACCGTCGTCGCCACGGCCGGCTGAAGACCGAGGGCACCGAGTCGTCGCTGGGCAGCGTGATGGACATGTCGGCGTCGGGGATGCGCGTCCACCACAAGGGGGCGTTGCCGGTGGCCGAGGGCGAAAAATTCCGCGTCGATATTCAGATCGATAAAGAGATCATGGCGATCGACGTGGTGGTCCGCCGGATCCGCAAGCTGGGACGACGCAAGTTTGAGTTCGGCGTGGAGTTCATCAACCTCAGCGACGAAGACCGCACCCGGTTGGGCCGACTGGCCCGCATCGCGGCGACGAGCCCCCGGGCGATGTGGTAGCGGGCATTTTTGATTTTTGATTGAGGATTATTGAGAGCAAGGGGCCTGACGCAAGGCGCTGGCTTTCGCGTGCGATTCCAATCAAAAAATTTCAATCAAAAATCAAAAATCATCTGACTTGTTCGCTGGCGACCGGGACGATGAACGCGCCGGGGACGCCCAGCTGGTCGCGGTAGGTCGCGGCCGAGGCGAAGGTGGTGAATCGGCCCAGGTGGACCAGCGTTTGGCCGGGGCGGGCGGGGTTGGGCAGCATGCGGGGTTCGCCGAGCTTGTTGGCGAGGGCGGCCTGGCGGATTTGATCGGCGGCGGCCTGGGCGTTTTCGAGGTTGGTGAACGAGCCGAGTTGGAGGGTGTAGCCGTTGACCGCGAGCTGGTCTTCGATCTGCTGGCGGAACGCGGGGTCGGCGGAGGCGGCGCGGGCGAGGGTGAAGTGGTCCCGGGCGTTGGCCCATCGGCCGAGCTTTTGCTGGGCGACGGCGGCGTAGAAGTAGGCCTTGGCCCGGTCTTCGCCGGTGAGCACGGGGGCGGCTTCGAGCAGGGCGTCGGTCGCCAGGGCGTAGCGTTCTTGGGTCGAGTAGGCCAGGCCCAGCATGACCCCGGCGTTGGCCGCGAGCTCTTTGTCGAAGCCCTCGGCGGCTTGGCGGAGGTATTTGACGGCCTTGTCGGTGCGGCCGAGTTCGCCGGCGGCGAGGCCCGCGACATACGCCGCTTCATTGGAGTCCAACGACGGCTCGGCCGAGGCGATCGCCGAGGCGAAGCTGTAGGCCTGCTCGTAATCGCCGCGTTGGTACGCGCTGTTGGCGTCGTCGAGGGTGGCGATGGGCTGCGACTGGCGGCAGCCGGTCAACCCGACGCCACCTACGACCAACGCAAAAGTGAACACGCCACAAAGGTTTCGGAGACTGGTCATCGGATGCGGGGCCTTCCTGATCGGGGGTTGGCGGGAGTCAAAACAAAGCAGCGGCTATAGTTTACCGCAATGAGCATCCTACGAAAGATCATGTGGCGCGCCTTGACCCACCCGACCAAAGTCGCGGTGATCGACGACCAGCGCGAATACAGCTTCGCCAAAATCGGGGCCGGGGCTTTGTTTGCCGCCAAGGCCATCGAGAAGGCCACGAAGCAAGACAAAGTCGGCATCATGCTGCCGACCAGCGGCGCGTTCACCGTCGCCTTCCTCGGCGCTTGGCTGGCCAAGAAGACGCCGGTGCCGTTGAACTATTTGTTGTCGCAGGATGAACTCGCCCACGTCGTGGCCGACAGCGGCATCGACACCATCATCACCGCCCAGAAAATGATCGACGCGATCTCTGGGCTCGGCATCGACGTCGCCGCCCTGCCCGGCAACGTGAGGCTGATGAAGCTCGAAGACGTCTCGTTCAAAGGCCTGCCCCCGCTGCGCATCCCGCCCAAGCTCGACGACGACGACCTGGCGGTCTTGCTCTACACCTCGGGCACCTCGGGCAAGCCCAAGGGCGTGATGCTCACCGAACTCAACATCCGCACCAACATCGAAGACTCGCTCGAACACGCGGGCATCACCCAATGCGACCGGTTCCTGGGCGTGCTGCCGCAGTTCCACACGTTCGGCCTGACCGTGCTCACCTTGCTTCCGCTCTACGGCGGCGGCCAAGTCATCTACACCGCCCGTTTCAACCCCCGCAAACTCATGGACCTGATGCGCCAGCATCGGCCGCAGCTGTTCATCGGCGTGCCGTCGATGCTCAGCGCGCTGCTCTCGGTGAAGAACGTCACCGCCGACGACTGGGAAAGCCTGCGCTTTGTCATCTGCGGCGGTGAGCCGTTGCCCCAAGCCACCTTCGACGGGTTCAAACAAAAGCTCGGCGTGCAGATCAACGAGGGCTACGGCCTGACCGAAACCTCCCCCTGCACCAACTGGTCCACCCCCACCCACACCAAGCTCCACTCCGTCGGCCTGCCGCTGCCCAGCGTCCAAAACTTCATCCTCGACGAGCAAAACAACCTGCTCGGCCGAAACCGGGAGGGCGAAATCCTCATCTCCGCTCCCAGCGTGATGAAGGGCTACTACCAACTGCCCGAGCTCACCGACGAGGTCATCCTCAACCTCGACGTGCCGACCGACCCCGCCATCGGCTCGGCGGGCAAGCACGCCAAAAAGGGCGGCCCGACCCGCTGCTTCCGCACCGGCGACATCGGCAAAATCGACGAGGACGGCTACCTCTACATCACCGGCCGCAAAAAAGAGATGCTCATCATCGCCGGGGAAAACGTCTTCCCCCGCGAGATCGAAGAAGTCCTCAACCGCCACGACACCGTCCACGCCTCGGCCGTCATCGGCAAGAGCGACGAGAGCCGCGGCGAAGTCGCCATCGCCTTTGTCGAAATCGAAGGCGACGCCGAGTTCGACGAAGCCGCCCTCAAGGCGTTTTGCCGGGACAACATGGCCGCGTTCAAAGTACCCAAAGAAATCCGCCGCCTCGACGAGCTGCCCCGCAACCCCACCGGCAAAATCATGCGCCGGGCGCTGTCGGCCGACTGAGCCAAGCGGTTTGATCCGAGCACGAAGCGTAAGCGAGTGACCGAGCCACAATCAATGGGGTCACTCCCGGACGCTTGGTGCTCGGTGGGGTTTTTGTGGCCCCATCCCGCCCGTGCTACGATATCACACTGTGGATGTGCCGCCGAATTGCAAACAAACACCAAACTCGTCAAGGGAGTTAGCCCCGTGAAAAACCCGCTCATCCTCGTCACCCTGATCGGGGCGTTGACCCTCGGCCTCTACGTCACCGCCGGCGGCCAAGCGGGCGGTAGCGCTCAGCCGACCAAAGTCGCCGTCGTGGACCTGCAAGAGGTCATCAACCAATGCTCGCAGCAAGCCGCCTTCCGCGCGGACAACCAAGCCAAAGCCCAGGCGCTCCAGGCCGAGCAGCAAAAACGCCAGCAGGACATCGCCGCACTCACCACCGCGATCGACCCGCTTCAGCCCGGCAGCGACGCGTGGAACAAGAAGCGTGAAGAGCTCCAGCAAAAGACCCTCGAGATGCAGGTCTGGGTCCAGATGCAAGAGCAAAACAACCAACTCGAACAGGCCCGGCAGTTTGCTCAGGTCTACATCGCCGCCAACGAAGCCGCCGCGAGCATCGCCGAGTCCGCCGGGTACGACGTCGTGTTGCAGGGCGGCGAATTGCCCGACCTGATGCGGCTGAACATCCAGCAGCTCCAGACCGTGGTCCAAACCCGCAAGGTGCTCTACTCCAGCGACAACGTGGACATCACCAACGCGGTGCTGCAACGCGTCAACGCTCAGTTTGACCAACGCTAATCGCTTGACTGAATACACCCCCCAAACCGTGGCCGAGCTGCTCGACGGCCGACTCGTGGGTGATCCCGACCTCGCCATCACCGGCCTCGCGGAGATCAGCACCGCCCAGCCCGGCGACCTCACGTTCGTCGGCGAGTCCTCCTACGCCCCGCGCTGGGCCACCAGCGCGGCGTCCGTCGCCATCGTCACCCAAGGCATCGACCTCGATCCCGGCGACGGCCGGGCGCTCGTGTTCGTCGATAACGCCGACTTGGCCATGGCCCGCGTGCTCGAGGCGCTGGCCCCCGCGCCCGCCCGGCCCGCGCCGGGCATCCATGAAACCGCCGTCGTCGATCACACCGCCGAGATCGCCTACGACGTGGTGATCGGGGCCTACTGCGTCGTCGGCCCGGGCGTCCGCGTCGGGCCCCGCACCGTGCTGCACAACCACGTCACCCTGCTGGACCATGTCCGCGTCGGCGAAGACTGCGTGCTTTGGCCCAACGTCGTGATCCGCGAACGCTGCGTGGTGGGCGACCGCTGCGTGTTGGAGCCGGGCTGCGTCATCGGAGCCGACGGCTTCGGCTACCGGCCCGATATGACCGGCGACACCCCCCGCATCGTCAAGATCCCCCACCTCGGCCACGTCGAGCTCGGCAACGAGGTCGAGCTCGGAGCCAACGTCACCATCGACCGCGGCAAGTTCGCCGCCACCACCGTCGGCCACGGCACCAAGATCGACAACCAGACTCAGATCGGGCACAACTGCAAGATCGGCAACCTCGTGGTCATCTCCGGCTGCACCGCCATCGGCGGCTCGGTCACGATCCGCGACGGCGCGATGGTCGGCGGAGCCTCGACCCTCCGCGACCACATCACCATGGGCCGAGGCGCGAAATGTGCCGGCGGCTCCGGCGTTGCCGCCGACATCCCCGACGGCGAAGAATGGTTGGGCTACAACGCGTACCTCGCCAAAGACGCCAAACGCGAGCTGTTCGCCGTCCGCAAACTCCCCCAACTCCTCAAAGACTTCAAAGCCCTGCGCCAACGCGTCGAACGCGTGGAAAAGAAGGACGCGTAGCCTCCCGTTAAATTCATTCTGCTCACGCCCTGGCCAAACCCTCGCCCGAAGCGGGAATTTGACCCGCAAGGCCCCGGCGACCGATTGATCACCGTCATGGACTCTCACCAGCACACCATCTCGACGCCCCAGTCCATGTCCGGACGCGGGCTGTTCCACGGCCAGCCGGTGAACCTCACTTTCCTGCCCGCCCCCGAAAACCACGGCATCCTCTTCCGCCGCGTCGATCTCAACCGCGCCGAGCTGCCCGTCGCGGTTCAGCACGTTACCAAGCGCGTCCGCCGGACCGCGCTGAAGATCGGCGACGTGTCGGTCGACACGATCGAGCACTGCCTCTCGGCCGTGGCCGCCCACGCGATCGACAACCTGGTCATCGAGCTCGACGGCCCCGAGGTGCCGGCGATGGACGGCTCGTCCCTGCCGTTCTACGAAACCCTCGCCAAGGCCGGGATCAAACAACAAACCACGCCCCGCCGTCGGCTGGTCGTCAAAACCCCCGTGGTCATCCGCGAGGACGACGCCATGGTCGCCGCGTTGCCCAGCCCCGATCCGGGGATGCAGGTGGTCTACGAGTTGGACTACACCGGCGTGTCGTCGGTCATCGGCCGACAACTCAAAACCTTCGACCTCGACGATCCCGCAGCGGACTACGCCAAAGAGATCGCGCCCAGCCGAACCTTCAGCCTCGAAGCCGAGGCCATGGCCGCGCAAAAGGCCGGGCTGTTTCCGCACCTGACCGTCGATACCGCGCTGGTCATCGGCGACCGCGGGCCGTTGGGTCGCAACAAGTTCCGCTTCGACGACGAGCCGGTCCGCCACAAGATGCTCGACCTCATCGGCGACCTGTACCTCTTGGGCGCCCCGATCCAGGGCCGGATCGTCGCCTACAAGTCCGGCCACCCGATGAACCATCGGCTGGTCCGCGAACTCATCAAGCAACACGAATCCGCCCGGCTCAAAGACCTGGCCCACCACCACTCGGTGCTGGATGTTCGGCGGCTGTTCCGGATGATGCCCCACCGCTACCCCATGCTTTTGGTAGACCGCGTGGTCGAGATCGTCGGGGACCAACGAGCCGTTGGGGTCAAGAACGTGACGATTAACGAACCCTTTTTTCAGGGCCACTACCCCAACACTCCGATAATGCCGGGGGTTTTGGTGGTCGAAGCGATGGCCCAACTGTCGGGCGTGCTCATCGGCCAATCGTTGGAGCAGGTCGGCAAGCTGCCGGTGCTGCTGAGTCTGGATCGGGTCAAACTTCGCAAGCCGGTGACACCCGGCGATCAACTCATGCTCATCGCCGAAGCGGTGAAGATCCGCAGCCGAATCGCCCACATGCACTGCCGAGCCTACGTCGCCGAGGAACTCGCCGCCGAGGCGCAGGTGAAGTTCATGATGGTGGACGACGAGGCGGAATAAGGAGATTTTTGATTTTTGGTCGAGGATTTTTTGATTGCGTTATGCGACCCGCAGCGCGAACAAGGTTCCTCGATGATCCCTACGTTTTAATCAAAAATCATCAATCCAAAATCAAAAATCGCTCATGCCCGAAATCCACCCCCTAGCCGTCGTTGATCCCCAAGCGAAGCTCGCCGGCGATGTCCGCGTCGGGCCGTTTTGTTACGTCGGGCCTAAGGTCTGCCTGGGCCCCGGCACCCGCCTGGTGTCCCACGTCACGATCCTGGGCCGCACCACGCTTGGCGAAAACAACACCGTCTGGCCCAACGCCGTGCTCGGCGGCGACCCGCAAGACCTCAAGTTCCAAGGCGAAGACTCCCGCCTCGTGATCGGCGATCACAACGAAATCCGCGAATCCGTCACCATCCACAAAGGCACCGCCAACGACCACGGCATCACCACCGTCGGCGACCACAACCTCATCATGGCCTACGCCCACCTGGGCCACGACTGCATCCTCGGCAGCCACATCGTCATCGCCAACGCCGTCCAGTTCGCCGGACACGTCTGCGTCGAAGACCACGTCATCGTCGGCGGAGCCACCGCCATCCACCACTTCGCCACCCTCGGCCAACACGCCTTCGTCGGCGGCATGACCCGCGCCATCAACGACTGCCCCCCCTTCATGATCGCCGAGGGCAACCCCGCCATCGTCCGCGGCGTCAATTCCACCGGCCTCACCCGCCGCGGCTTCACCGCCGAATCCATCGCCAACCTCAAAGACGCCTGGAAACGCCTCTACCGCCGCACCGCCTCCGGCAAAGCCGGCCAAACCGCCTCGGCCCTCGAAGACCTCGAAGACGCTTACCCCCACGACGCCTGCGTCCTGGCGCTCGTCGCCCACGTCCGCCGCTCCGCCGAGGGCGTCTACGGCCGATACCGCGAAGGCCTCCGCAAAGACAACCCGAGGACCAACCCGGCCAAGTGATGGCGGATAGACGATAGCGAATGGCGAATGGCGGATGGCGGATGGAGGATGGCGGATGAGAAAATCAAATTGACTTAGTGCTTCTGGGTAGACGATAACGCTTTCGTGGAATCCGTATGCTCCGTCGTGCGGGCATTTCCATCCGCCATCCGACATCCGACATTCACCATGCCGCAAACCTACCTCGTCACCGGCGCCGCCGGCCTCATCGGCTCGCACCTCTGCGAACGCCTGCTCGCCGCGGGCGATCGTGTCGTCGCGCTCGACAACTTCAACGACTACTACGACGTGACCCAAAAGCGGGCCAACGTCGCGGGGTTCAAAGACCAAGATCACTGCACGCTCGCCGAGGTCGACATCCGCGACGAGGCGGCGGTGTCCGAATTGTTTGCCACGCATCGGCCCGACGCCGTCGCCCACCTCGCGGCGATGGCCAACGTCCGCTACTCCATCGGCCGGGCCCCGCTCTACAACGCGGTGAACATCACCGGCAGCCTCAACCTCCTCGAAGCCGCCAAGGCCCACGACTGCGCCAACTTCGTCTTCGCGTCCACCTCATCCATCTACGGCAAGACCCAGCGCATCCCCTTCGTCGAAGACGACGCCTGCAACCTGCCGCTGTCCGCTTACCCCGCGTCGAAAAAAGCGATCGAGCTCTTCGGCTACACCTACCACAACCTGCACCAGATGAACTTCACCGCCGTACGCTTCTTCAGCGTCTACGGCCCGCGGGCCCGCCCCGACATGATGCCCTTCATGATCACCGACGGCATCGCCCGCGGCAAAAAGATCACGCTCTTTGACGCTGGGCAGATGTACCGCGACTGGACCTTCGTCGACGACATCGTCCGCGGCGTGGACCTGGCGCTACGCAAGCCGTTGGGTTACGAGGTGTTGAACCTGGGACGGGGCGAGCCGGTGCTGATGGCCGACTTCGTCACGATGCTCGAAGACCTCGTCGGCCAAAAGGCGATCCTCGACACCCCGCCCGCCCCGGCGAGCGAGCCGCACCAGACCTTCGCCAACATCGACAAAGCCCGCCGTCTGCTGGGCTACGACCCGCAAACCAGCGTGCAAGCGGGCCTCGAAAAACTCTGGGCGTGGTATCGGGCGCGGTAGCCGTTGACCGCTTAGCGCTAAGCCGTCAGCGACCAGCGACTTCACTCCTCACTCAGCCGAATCACCTGCCCGACGGTGTCCTCCGTCAGCGTCCGCTCGAACTTGCGGCCGACCGGCAGCGACACGGTGATCCGCACTTTTTCCCGAGCCGTTGAGTGTCGGCCCACCGCTTCGTGACGCGACAGGTCAAACAACACCTCCGACTCGGCCGAGCCTTCGAGCAGCTTCACGTTCACCGGCAGGCCGCCATGCACCTTCAGGAACGCCGCCACCGTCTCGACGGCGATGGTGGTGGAGCCCTTCACGTCCGACGCCCCGCGCGCGTAGAGCCGCCCGTCGATCTCGGTCGGCTCG
>CAYPCC010000001.1:0-22210 GCA_964409095.1 uncultured Phycisphaera sp. | reverse complement strand
CAGCTTCACGTTCACCGGCGGCGCATCGGCGGGCATGTCCTGAGGCTTCTCCACGTCCAGCTTGAACTTGCCCCGCCCCGTCACCACCGCCACCGGCACCCCCGCGATGTCCTCGACCCGGTCCAGCGTGTAATCCCACCGCTGATCCAACTTCCCCAAATCATGCTCCCAACGAAAATCCGCCTTCCACCCCCCGGAAGTTCCCCCGGAAGTTCCCCCGGAAGGGAGCAATGCAATGGGCTGCGGGGCGTAAGCGATCGAGGCCAAGTCCGACGCGGTTTCCTCGAAATCGAGCGCCGAGGGGATTAAATCGGGCTGCGAGGTCTTGGCTTTCATCTTGTCCAAACCTTTGACCTGCGTGACGTGGCCATCCGCCGCGACCTCGATGGTGAGCTGGACCCCGGCCATGGCGGCGAGCAGTTCGTGCATCGGCTTGGTCTGGGCCGAGGGCGATTTCCGCGAGTCCACCGTCATCGACTCGCCCTGGCTGGGCGTATTGATGTACCGCATCCAGTCCAGCGTCATCGTGTTCACCGACGAGCCGTCCGCGTTGACCTTCTCGACGGTCCACGTCACCTCGCCCTCGACCTCGATCGTGTTCGACGTCGTTTGCGATTTGTCGGCCAGCGTCACCTCGGCCGTCTGCTGCATCTGATTCCAAAACTCGTAACGAGCCGTCTGCCCGGCGACCCAGCGCGGACGCAGATCGACCTCGGTGAGTTGATCCACCGCGCCCCCGGAATGATTTCCGGGAGTGGTTCCGGGGGCAGGAGTGGTTCCCGGGGCGGGGGCGGGGGTGGCCATGGCGACGGTGACCATGGCCAGCAGCACGGTGAGCAGCAGCAGGGTTGCGGCAAGTTTGCGGAGGCGGAAGAGTTGTTTGTGGTTCATGGCTAGCGGTAGAGGGTGGGCGTGGGGTCTTGCTGGTTAAAGCTTAGCCACTTCAGGCCGGTGATCCGCCATCGGCCTTGCGGGTCTTTTTGCCACTGGACTTCCCACTGCGTCCGCATCGGGTAGCCGGCCAGCCGGCTGCTGACGTCCATCGTGCTGATCCCCACGCCCCGGCGGAGCGAACTCGCGTCCACCATCCGCAGCGTGTTCTCCTGAACGTCGTGTTCGCGCAGTTCCTCGGCGATGAAGGGGCCGGTGAGGTTGTCCCACACGTCGCCCCCGGGCCCCATCAGCACCGCCCGGTCGGCGAGCAGGGGGGTCAGCGCCGCCTCGTCCGCCGGCGAGGTCGCCGCGACCAGCGCCTCGGTCTGCTGAATGAGCGTTTCCCGGTCGGTCTGGATCAGCGTCGCCGCGGCGTACACGCCGATGCCCAAGAGCAGCGCGATCCACGACGCCCGGGTCAGGCCCTTCTGGTCCCGCCGCTTGCCCACCGTCCGCAGCACCGCCGAGACCGCCAAAAGCCCCACGACCACCGGCCAAGGGTTCTCCAACAACCTCTCCGCCCAGCCCGCACTCTCGGCCAATACCAAAACCGTGTTCATCATCGTCACATCCTATCGAAGCCTCCGCCGGGGATACGGCCCGAGGCCCGCCAAAGTTACGGCCTGCCCGCCGTTGGCGGATTGCGACCCGCCATGAATCAAGCCCATCCCCGCCGGCTTCCGATAACCCTTGCAGCCATGCCCGAGCCTGCGACCGACATCCTGCGCGCCAACCTCGACGCGATCCGCCGTCACGACCCCGCGCTGGCCGATCGGCTGGACGCCGTCACCCCCGCCGCGCTGACCTGGGACACCGCCCGCAACGGGCAACCGATCGCTTCGATACCCGCCGCCGAGGCGGCCGGCCGATCAACGCCGTGGTGCAGCAAATACGACCCCGCCGCCGAGGCGGAAAAACTCCTCGCCGACGTCGATCCCCGCAAGACGGCTTGCGTCGTGTTGTTGGGCGTGGGCTTGGCGTATCACGCCGAGGCCGCGAGCAGGCTGCTGGGGCAAGACGCCCTGATCCTGCTCTACGAACCCGACCCCGCGCTGCTGCGGGCGGTGCTCGAACGCCGGGACTTGGCAAAACTGTTGGCCCAGCCGCAAGTCAAGCTCTTCGTCGGCGAAGACGTCGATCGCGCCAAGCTCCTCAGCCGCACCGAGGTCCACGCCCAGCTGTTCACCCAAGGCACGCAGCTGGTCACGCTGCCGCTGACCCGCAAGCTCCACCCCGAGCCGATCAAACAGTTCGGCCAAGCCATCACCGACATCGTCGCCTACAGCCGGACCAACATCGCCACCGCGCTGGTCAACGCCGCACGCACCTGCCGCAACCTCGCCAACAACCTGGATGTCTACGCTGCCGGCGCGACGACCAACCAACTGCACCACGCCGCCAAGGGCTACCCCGCCGTGTGCGTCGGGGCCGGGCCCAGCCTCGTCAAAAATGTCCAACTGTTGCAAGACCCGGAGGTGCGGAAGAACATCGTGGTGATCGCGGTGCAGACCGCGCTCAAGCCGCTCTTGGACCGCGGGATCCAGCCGGACTTTGTCACGGCCCTGGACTACTCGCCGATCTGCGCTCGGTTTTACGAAGGCCTGCCCGACCTGCCGCACGTCACGCTCGTCGCCGAGCCTAAAGCCAACCCCGCCATCCTCGACGCCTACCCCGGCCCCATCCGCGTCTGCCGCGACGCCTTTAACGACCAACTTCTCGGAAAGCCGAGGGATGGCCATCCCTCGGCCTTGTTCCGCGAGATCATCCCGATCAAAGGCGGCGCGACCGTCGCCCACCTCTCGTTCTACCTCGCCCAGCACCTGGGCTGTGACCCGGTCATGTTCATCGGCCAAGACCTGGGCTTCTCCGACGGCCTCTACTACGCCCCGGGCACCGCGGTCCACCAAGTCTGGGACTGCGAACTCAACCCCTTCAACACCCTCGAAATGATGGAATGGCAACGCATCGTCCGCATGCGCGGCCACCTCCGCCGATTCGACGACGTCCACGGCCGACCCATCTTCTCCGACGAGCAGATGCTCACCTACCTCAAGCAGTTCGAGCGCGACTTCGCCGACGCCGAGGCCGAGGACCAACTCGTCATCGACGCCACCGAAGGCGGTATGCCCAAAGCCCACACCACCCGCCTGACCTTCGCCGACGCCCTCGCCCGGCACGCGACCCGCCCCGTGCCGACGCTGCCCATCCCGCCCCGCGCACTCGACGCCGACCGCTTGGGGCAACTCGATGCGCTCCTGCAACAACGCATCGAGCAAACCCTCGACCTCAAACGCATGTCCCGCGACAGCCTCGAACTGATCCGCAAGATGGGCCGATGTCTCGACGACGGCAACAAGAAAAAACTCGATCAGCTGTTCGTGAAACTCGACCACAACCGCAAGCGCGTCGAAGGCGACCTCAAAGAACCCTTCGCCCTGGTCAATCAGCTCAACACCATCGGGGCCTACCGCCGCAACCGCACCGACCGCTCGATTTCGCAAGACCCCCGGAACCACCGCGAAAAATTGGCGGCGCAACTCAAACGCGACCACGAAAACATCGAGTGGATCGTCCAGGCCTGCGACGAAGCGCTGACCATCTTCCGCGAGGCGCACGAGCGCGCCAAGGCTCGCGCGAAGCGTCCGGCGGCGTCGCCTTCGATCCACCTCACCGCCGAGTCGAAGTCTCGGCGCCAGTTAACCACCCCCGCCGCGTAACGCATTGCCATGAGCAGCCCGCAAGCCATCGCGTTGATCGTGGCCGACCTCTCGAGGGGGCGGCTGGGCCGTGCGCGTCGGCTCGACGCCTTGCTCGCCGGGCAACCCGCGCTGTGGCACACGCTGCAACGCGCTTGCCGCATCCAACGGGTCAGCCGCGTCGTCGTCGTGCATCCGCCGGGGCAAGACGTGTTGGCGGGGATCGACCCCGCCGGCTTCGACAAACCCGTCACCACGTTCGCCCACGGCGACGTCGCCGGCGACACGTTCACCCCCCGCCTCCGCAGCGCCCGCAAGTGGGCGTTGTCGGGTTGGCGCGGCGGGCTGGCCGGAGCGACCGCGTGGGACGAACTGTTGCCCGCCACGCCGCTGGCCGCGGCGATGGATCAGTGTTGTGGTGCTTCCGGGAGGGCTTCCGGGGGGGCGGCGGTGCTTGTTGGCGGGGACTGGTGCGCGTTTGATCCGGGGTTTGCCGACGCGTTGCTGGACCTGCATCTCGAGGCGCCCGAGGCGATGAAGCTGGTGTTCACCCAGGCCCCGCCGGGGCTGGGGCCGCTGGTGACCAGCCGGGCGGTGCTGCGCGATTTTGCTGACAAACAAGCGACCTTCGGCAGCGCGTTGGCCTACAACCCCCAGCGCCCCGCGATCGACCCCATCGGCCGGGAGTGCAACCTGCCCATCGCCGCCACCGTCCGCGACACCGCCCGGCGATTCATCTTCGATCAAACAGAAACCGAAACACCGTCGCCGCTCGAACGCGCCGCCGAGATGCTGGGCGACGATTTTGCGGGGGCCGACGCCGGGGCGATCACCGACGCCTGCCGGGCGTGGGAACGTGCCCACCCCGAGCACGTCTTTGCCGACCTGCCCGAGCAGATCACGATCGAACTGTCGCCCCGACGGATCCCCGATGGCCCGATCACCCCGCAACACCACGTCGAGCTGCCGCGCAGCGACATGGACCCGGGCCTCGCCCGTGAGCTGCTCGCCCAGTGCACCGGCAAAGCCGTGACCCTCGGCGGCCTCGGCGATGCGCTATTGCACCCGCACTGGCCGGCGATCGTTACCGCCGCCGCCGACGCCGGCGTCTTTGGGCTGCATCTCGAAACCGATCTGCTCTCGCCGCGTGACGAACTCGCCCCGCTCACCGAACTGCCGATCGACATCGTCAGCGTTCGGCTCAACGCCGACACCGCCGCGACCTACACCAAAGTCATGGGCGTCGATCGCCTGCCCGAGGTCATGGGCAACCTGCAGTGGTTGTTCGACCGTCGCGCCACGACTACCGATTCACAGACGAAACTTCCGGGGGCGGGGGCGCTTCCGGCGGGGGCGGGGGTGCCTTGGATTATTCCGCGGCTGGTGAAGACGGCCGACACGCTCAAGGACATGGAAATCTATTTCGAGCGTTGGATGCAGGTGGTGGGCCACGCCGTGATCGAACGCCCGCCGACGCTGGGCAAGGGGAGCTTCGCGCTGCGGCCCGACCAGAGCCCCGTGCCGATGGACCCGCCGTGGAAGCCGCCGAGTCCGCATCAGGTCAAGCGTCGGCTGACGGTGTTGTCCGACGGCACGGTGACGCTGTGCGGCCAAGATGCGCTGGGCCGGGCGTCGCTGGGCAACGCTTCCGATAACTCCTTGCTGGACGTCTGGGCGGGCGTGGCTGAATTGCAAATTCTGGGGGCGAGAGACGATTCGCCGGTGTGTCGGCGGTGTTACGACTGGTGGACGCTGCACCGGGCCGAGGTTTCAGCCCCGCCCGCGGGATAGCCGATGTGATGCATAGCTCACTATTTTTGAAAACTTGCCCGCAACACCCCGTCGCGGCGTACGAAAACACCCCATGAACGCACTCGCCGTGATCCTCGCCCGTGCCGGCAGCAAAGGCCTGCCGCACAAGAATCAGCTCCCCGTCGCCGGCAAGCCCTGCCTCGCGTGGACCATCGAACACGCCCTCGAAACCGATGCCCTCGAACGCATCCTGCTCTCGACCGACAGCAACGAGATGTCGCAGATCGGCAAGCACCTGGGCGTCGAAGTCGTCACCCGCCCCTACGAGTTCGCCCACGACGCCGCCACCGTGGCCGCCGCCGCCCGCCACGCTGTGACCTCGATCATCGGCAACCACGACGCCATCGTCATCCTCTACGGCAACGTCCCGGTCCGCCCCGCCGACTTGACCCAACGCGCCCTGGAGAAATTGGAAAGTTCCGGCTGCGACTCGGTCCAGTCCGTCTGCCCCGTCGGCAAACACCACCCCTACTGGATGAAGTCGCTCACCGGCGACGACGACGACGTCATGGAGCCTTACGAGCCCAACACCATCTACCGCCGGCAAGACCTGCCGCCGCTGTACCAACTCGACGGCGGCGTCATCGCCGTGACCCGCGAAAGCCTCTTTCGCATCAACTCCGCCGACCCCCACGCCTTCCTGGGCACCGACCGCCGCGTCGTCACCACCCGGCCCGGCGAAGTCGTCGACATCGACGAACACGCCGACCTACTCGTCGCCGAGGCCACGATCAAGCTCCAAGCCGAGAAGCGCGGCCGCGCCGCGGGTTAATCGTCTGCCTATGGCCGATCCCCGCACCATCGCCGTCGTCACCGGGACGCGGGCCGAGTACGGCCTGCTGGCCCCGGTCATGCACGCCATCGACGCCCACCCCCAGCTCCACCTCCAATGCGTCGTCGCCGGGATGCACCTAGTCACCGACACCCACCGCGACATCGCGTTTCCAATCGCGGCCAAAGTGCGGATGCAAAAAATAGCCCCCGGAAGCCAAGGCATTCGCGTCGGCCGGCACCACGACGCGGTGGCGACCGGCCGGGGCATCAGCGTCTTTGCCGAGGCGTTTACGCAGCTTGATCCCGATGTGGTCCTCGTCTTGGGCGACCGCATCGAAGCGTTCGCCGCGGCCAGCGCCGCGTCGATCGCGGGGTTGCGCGTGGCGCATCTTCATGGCGGCGACCGGGCCGAGGGCGTGGCCGACGAAGCGATGCGGCATGCGATCAGTAAGCTGTCTCACCTGCACTTCCCCGCGACGGCGCAAAGTAAAAAACGCCTGGTCCGTCTGGGCGAACCCCCGGAATGGATTTTCAACCACGGCTCGCCCGCCGTCGATGGGTTACGCGCAATCGATCCGACGGAGACTTCCGGGGGGGTCATCGTCATGCACCACCCCGTCGGCGATGACGACGACACCGAACGCCGACGCATGCGCGACATCCTTTTGGCGACCGCCAGGTTTCCGCGACTCGTGCTCGCGCCGAATCACGACCCGGGTCGGGACGGCATCATGCAGGCGCTCCGCGACGCCGAGGTCGACGTGGTCGATCACCTGCCACGCCCCGACTTTGTTGCCCGGCTCAAAGCCGCCCGGCTCATCGTCGGCAACTCGTCCGCCGGGCTGATCGAAGCCGCGGTGTGCAAGACGGCGGCGGTGAATATCGGGAACCGCCAAGCGGGCCGTGAATGCCCCAACTCGGTGGTGTCGTGTCCCCACCACGAGCCAGACGTTGCCGGCGCGATCAACCGGGCACTACAACTCGACCCCGTAACCTTCCGCCATCCCTACGGCCGCGGCGACACCGGCTTGCGTATCGCCCAGACGCTGGCGACGATCGCGCTGGACCGCGTGCCGATCCGCAAACGCAATGCGTATTAGTTGGGGCGGTTGGTTGGTGGAGGTCATGCTTGAGCATGACGGGGAGTGGAGGGGGGCGGGTTATGCTGAAGCATAACCTACGGGTATGACGAAAACGGCGAGGTATGCTTACGCGGCGGCACGAACGGCCAGACGGCCGAGCGCGGCGGCGATGTCGTCGGGGCTCAACGAAGCGGTCGCGTAGCCCGCCTCGGCCACGGCCCGCGGCATCCCGTAGACCACGCACGACGCGCGGTCTTGCGCGAAAATCGGGGCACCACAGGCGTGAAGCTGCTTGGCCCCTTCGAGCCCGTCGTCGCCGATGCCCGTGAGGATCACGCCCAAAACGCGGCGGTGGCAGACTTTGGCGGCGCTGCTGAACAAGACATCGGCCGAGGGCATGTAGATCGCGGTGATCGGCTCGGCGGACATCCTCAGGCGACGCCGGGCCAGCGAGGCGCGTTCGAGGTGGGTGTGGATCCCGCCGGGGGCGACGTAGACTTTGCCCGCTTCGAGTTCCATGCCGTCCTCGGCGTGGAGGACGTCGAGGGCACAGATGTCGTTGAGCCGGCGAGCCATCGACTCGGTGAAGACGCGCGGCATGTGTTGGCCGATGACGATCGGCAGGTTCAGGTTCGCCGGCAGGCCGGCCATCAAAGTTTCCAGCACCGGCGGGCCGCCGGTGGACGACGCGATACAGATGACGTCGAACTGGTCCGACCGTAAGCTGGGGATCTCGGTCGGCGCCGCGGGCTTGGCCGCAGGGTTTTCGGCGCGGTGCCGATCACTCTCACCCAGGCCACGGATGCGACGGACCAGGTCGTTGAGAAACGCTTGCTTGATTTTCGGGTCGGGGCTGAGGTCTTTGGGGATGACGTCGGCCGCACCCAAGCGCAGGGCCTGCAGCGACTGCATCGAGCCCGCGGTGGTCAGCGTCGAACACATCAGCACCTGCGTCGGCGACTCACGCATGATGCGACGCAGGGCGGTGATCCCGTCCATCTCGGGCATCTCGATGTCCATGGTGATGACATCGGGGCGCAGCTCTTTGGCGAGGTCGACGGCCTCGCGGCCGTTGCGGGCCTTGCCGACGATCTCGAAGTCCGGCTGCTCTTCAAGCACCCGGCCGATGGCCGACCGCATGAACACCGAATCGTCTGCAATCAAGATGCGCATCGCGCACGACTCCCAAAAATAACACTCGGGGCAAACGCCTCGGCACCGGCCGGGCGCGTGGGTTCGCAGGCGGCTTTAGGCCGCCATACGGCCGAGGGTTTCCTGGATCCGTTCGCCCAGGACGTTCGGGGTGAACGGCTTGACGACGTAGTTGTTGACGCCGGCCTTGATCGCTTCGACGACGCGGGATTTTTCCGCCTCGGTCGTGACCATGATGACCGGGACCTTCGCGCCGCTGCCGCGGTATTGCTTGATAAACGTGATGCCGTCCATGTTGGGCATGTTCCAGTCGAGCAGGATCAGCTCGGGGCCGAACGAAGCGACTTTTTCGAGTGCATCGACGCCGTCCACGGCTTCTTCGATGTGCTCGTAACCCAACTGGGTCAGGATGCCGCGTTGGATATTGCGCATCGTTTTCGAATCGTCTACCAGTAATACTTTCATCGGGATGTCCTCATCGAGTCGGGGCGTGGTGTGGGGAAAGGGCGGTTGAGTTGGGGTCACACGGCGCGGCGCTTAGGCCGCGGCTTCGGCGGCGGCGGCGTCACGGATCGACACGTCCACGCTTAACTCACCCAGGTCGCAGCCGACGGGGATGTGGATGGTGACGATGTCCTTGCGGCCGCTGACGGTGTGGTGCTGGCCGACGATGACCGACGGGCAGGTGATGCTGACTTTGCGGTTGGTGAATTTGGCTTTCGCGCCGCCGGAGATCATGTTGACCAGTTCGCCGATGGCGTCGGCGAAGTCTTCGTGGGTGGCGTCCATCTCCATGCCGGTGAAAACGCCCACGGCCCGCTCGGCGGTCGCGGTGGGGAAGCCCAGGACCACGGTGCCTTCGACGTCGCCGGACATGCCGATGATGCCCGACACGTCGTGCGAAGACGCTTCAGCGGGTTTGATCGACGGCGTGCCGACTTCGACCCTGAGTTGAAGCATGGTCTCGAAGACGTTGGTCACGGAGTCGATAAAAGGGATAATAAATTGGCTGTCCACAGGGGCTCTCCTGGATGAAACGGTGTTCGTGGCGGAAGAAATAAGTTCGTGGTTGTTCTATCGGCCGACACGGCGTCGGGATTGATCGCGGGTTTGTGAATTCCGGGATTAGGCGGCGGCGCGGTCGTGTTGGGGCTGGTGCGTGTGGCCGGCGGGGGGTTTGATGAGTTCGATGACGTCGAGGATGAGGCACACCCGGCCGTCTTCACGGATGGTCGCGCCCGAGAACGGGCCGCCCTTGGTGTAGCCGTCGTCGAGGGGTTTGATGACGATTTCCTGTTGGCCGATCAGGCTATCGACCACGAGGCCGACCTGCTGCGGGCCGACTTTGACCACGACCGCGAAACGCTCTTCGGGCGGCAGCGGTTGCTGGCCCAACCGGTCACGCAGGTCGATCAGCGGGAGCACGGAGTCGCGCAATCGCACGACGCGTTGTCCGCGGATCGAAGAGATCGCGGCGTCTTCGGGCCGGATGATTTCGACGATGCTTTGCAGCGGGATGGCGTATTGGTCGGTGTCGGATTCGATCATCATGGCGGGCATGATGGCGACGGTCAGCGGGATCAGGATTTCGATCGTCGTGCCCTGGCCGTAGGTCGACATGATGTTGATCTGGCCGTTGAGCTTGCTGATGTTGGTGCGGACGACGTCCATGCCCACGCCCCGGCCCGAGAGGTCGGAGACGACCGCGGCGGTGGAGAAGCCGGCCTCGAAGATGAAGCGGAAGATTTCCTCGTCGCTCATCTTCTCGAGCGCTTCGGGGGTGACTAACCCTTTTTCGATGGCCTTGCCGCCGATGACTTCGCGGGACAGGCCTTTGCCGTCGTCGGTGATGGCGACGCGGACGTGGCTGCCTTGGTGTTCGGCCGAGAGGCTGATCAAGCCGTCTTCGGTTTTACCTTTGGCCAACCGGTCGGCGGGGGATTCGACGCCGTGGTCCGCCGAGTTGCGGAGGATGTGGACCAAGGGGTCGGCGAGGAGTTCGAGGACGGATTTGTCGACTTCGGTGTCTTTGCCGACGATGTCGAGGTTGATTTTTTTGTCGGTGTGGCGGGCGATGTCGCGGATGACGCGGGGGTAGCGGTCGAAGAGTTTGGCGAGCGGCTGCATGCGGGTGCGCATGACGCCGACCTGGAGTTCGCTGGTGAGTCGGTCCAGGTCGCCGGCGGCCTCGGCGAAGGATTCGCGGAGTTCTTGCTCGATGTCGGCGTCGCGGACGTTGCGGCTGAGGGCGACGACGCGGTTTTTGTTGAGCACGAGTTGGCCGACGAGGTTGAGCAGCGACTCGAGGCGGCCGACTTCGACGCGGATGGTTTGCTCGGCCTGGGTCGCCTTGGTGGCGGGTTCGGCGGCGCGACGGTCTTCGCCCGTTCGGCGCTCGGTCGAGGTCAGCTCGCCGGCGGCGGGCGCGGCCGGGGCCGGGGCGACGGGTGTGATTTTGCCGGCGATTGGGGCGGGTTCATCAACCTTGAGCGTTTGGGCGGTGGCTTCGATCACGCCGTCGAGGACAAGCAATCGATTCACGTCGCGTTGGTGTTTGCCCGCGACATCGGCGTCGAGCGGCGTGCCGTCGGCGGCCTGCTGGAGACGCTGCAGGAAGGTGTCGAGCGGCCAGGACAGGACGCGCACCTTTCCCAGCGCGACGGCTTGCTGGTCGATGATCCACTTCGCGCCGCGCAGGCGGATCGCCACCTCGGCCGCGGCGTCGGGGGTGAGTTCGTTGAGCTTGGGCGCGACCGCGAGCATCAGCTTGGTCACGGCGGTCAGGTCGTCGAGCTCGAAGAAGTCGGCGGTCTTGACCATGTTGTCGGCGATCTCGGCGAGCTGCTCGGCGGCCTCGCCGCGGGTCGCGTCGTTGGCGATCAGGTCGATGGTTTCGGTCAGCTGGGCTGAATAGTCCTGCAGGTCGGCGACCATGAACTCGATGAGGTCCATCTTCTGGGGGCCGAGGACGAGCGGCGTGCCGGGGAGGTCTTCGGGCTCGGCTTCGGGGGCTTCCTGGTCGTTGCTCAAGGGCGATGAAGCGCCCGAGCCTTGGGCGTCGTCGCTGCCGATGGCGTTGAGGGCGGCGATGAGTTTGGGGTTGGCTTTGCTGGGGGTTTCGCCGTTGGCGAGCTGGCCGATCTGGCCGCGCACGACGTCGGCGGACTGGAGCAAAAGGTCCATCACTTTCGCGCTCACGGCGACCTCGCCCTTGCGTAGACGGTTGAGCGCATCCTCGGCCGCGTGAGCAAACTCAATCACCGGCTCAAGCCCGAGGAAACCCGCGGCACCCTTGATCGTGTGCAGCGCCCGGAAGCAGCTGTTGCAGATATCGCCCTGCTGGGCTTGGGGGGCGGATTCGAGCGTGACCAAGTCCTGGTCGAGTTGCTCGATCAGTTCGGACGACTCGGTGAGGAAGTCTTGTAGCAGGCTGGCGTCCATGTCGTTCATCGGTGAGGCTTTCTGGTGAAAGCCCAGGGATGGCCATCCCTGGGCTTTGGGTTACATCGCGGTTTTTTGGTACGCGAACGCTTGGGGGATGTTGAGCTGGGTGAACGGGACGTCGAGGCTGCGCAGCGATTCGCTGTGGCCGATCATGAGGGTCCCGTCGTCGGCGAGCTGTTTGTGGAACATCTGGACGCAGGATTTTTTCATGGCGTCGTCGAAGTAGATCATGACGTTGCGGCAGAGGATCGCGTCGAACGTGCCGAAGCGGCGGGCGGCGTAGGTGTCTTTGAGGTTGAGTTTTTCAAAGTGGACCATGCTCTGGATTTCGGGGTCGAGGATGTACTCGCGGTCTTCTTGTTTGAAGTAGCGATTAAGGACCATGCTGTTGGTCGATTTGACCGCGTAGTGCGGGTAGCGGCCGGCCTGGGCGATCTTGAGGACTTTCTCGGAGATGTCGGTGCCCAGGATTTCGATCTTCCAGTCGGCCAGACGGATGCCCAGCGAGCGGTGCAGGATCATGGCGAGGGTGTAGGGCTCTTCGCCGGATGAACACGCGGCGGACCACAGCCGAAGCGTCTTGGTCGCTTTGCGTTTTTCCAACAGATCGGGCAGGAACCGCTGCTCGAACACGTCGAGCTGCGGCTCGTTGCGGAAGAAGCTGGTCTCGTTGATCGTGATGCGGTTGAACATCTCCTGAAACTCGTCGAGCTGGTACGGCCCGGTGGTCAGGAAGACCAGGTACTGATCGAAGTCATCGAACTCCAGCTCTTCGAGCCGACGCGACAAGCGTGATTCCAAGACGTATTTTTTGGTGTCTTGGAAGTAGATCCCCGATCGGTCGTAAACGATTTTGCGGAGCGACGCGAACTGCGAATCGGTAAGGGTGAGTCGTTGCGTGGAGGGCATAAAGCGTCCTGGATCAGGGGTCGTGAGGCGAGAGGCGAGGGTGGGATCGGGCCTATGCGGGCTGAAGCCCGCACACCGAACGGGGCAAAAGGTTAGGCGGCGAGTTGGCCGGGCTCGGCGAAGTCGGCGTGGGTGAACAGGCGATCGAGGTCGATGAGGATGAGCAGGCGGTCGTCGAGCTTGCCCACTCCGCGGATAAAGTCGGATTTGTCGCAGCCCCCGGCGGTGGGGGCGGGGTCGACGATGGAGGCGTCGAGTCGGAGCACTTCGTGGACGCGGTCGACGGTGAACCCGATGACCCGGCCTTCGGGGCCGACTTCGACGACGATGATGCGGGCGTCGCCCTGGTCGGCGGCGGGCGCGAGGCCGAAGCGTTTACGCATGTTGATGACGGGGATGATGCGGCCGCGCAGGTTGATGACGCCTTCGACCGAAGCGGGGGCGTGGGGGACGCGGGTGATGGGCATCATCCGGTTGATTTCCTGGACCGCGAGGATGGGGATCGCGTATTCCTCGACGCCGATCTCGAAACTCACCAGCTGCAGGATGTTGCCGTCGCCCGAGGCGTGGTCGGCGGAGAAGGGGTCGGTGGTGAGATCGGATTCGTCGCTCATGGATCGTCCTCGGCAGCGGGATAGACGCGGTGGGGTGACGGGCAGTAAGCCCGCACACCATCACCAGATCGGAGCGACCGGGGCGAGGGTTTAGCCCGCCATCGCGAAATCGGGATTCTGTTTTTAAGGTGGGGTTATGGGTCGCGCGTTTAGCCGGCGATGGCGAAGGGGTTGGGCGCGAGGCCCACCACGGGGGCGTCGCCGGCGGAGGCGGCGAGGTCGGCGACGGTGATCCGCGAGAGCTCGATCCGCAGCTGCTGGGCCGAGCGGGCGCAGGTCTCGCGCAGCGTCGCCAACGGGCGGGCCAAGGCGTCATCGGTGGGGTGGAGCGGGAGCTCGGCACTGATCGGGCCGTCGATCGCCTCGACGATCTGCAACAGCGAGATGTGCTCGGCGGGGGCGATCATCTGGTAGCCGCCGCTGCGGCCGAGTTGGCTGCGCAGCAGTTGCTGGCGTACAAGGGTCTGCAGGATTTTCAGGGCCGAGTCGGTGGGGATGCCCAAGTGTTCGGCGACTTGGCGGGCCTGGGTGGGGCGGTCTTCGGAGCGGTCGGCGAGATAGCCCATCGCCAACGCGGCTTGGGCCGAGGTCTTGGTCAACTTCATCGTAAGGCCTACTTCAAACTACGAGCGACCTGCAAGCCCTCAAGCCCGAGTCCGTTCCAGTTTGGCGAAAAGCATCTGCCAAAGCGGGTCGATCTCGATCGGCTCAGGGGCGGCGGTGGCCCTGGGTTGTAGGTGAGGGCCGATCAACGGCGACTCACCATCCGCGGGACCTTCCTTAACCAAAGGCGGGGCGGATTCGATACGGTGGGTACCCCCCGACGTCACACTGCACGCCGAGCCAACACTCGTATCTGGGGTCGATGCAACGGTTCGCATGGCGTCGCTCGACGCTGGGCGTTGGTCTACATGCATGGTCCGGATTCCTCTGGACCACCCCTATTAACCTTATCGTCACGCCATCGGCCCGGCCTTGAGCGCCAAGGGAAAACGAGTAAACCCGGATCGGTTTTCATCGCTCGCCCCCGCGCTGCGTCACGCCGACGCGGGGCAGCGGGTAAACTCTCCGCATGGCTGCCGTTGGGTTACAACTTGCTCCTGCAAAAAACGCATCGGCCCTTAAGCGGAGGGCGAGGGCAGCGGCGATTTTATCGGCCGTGCTCACGGCGGCGATCTTCGCGGGTTGCTCCACGTCCGCGAGCCGTGACGCCATCCCCACGCCCCCGCCCCTCGCCGCCGCGGACTACCCCGCCGCCTTCGACGCCAGCGCCGCGGTCCTCCGCGACGCGGGCTTCGGGATCGACCGCCGCGACTTTCGCTTCGGCAAAATCTCCACCACACCCAAGGGCTCGCCCACGATCCTCGAAGCGTGGAAGCCCGATAACACTTACGCCGACCAAGCCCTGCGCTCGACCCTGGGCGACCTGCGCCGCACCGTCACCGTCTCGTTCACCGCCCCGCCCGACGACGCCGACCGCTACGACCTGGCCGTCGAAGTCCTGGTCGAACGCCTCCAAATCCCCGCCCGTCGGATGAACGGCTCCACGCGGGGCGAGGTCTTCGCCGACCTCGCCGAGGTCCCCGAAGAACTCCAAGCCCGCGGCATCACCGGCTCCTACTGGCAACCCATCGGCCGCGACGTCCACCTCGAACAACGCCTGCTCCAGCACATCCTCGACCGCATCCAACGCACGACCCACGGATAACGAGAACACCCCAACGCCGAGGGATGGCCATCCCTCGGCTTTCCTCAAACCCAACCTCAAACCCCAACCCTTCCACCCCCCACCGAAACCCCCACCATGACCGCTTCCCTCCTCGACGCTGCCCCCACCGAAACCGCCACCTTCCCCATCGACCTGGCCCGCTTCAAACGCCTGCCGCTGGATCCCCACAACAGCACGCTCACCGACGAGCAGCGCGACGCCCTGAAGCACAACATCCAGCTCTGCCGCGACGCCATCGTCTTCTTCACCGCCATCGGCGACGCCAAAGGCCTGGGCGGCCACACCGGCGGGCCCTACGACACCGTCCCCGAAGTCATGATCGCCTACAGCTTCATGCAAGGCCCCGAAGGCAAAAACATCGTCCCGATCTTCTTCGACGAGGCCGGCCACCGCGTGGCGACGCAGTACCTCATGGCCGTGCTCGAAGGCGAACTCGAAGTCAACAAGCTGTTCCACTACCGCGAATACCTCAGCCACCTGCCCGGCCACCCCGAACGCGACTTCACCCCCGGCGTCAAGTTCTCCTCCGGCCGGCTCGGCCACATGTGGCCGTTCGTCAACGGCGTCGCCCTGGCCAACCCCGGCAAGTCCGTGCTCATGCTCGGCAGCGACGGCAGCCAGATGGAAGGCAACGACGCCGAGGCCGCCCGACTCTGCGTCAGCGAAAACCTCAACGTCAAACTCCTCATCGACGACAACGACGTCACCATCGCCGGCCACCCGTCGAACTACATGAAAGGCTACTCCGTCGAAAAAACCCTCGAAGGCCACGGCCTCCAAACCGACACCGGCGACGGCGAAAACCTCGACGAACTCTACGAACGCATGTGCGACGCCTTCACCAGCGAAGGCCCCGTCGCCCTCATCAACAAACGCAAAATGGCCGTGGGCATCAACCACCTCGAAGGCTCGCCCCACGGCCACGACGTGATCAAAACCGCCTACGCCATCGAATACCTCGAACAACGCGGCCTCCACGACGCCGCCGCGTACCTCAAGAACGTCAAAAAAGGCCCCGCCGCCCCCACCTTCAAAGGCTCCACCGGCAGCGGCAAAAACCGCTCGCTCTTCGGCAAAGTCTTCAACGAAATCGTCGGCGGCCTCTCCAAAGAACAGCGCATCGCCACCGTCAAAGTCTTCGACAACGACCTCGAAGGCTCCTGCGGCCTCGACGTCATCCGAGCCGAGTACCCCGAAATCTTCATCCGCGGCGGCATCATGGAACGCGGCAACTTCTCCGCCGCCGCCGGCTTCGGCTTCGAGCAAGGCAAGCAAGGCGTCTTTGCGACGTTCTCGGCGTTCCTGGAAATGTGCGTCAGCGAAATCACCATGGCCCGGCTCAACAAAGCCAACGTGCTCGCCCACTTCAGCCACGCCGGCTGCGACGACATGGCCGACAACACCTGCCACTTCGGCATCAACAACCTGTTCGCCGCCAACGGCCTGCCCGACGAAGGGCATGATACGACACGTTTGTATTTCCCCAGCGACCAGCACCAGTTCGCCAAGTGTCTCAAGTCGATCTACTCCGACCCGGGCCTGCGGTTCATCTTCAGCACCCGATCGGCCGTGCCCGACCTCCTCGACGACCACGGCAACCTGATCTTTGGGGACCACTACACCTTCGACGCCACGAAAGACACCGTCGTCCGTGAAGGGTCGGCCGGCTACATCGTGTCCTTCGGCGAAACAACCTACCGCGCCCTCGACGCCGTGCTCACCCTCAAAGACCAAGGCCACGACGTGGGCCTCATCGCCAAGACCTGCCTCAACACCTACGACGAGGCGACGATGCAGAAGCTCGCCGCCGCCCCCGCCGTCATGGTTGCCGAGTCGTTCAACGTCACCACCGGGCTGGGCTCGAAGTTCGGCAGCGAACTGCTCAAACGCGGCTTCGCCGGCAAGTACAACCACCTCGGCACCCACAAAGAAGGCTCCGGCGGCCTCTGGCGACAGATGCCCTACCAGGGACTCGGCCCCGAAGGCATCGCCGAGTCATTCACATCCCTCGTGGGTTAACCCAGCAACTCACCCAGCACCGGCCCCAACACCTCACGCCGCCAACCTTCGCTGATCCGCAGGGCCGGCGGCGTTTTGCCCTTGGCCTCGGCCCGGACCAGGGCGGTGAACTCGCGCTTCGTGAACACGATCGACGGGGCGATCGACAACGCCGCGCAGTGCGCGATCGCCTCGGCCCAGATCGACTCCAGCCGGGCGGCCGCCGCCTCGCCCAGCGGCTTGTAACCCCGGTGACGCTTGGGCAACTCGCCCCCGAGCGCCTCGGCGGTCAGGTCCACCAACGTCTGCGCATACGCCTCTTTCACCGGCCAAGGCATGCCCTTCCACGCCTTGATCTGCGCCACGTCCGTCGCCGGCCGCTTGGCCAAGTCCACCAAAAGCTGATCGTCGAGCAGCGCCCGCATCGGCCGATTACGCTGCTCCGCTTCCTTCGCCCGCCACAAAAGCAGCGCATTGACCACCGCTTGCTCTTTGCGGTTGAGCGTCCCGCCGCCCTTGGCCTTGAGCTTCATCGACAGCGGATCGACACGGTAGACCGACGCATCGGAAAACTGTTCGCACTCGGCCGCCGCCTTGTCGGCGTGGCCCAGCTCGTCGAGGCGTTGCCCGATCCGTTGCCGCACCAGGTGCAGATACCGCACGTCGTTGGCCGCGTAGGTTTTCTGGTTCTCGGTCAGCGGCCGACGGTCCCACTGGCTGAACTTGCTGCTCTTGCCCAGGTCCGCGCCCGCCATCGCCAGGCACAGCTTCGCCAGCGAGATCGGGTACGGCTGACCCGCAAACGCCGCGGCGATCTGCGTGTCAAAAATATTCGCCGGCGGCCGGCCGGTCAGCCGCTCGACCGGCTCCAAATCCTGCAACCCCGCGTGCACGATCTTCTCCACCGCCGGGTCCGCCAGCAACTCCCAAAACGGCAAGAGGTCCAGCCCCTGGGCCAACGCATCGATCAATGTGATCTGCTCGGGCGTCGACACCTGGATCACGCAGAACCGCGAGTAGAACGTCTCCTCGCCGATGAACTCCGTGTCGTACCCGAAGCTCCCCGCCGCCCGCAACTCCTCCAGCAACGCCAACAAATCGTCTTGCGTCTCGACCGTCTTCACCGGCCCGTCGGGCACCAACGCGTGCTCCACCACCGGCGGCGGGGCGCTGTCCTCCGCATGAGCCTCCGCGTCCGCCCGCCGACGGTGCGGATTCCGGTAGCTCGGCCAACTGTCGGGGGTTTGCAAATTCCGTTTGCCAGCCATGGCGGTTTGGTTTCGGGGGGTTTCCGGGGTTTCCGGGGTTTCCGGGGTTTCCGGGGGGCGTCGAGACGTGGGGGGGCCGTAGGAATCGCCAGTCTAACGCAATCAAGTCGGGCAAGCGGTGAAAGAGCAAATCCATCCAAGGCCAGCGCCGCCGACTAGGCTAAACTCCCCCCATGACCACCACGCCCACCCCTCAACACCCCCAAACGCCCACCCCAACTTCCGGGGGCAAGACCCTCAAGATCGGCCACTCCCCCGACCCCGACGACGCGTTCATGTGGTTCCCCCTCGCCAACTTCACCGCACCCAACGGCGAACGCCTCACCCCCCAAATCGACACCGGCCCCTACGACTTCGTCCACGTCCTCGAAGATATCCAATCCCTCAACGTGCGATCGGAGAAGGGCGAACTCGAAATCACCGCCTTCAGCATCCACCAATACCCCTTCGTCGCCGACCGATACGTCATGACCTCCTGCGGCAGCTCCATGGGCGACAACTACGGCCCCATGATCGTCGTACCCCCCGGAAAATTTAAATCCGTCAAAGACCTCAAAGGCGCGAAGTTGGCGATCCCCGGCGAACGCACCACCGCCTGGCTGTCCACCCAACTCATGCTCGCCGAGCACGGCCTCTCCAAACACGACCTCCATTATGAAAACGTCATGTTCGACGAAATCTTAGAGAAGGTCCAAACCGGCGAGTTCGACGCCGGCCTCATCATCCACGAAGGCCAAATCACCTTCCAAAACAACGGCCTCGAAAAACTCATCGACCTGGGCACCTGGTGGACCCAGTCCCGCAACCTCCCCCTGCCCCTGGGCGCCAACGCCATCCGCCGTGACCTCCTGGCCTCCGGCGAAGCCCCCGCCATCTGCCGCATCCTCCTCAACAGCATCGAATACGCCCTGGCTCACCGCGAAGCCTCCGTCGAGTTCGCGTTGAACTACGCCCGGGACATGGGCGCTGAGTTGGCCGACCGGTTCGTGGGCATGTACGTCAACCACTGGACCCTCGACTACGGCGACAAGGGCCGCCAAGCCGTGAGACAACTCCTCACCGAAGCCATCGCCGCGGGCTTAGTCCCGGATTGCGGCGCCATCGACTTCGTCGAGCCGGGGTGAGGGTCAATCTTGACTATGTAGGCTCACCCCACACCATGAGCCTCTATGGTTTTTTGAGATTTTGACGAAGCTCTTCTGCTGTTTTGCGAAGGCGTTTTTGCAGATGAGCAGAAAAACGGTTTTGCCCCGGCGGAGTTTGGCAAAACTCCAAGAAAGATGCGATCAAACGTAGCAGATATTCCGGCTGCATTTCACCAACCGGCTGAGATTTCCTCACGTAAACGCGATTGATTCGGGCCACATTAAGAATCGCCCAATGCACCGACGGCTTTGGTTGAAATCCTCGAAACCACCGAACCGCTCGATGGTTGTCAACTTGCATAGTCAAACAACTGCGCGAAATGCCACTTTTTTCAAAAGATTCAATCGCTTGCTCGATACGCGGTTGTCCTGCGGTGAACGCAGGTATACACAGGCATTCGTCTTTGCCGTCTATTTCTAGAACAACAACCACCGGGTGAGTATCCCAAGGCGGCCCGGCGTTTTGTAGACGGGGATAGACACGAGCGACCAAACTCATTGCGGATCACGCCAACAATCAATCATCAGCTTGGCGTGAGTGTGATCTTCGCCAGTTTCTTGATCGTAAGCCTCAACCAATCGGCCCCAATCAATCCGCTCGTCACTCTTACGCGCTTCCGACCATAGTCGCCCCATGTAAGTGGTCTGACCATGGAAGAATGCATCGCATTCTTTGAAAGATTTAGACGCGAGCATTTCGTTGGCTCGACGCATCGCCTGAAGCTCGGCCGGACTAAAATCATCGTAGTCAGCTTTACCGTGAGGGGCGTACAGATATCGCTTTTGAGACTTACCAACGACACGGATCAAGCCTTGGTGAACAGGCTTTTTTTCCTCTTCAAATTTATAACCTAAAGACCTGACTCGGTTGTAACCCGGATCAACTACGGGGCCGAGGTCCCAAGCCTCCAACGGCCCACCAATCATCTGCTGGCCGGTCTCTAACACATGAAAAAAATCGACCATAACATGACGTTTAGCAATGTCGTATTGCGACAAAGATGAAGAAAACTCCGACATCAGATAGTTCATACACGCATCAAAACGATGCGCATTGAACGGAATCAGCTGATTGATGACAGGGTTCGCGGTGGGCATGACAAGTAGTTCGGATGGTGGGGTGATGTTACCCGAGCAGCAGCAGGAATAACGATACCTTCGGCATCGTAGCTCACAAATCGGCATAAATTGAATCACACTCCGAAACAATCGCCTAGATGTAGCAACAATCCATTCCAAACAAAATCCTATCATGACTCGCGTTTTTGTCAACTCAAATCGCCTTGTAGACTCATGCATCAGAGTGATCCTCCATGCTGCCCGATGAGGTATCGCTACGGTTCGGGAATAATCCAGCAGTGGTTTTCGCATCACTCTGGATCAACGTCCAGACGTATTGGCCATCACTACCGTAGCCTTCACGGCGGCTTTCCACGCCCAACTCGGCTTTGGCCCGCTTGAGCGTAACCCGGCTGATGCCCGCGGCCTCGGCGGCGGCTTGGATCGACTTCATGGGTTGAGGTCCCGATTGCAGCGACTGGCGTAAAAACTCAATCGCCTCGTCCATCGCCGGGGTTTCGCGTTGGCCCCCGGAACCGCCGGGGGTGCGGTTGAGTTTGAGGAGTAGGGCATCCGCGGTGTCTTGGGTGGGGTCGGGGTCCCAGGAGATTTTGGTTTCGCGGCGGCGGGCGTTGGGGTAGTCGTCGGGGTCGCCGCCGGTGGGGTCGATGAAGTCGTGGTTGGTCAACGCGAAGCCCCAGCCGGTGCGGTCGTGGCCGAGGTTGTTTTTGATGGGTAGCATCAGTCGGCGTTGGCCCGCCGCATCCGAAGGATCGCGGGCGACGAGGTGGACGGTGCGGGCGGCGGCGGTGAAGGCGAGGCTGCCCATGGTGCGGTAGATCGCGTTGGTCGGGCCTTGGCCGCCGCCTTTGTTGAGGTGGGTGACGGCGAGCACGGCCACGCCATAATCCTGCGCCAGCCGCGCCAGCGGAGCGAGCATGTTGCGGACCTTGGTGTTGGAGTGGCCCTCGTCGTCGCCGAGGTACGCGGAGATCGGGTCGATGATGATCAGCCGACACTCTCTGTGCATGAGCTGCACGGCCCGCTCGACGTGCTTGATGTCCTCGCGCAGGTTCACCGGCCGACGATTCTCGCCGAAGGCGATCCCGTCGATCAGGACGATGTTGTCGCAGTCGGCCCCGGCGGCGTCGAGGCGGGGGCGGATGGTGTCCGCCGGGTCGTCCTCGGCACTGAGCAGGATGACTTTGCGCGGCAGCTTGCCGTATTTCCCGCCGCCGGCCGAGGTCTCGCCGGGGAACGGCAACCCCGCACTGACCCGAGCGGCGAGGTCGAGCGTGAGGTAGCTCTTACCCAGCCCCGGGTCCCCGGCCAAGAGCGTGAGCTTGCCCAACGCGAGGCGGTCTTGCCAGAGCCAACGGACTTTGGTGGGTTGGACGCTGGAGAGCTTGGTGATCGTCGGGCCGTGGTAGGGCGGTTGACGCGGGTCGCGGCGTGGGTTTTGGTTTTGGTTTTGGTGGTGGTGGGGATCTTTGGGGTGAGTCATGGGGTAAGCTCCGGGAGGATGGGGATAAGCGGGAATAGGGGGGAAGTGGGCAGTGGGCAGTGGGCAGTGGGGGTGGGGCAGTGGGGGTTCC